>JBCCIF010000016.1:0-44674 GCA_039028335.1 Bacteroidota bacterium
CTCGAGCCAGGCCGCGAAGGCCCCCGCCTCGTCGACCAGCACGCCGGCGTCGTAGGCCTGCTCCAAATTTTTCGATTGAACAATTTGCTACGAGTGCAATTAGCATTCCCAGACATCCAAAAAGGATGGCGGATCGCAATGACTTTATAATTGAACCTGACATATTCCGAAATATTAAATATCGAAAAACCAAATACCTGCGCTTCTCGCCATAATATAATAAGAAATACCAAAGGTTACCAAGCTTAAGACAAGGATGTTTAAGCCATGATTTCTGGCTTTATGATTGTGAACATATACCTTTCGACCATCAGGTAAAGTTTTGCGAAATTGCCAAAGGTAGAGTCCTATCATGGCCGAAGTAGCTACCAAAAGTAATCCTGCAAAACCACCGATCAATGCCATGATGTATCCAGCAATAATATATCCTTTATTGCCCTCTTGTTTTTTTTCCAGATCTTCTATTCGTTGTTTTTTCAATGAATCGATCAAGTCATTGTCAACGTTTTTGCCTCTTTTCTTCAATATTTGCTGGGCGAGTTTTAAATCAAATGCACTCCATTCATCTTGTTTCAAAAGTATTTCATAGAGTTCTGAATCGGAGAAAGAAAAGAGATAATGATCCTCCTCTACATTTTTTATTTGCTCCTCTGCCAAGCTTTGCAAAAGCGCATTGGCTTGGTCAAATTGTTCTGAAGCAACGAGTACTTGAAGACCCTCGTGCGTCTTGTTTCCTGCAAATGTAATGTCTAAATCTCCAGAATTGTCAACGATACGAAAATCAATATTACTCTCTTTCAACTGCTCTATGAGTACATTGGCAGAGGCCATATCATTGAAATTTTGAAAGACTGCGTAGTTGTGGTTCATCTTCCAATTTAGATATTATAATGCTATTCTCGAATTAATTCGATTGACCTTTTTGAAAGAGAATTCGCTGATTCAAATTTGCTAAAAGAGCTGATTCAATTCATTTTTGAATTCATCCTTTTGGAGGCATCTTCCAAAGACCTTAATTCTAGCTAAAGGTTCCTAAGTGAAACCATTGAATTAAAATCGCGTAAAAATAAGTACTTAAAAAAAGTAAGGATATGTTTCAATTCATTAGACCATTGTTCGTATTGTTCTTTGCGCTTTTAAGTTCAAATGTAATCGGACAATACCAGGATTATAATTTCAATCACATCGCTTATTGCGTTGCTGAGCAATCGGCTTGTATCTCAGACACTTTATATTCATCAGATGCCATGCTAAGGCATCATCAAAATTCAGATGAATACTTTATCATTTTTCAAGGGCAGAATCAAATGGTGCAGATTCTCGATTTAAAATCTTCAGAGGAATTTGCTGGTTTACACACGAATAAAGAAAATGACAAGCTCTATGTAATTCAAGAGAATCTACCCTATGTTGTTATTGTTGCAGAAATTTTTGGACCAACGAATGAGTATGGAATGATCTATCAGTTTTCTCAAGAAGAAATATACCTGAGCGGAAATTAAGCTTTACTTAATTTCTTCATTTAATTTCATTCGCGCAATTTTATTTTTTCCTGCCATCCACACTGTATTTCCAAATGATCGAGCGGTAAAATAATCATCCGGGAGCAGTTCTTCCCATGTATGTCCAAAATCAGTTGAGTACGAAACACCTGGAAAACCTACCGCAATCATATGGCCTTTTTTTCCAAGATATTGAACCGAAGATCGGTAGCCTGGACTGAGAGAATCATTGACTAAAGTCCAAGTTTTTCCACCATCATTGCTTATTGCCTTATTTGCCGTATTGTCTTCAGGCTTATCCCAATTACCTCCGAAAATATATCCTTCATTTTCGTTTAAGAAATCGCATGAGAAGATTCCTGTCATTGCTTGCCCTTGTATAATTGGTGTGTCAAATACTTCCCAGTTTAGTCCTCTGTCAGCGCTGTGATAGACTCTAGATAACACACCTCCAGATACCATCCAGACATGGTCGCCCACCAGGGCAATGTTACCATTGCTGGCCGCAAATGCGGCCTCGCCTTTGGCGCTGGTGGGCAGCTGCGCACAAGGTAATTTTTTCCAAGTTTTTCCACCATCATGGGTTTTAATTACAGACAAACAAGAATCCGTTGGGTCACCCATGGCAATGCCTTCTTGCTCGTCCCAAAAAGCCATTGCATCATAAAAGGCTAAGGAGTCTTTTTCCTCATATACCAAATCCCAATTTTTTCCCTCATCGATACTGCGGTACAAGAGGGCAGGAGAGGCGACACCCAATATCATCCACGCATCAGAAGTTTTTGATAGTGACCGAAATTGCAATGAATGATGATCAGGGTGGTGCAGTGAGTCTACAAACCAGTTTGCTCCCGCATCTTTGGTATAACCGTACATCCCATTGGATCCAGCAAAATAACAGGTCTTTTCATCAACAGCTTGAATGGCCCGAATACTGCAATCCATTTTGAAAATGTCAATGCTTTGTATTTTGTCGCCATTAGAAATTGAGGCCTCCTCTGTTTGCCTTTGTTGACAAGAAAATAAAATTACAATCAATAGACCGGTCATGAACTTCATGATTCAAATAAAAGAAAAATGAAGTAATGATCCTGTAAAGAGCTGTTGACTGAATGTCCTATTCGTTCAAGTCCTGAACCTCTTGAATGATGCTTCTCCATTCTTCAAGTTCAGCGATACCTGGTTTCCGCTTTCCAAAAAGAGTAAGGATGAGCTCATTTTGGTAATTGAACACTTCTAGAGAAGTAACAACTCCGTCTTCCGTTGGTTTACGTACAATCCATGTTTCCTTAATCCCCGGTTCTTTGACATGCAGATTAAAATGTGGATCGAGAACATTGAACCATTCTTCGAAATCCATCAGTTTTTTAATAGGTCCTGTATGAATTTGAATGATACCTTGATTGCCAACAAAGGCCATAATAGGTACCGCTTTTTCAGCTGCTCGATTACAAACTTCTCGCATAGCTGAATTATCTACTTTAATGGCGAAATTACCTTCAGGCGCATGTCTCAGTGCTTGGGTCCGGGTGAGTTTGTACTTTTTGACCATTCCATAAAAATCATGAGTGTCTTTAAGGTTAATCCACTCGTCTTGAAATCCAGCAGTGTCAATTTCATTATCCGGCAACTCTTTTTCCTTAGCTACTCTTTCTTCAATGTCAAGATCCATATACTGATCATCGTTTGTGAAGTCTTGAACGATCTGCTCATAAGCGGATAGATCGCTTTTAGTCGTCAGATAAATTTTATGCAGAGCGGTTCCGTCTTTTGCAAAAAATTGTATGCTTCTCCTGAAATCATTTTTAAAGGGATCCTTAACAGCAAAGGCAAATTTCCAAACCGTATTGAAGATTCTTAAATCGATGTCTTCTCCAACAAATAGACTTACATGAGGATTGAAACTGCCGTTTAAATAAGTGCCATTTCTTTCGTGAACAACTTCGTCATTTCGAGATATAGCTTTCACTTCTCCAATTTCTTCGATACGCATTAAGATGCCTTTGAAGTCGGGATTAAGTTTGATGACATTTTCTCCGAGAGAAGTTGCCAATAATTCTGCTTCTGTAACTTCAAGCGCCTCAGCGGCATTGCGAATTCGCACTTTGGGATTTTCTTTTTTAAATTCTGTATATCTGGTCTTCAGATCAATTAATTTCGTTTCCATATTTTTTTAAACTGTTGGTGTTTCAATTGAATTTCTTTGGTGCACGATTGAGGGGCGATTTCCGACTTTTTGAACTTCTAAATTAATTCCATAAATATCCATTAATACTTCTTTTGAGACAAATTTTTCAATTGAATTCATCGCTTCAATTTTTCCTTTATTCATAAAGCAATAGCAATCTATGTATTCAAAAGCGATATTTAAATCATGCAAGACGGCTACTACCAAATTTCCTTTTCGGGAATAATGCAGCGCGATTTGCATGATTTCATGCTGATACCTTAAGTCTAAATTATTAATGGGTTCATCTAAAAAGAGAATGCCTTTTTCTACTTCCTCAATTTGTGCGAGAACTCGCGCTAAATGAACCCTCTGCAGTTCTCCGCCTGACAATGACTTAATAGATCTATCTTTAAAAGACTTCAAGCCACAAAAGTCCAGTACCCTTTCAATAATATCAATGTCCTTTGAATTGGGCACTTGCTCAAAAAAGGGATATCTGCCCATAAGAACGAGATCACGTACGCTATAATTATAGGCTATTTCATAATTCTGCGAGAGAACCGCTCTTTTTTGGGATAGATCCTTTTTATTCCAGTTTTGGATGGCTTTTTGCTCAATACTTATTTCACCTTGTTTGGAATGTATCGCCCCAGACATCAATTTGAGTAAAGTCGATTTTCCGGCTCCGTTGGGTCCAAGCAATCCTACGAATTGATTACCCTCAAAAGTAACCGAGATGTTATCGAGAATTTTTGATTTTCCTATCGAATAAGAAAGATCCTCAATTGAAATCATATCATCAACCTCCTTTTCTTTTTCTCATTTAACAAAATAGAAATGAAAAGAGGAGCTCCTATTGCAGCCGTTATTATTCCTATAGGGATTTCAATTGGAGACAAAACGGTGCGTGCAATTAAATCGGCACCAAGTAAAAATATTGCCCCGAGTATCATTGATATGGGAAGCAATGAACGGTGATCAGGACCAAAAATCAAACGGACTATATGTGGAACAATTAGTCCGACAAAACCGATCATACCGGCAACTGAAACACTTGCTCCAACAACTAAAGTAGCTAGCACAACAACTGTTCTCTTTAATACTTTGACATTGATTCCGAGATAATTGGCATCTGTTTCTCCAAGAGAAAAAGCGTTCAATTTTTTTCCCATTCCATACATAAAGAAAAGAGGCAGAATCGTAAAAGGAATCAATACCAATATATTATTCCAATTGGCTCCACCCAGACTGCCTAAAAGCCAAAATGTCGCATTTCGTAGCTCAGCTTCATCGGAAACCAAGAACAAATATCCACGTCCTGCCTCCGCTATCGCTGCCATTGCAATACCCGCTAAGAGCATTGTAGCGACAATAGTCTTTCCTCCGGATCGTGAGATTTGATAGACAATAAAAGTGACTATCGCTGCACCGACAAAAGCGCAAATTGCAAGAAAGAACTGCCCTAAAAAACCGATATGGATGCCTAAAACAATTACGCAGGTCGCGGCTAACGAGGCACCCGAGGAGATACCAATAAGACCTGGATCAGCAAGGGGATTTCTGAATAGTCCTTGCAAACTTGCACCGGCAAAAGCCAATGAAGAACCGATTAAAATCGCCATTAAAGCTCTAGGAATTCTCAAGCCTAGTATTACATTCTTATGCAAATCTGAAGCTTGATTTTCAGTAAATCCCAAGGAATCACTTAGAAAATGCCAAACTTCAATTAAGGGTATTCTCAATGCTCCTATACATACAGAGAGTATAGTTAGAAGTAACAACAATGAAAAAAGTCCCGGAAATAATACAAACTTATTCTTCAGCAAGCTTTATTTGGTTGTCGATTAGTGCTTGATTCAATTGTACAATGGCCTGGCCAATTCGCGGTCCGAAATTACTTAAAAAGGCACCATCCATGGCAATAAAGTTCTTGTCTTTTCCGGCAGTGGTTTCTGCAACACCAGGCAAAGCGAGTATACCATCCCAACCTTCCATACTATTCATACCACTTTCAAACATGAGAATGACATCTGGATTGAAGGCAATTAATGATTCCGCTGTCAAAGGTTTGAATTCTTCGAAACCACTGGCAGCATTTTGTCCACCTGCTAATTCGATGATGTTTTCAAGCTGCGTATTTTCACCTGCTACCATTAATGTACCTGCTCCACGTGCATAGATGAATAGAACCTTAGGGGCATTTTCAATGATTTGTACTTTACTTAATTCTTCATCAATATTTGAGATCAGTGATTGAACATTCGAATCATCTGCTTCAAAAGCATTGGCCATATCTTGGATTAGTTTTTTCGATCCTTCTATTGAGTAATCCTGTTCAACAAGAACTAAATCAATGTCCATGGCTTTCAGTTGCTCAAGAGTCTCTGGCTTCATATCATTGGGATCTGCAACGATGCAATTGGGTTCAAAAGCAAGCATGCCTTCAACAGATACATTTCTAATATGCCCGACTTTGGGTAAGGCTTTAACCTGTTCTGGGAACAAAGAAGTAACATCGGTGGCCAAGATTTTGTCGCAAAGATCAAATTCACATAAGAGTTCGCTATAGGCTCCTTTTAAAGAAACAATTTTCCAATCCTTGGCTGGGACATCTTGATTTTCTACTTGAGTTGTGGATTGATTACAGGCTATCGCGCCAAAGAGAAAAAATAAAATATATAGGTGTTTCATTGAAATAATTTAAAAGTTTAAGCTCCCATCTTCTTGAAATACAAAACGGAACGTATAATATCTGCTTGGAGGACGCGTAGATAGATCAGCAAATTCAGGGGTCGTTGTGTTTGGATTACCCTCGTAGTAACTTTGTATTTCCATTTTAGCGTATCGTTCATCGGCTGTTCTGATAACGATGATTTTACCAGCTATCGGTAATATTGCGTGAACAGGAGTGTTAGATGCAGTGTATAAGTACCAACCGTTTCCAGATCCAGTTGGGATTGCAGTACCTAAAATATCGTCAATATCATAACCATCAACTGGAGCTTGAGCCAATTCGTCAAAAATGCCGTCAATGACTTGAGCGCCACCCATTCCAGGCCCACTCGTTCCGTTATTTGTCAAAATGGTTGTGCCGCGAAATGCGATATCCCAATTTGTAGTGGCGGAATCCGAATTAGGGATAACCTTATTTTCTCTCAAACTGAAAAATGTATAGAGGTTAGTGCTATCTGCATCAGCAATGAGATCGGATGTCGTTAAAATCTCTAGATCTCCTCCACCAGTACTTGGAGGTTGAGGGTCATCTTTTTCACAAGAAGATAATACCAACAATAAAATAAGAAGTAGATATAGTTGTTTCATTGCGATGATTTTTGATTCGATAAATTAATAAAAATAGCCCCGTAAATAATTCTGCCAGGCATTGATGGCACGTATGTGTTTCTTTGGTCAGTTAAGTTATCTATCCCGAACTGCACTTGCAGTTTAGGATTACTTTTAAAACTTTTTAATACTGAAAAATTTCCGGTGAAGATGGCATCGGTGTATTCAAATTCGGCATCAAGAATACCGTTATTGTTAAGATCTCCAAAACCGAATGCTCCTCTATAAATTCCTCTTAAATTCAAGCGCGTTCCAAATTTCTTTAAGTCATAAAATAACTTAACGTTAGCGCTGTGCGCAGATCGGTTGAATAATCCACCATAATCGTCTTCTGATACCCTGACCGTGCTTCCGGTTTCTGGATCAATGGCAAATACAGTTCCATTGGAGATTTCCTCTTCAACTTCTTTGTCTTTCGCGATCAAGTATTGATAGCCAACTGAAACTTTAAAATTTACCAGGGGATTATAAAAGAATTCAGTTTCAAGCCCTTGAGTATATACTCTATTCAGGTTGAAATAAGTAAAGACTTGTTGTCCATTTGTCTTTAAAGCAACTGGAGCGGCTTCTATCAAGTCTTCAATGTCATTTCTGAAAAAGTTAATATTCCAATTTATATTTGAAGCAAATTGAACTGATGCCCCAAGATTTATAGCATTTGAGCTTTCTGCTCTAAGTTCTTCTAAATCACTCAAATCAAAAAACACACTTTGAATTTGGCCTAGTGAAATTAACTCTTCCAAAGCATCAGGCATAAGACTTGAACCAAAAACGCTGTATCCGACAACAGGATTGGTAAAGTCGAGAAACAACTGACGAAAATCAGGAGCTTTAAATCCACGTCCAAAAGACCCCTTGAGTTTAATTCTTTTGCTCAAAGTATATTGACTTGCGAACTTAGGACTGAATTGCTGCCCGTATTCGCTTTGATCATCAAAGCGAAATCCAGCAATTATATTGAGCTTGTCATTTTTAGATCGCCAATCGTTCTGGACAAAGGCATAATTAGTTTGAAAGCGATTAATACCGCGATATCGCGTAGATTTTAATCGTTCACGAATATGTCCAAGACCAATGCTCAGCGTATTTTTATTCCATTTCGTATTGTCCCATTGAACTTCTGATTTATTAAAAAATTGATCGAAAAAAGAAGCGTCATATACTTCGTTACTTGAAGCAAAGTAATAATCGGAATTCGTTTTGTATTGAGATGAATAATTGGAAACAATGAACTTATTTTCTTTTCTTGTCAAAGTCCATTCAGGAGTCAAATTCCAATCTCTAAGCACACCTTCAAAATTCAAGAGCTCATTTTGATCTTCGATTAAGAATTCCGTTTGATCATTTTGTCTCTCGTCATAGTATCTCCCAAATAATCTGAATTGACCAAGCTTTTCAAAATCATAGCCTAGACTCGATGTAATAGTATGCGCATCAAATGGCGAGGCCGTCTGACCGATGGTTTCGGGTGTGAGATCATAGCCATCTGAACGGTATAAATTGTAGGAAACAGAACCATTTAATTTATCTTCTTTAAAGTCGAGATTGAGGTTATAGTCTTGCGTATTAAAGCTTCTGAATTTTGCAATTGCATCCAGAGCGAAAGAATCTGCCTGTTTGGTAATAATATTAATTACACCAGCCAAGGCTTCACTTCCATATAGGGATGATGATGGTCCCTTAGTTATCTCGATGCGTTCAATATTATTGACACTAATCCGATCGAGGTTTAAAGTGCCCGCAGTTCTTCCGATCATCGGTTGGCCATTGATAAGAATCATGGTGTAGTCTGCATTGAACCCTTGCATCTGAATACCTGTTCCATGATCAGAATCAATAATTAATCCTGTTTGTTCTGCTAAAACTTCATTAAGGCGAACAGAACCCATCTGTTCTATAGTTTCCTTTGATATGACACTAACAGGAACCGCGATATCAGAAATCTTTCTTTCTGTGCGTGTTGCTGTTACAACAATCTCGCTCAAATTTCCAATGATTGAATTGAGTTCCAATTGGCCCAATTGGACATTACTGTTTTTTATTTCTAGTGGAATTCGCAAAACGTCATAAGTCAAATGACTTATGAATAGTATATAGCGTCCTTGATCAAGATTGTTCAAGACAAAATTCCCGTTTTCATCACTTATGGTTCCTTGTTCTGAAGGTTCAATTTTTATAGCAGCATTGGTAATGGGCTCTTGAAAATTGTTTAAAATTTGCCCTTCTATGCTGTATTGTGCTTCCAAATTATTGAATAGGCTGAGGCAAAGCAGGTAAAATACCCACTTTGCCTTGCCTATTGAATATGGGAACACTTTTTTCATGTTCAAATGAAATTTTTATACTTAATCAATATAAAATTTATTCACGAAAACATTCTCAGCATTCTGCACTTTAACTATATATAGACCAGTATTTAATTTACTTAATGTCAAAGGCAATTTTTGAAAACCAGTAGCAGAATTTAATTGCTGATTGAATACAACTTTTCCTTTTAAATCAGTAATGCTGATAACAGCAAGAGGGGAATCAGCATAAAATTCAACATAAACCAAATCTTGATGTGTAGCCGGATTTGGATATACTTTTAAAGGTTCTATTTCTAAAGCTTCAAATAGTCCTACTTCCGAAGCAAACTTCTCATATCTGAAAGTGTATTGTCGTGCAGGAAAGGGCGGAGGTGAAGCCGTCCATTCTTCAAGATCAGGGTTTCCGGCATAATAGCTTATGAATTCTAATTTATAGTACTCGTTTCCGTTCTTCTCAAATGCAAAACTTCTGTTTGGTATTACTTCTATTTTATGTGCAGGAGGACCTGAATAGGTATACCAACCATTTCCACTTCCAGTTGGAATTATTGCTCCTGTTGGTGAATCAGGTTCGTAACCATCGCTAGGCGGAGTAGATAAATTATCAAAGCCATCGAGAACAATCTGACCAGCTATTGTTCCCGGTCCGCTGCTTCCGCCATTAAAGAGCACGGTCGTAGCTTTAATAGCTATATCCCAATTGGTAGTTGCGCTGTCCAAATATGAAATGTTGGTAATTTCGTCAAAGCTGAAGAAGGCCATATTGTCTTGATTTGCATCAAAATTGTCTACACGGATGTCTTCTAACTGATGATCTAAATTTGTACTTCCATCAGTTTGAGTAAAGAACATAAAGGTATATATACCAGAAGCTTCGGAGGGAGGGAACTGCGTGTATTGATCCAAGTCGGGATTATTTCTGTAGTAAGACACGATTTTAACTTTTGAGTAGTTTCCTGAATTGGTCTTCACCAATATAGTCCTTCCTGTCATAGGGACAATCTTGTGAGTTGGAGGACCTAGGTATTCATACCAGCCGTTTCCGCTTCCCGTTGGGATGGCATTCCCAATCGCGTCATCGCTCATATATCCATCAGAAGGAGCAGTCATTAAACTTTCGAAATCACTTAATACCACTTGAGCCTGCGCGCTTCCAGGACCACTTACCCCGCTGTTTACGATAATTGTTGTTCCATTGAATCCAATGTCCCAATTCGTAGAAGCAGAATCCTCGAAAACTAATCCGAAATCTAAATTGTAATAGGTATATCCTGATTCAGAACCAATATTGTATGTCAAATGCATGGTCGAAAAGCCCGCAGTAGAGAAGACTAACATGGCTACTGTAAAAATTCCTCCAAAAAGTATATTTTTTCTCATATCAATTGATTTTAACTTATTTTCAAATTGCGCTACAAATCTAGGTCAGGAGCACAAATAAGAAAATAGCACAAACATGTTATTTAGATTTAATCTAAATAATTATTAAAATCATAAAATGCAGGTTATGACGTGTTTAGTATAAACTCTCATAGAGCAAATCCAATTCCTTTTGCAATGCATTTCGTTTTTGCATAAGTTTTGGAATTAACACTTCTTCTTCGATCAATTCGTGCAATTTCAAATCTCGATTGAATTCTTTAAGTTGACAAAGCAGAATTTTAAAACTTAACATATAACCAAGAGAAGGCTCATAAGTCATTAATAGATCAATCAAAGAGTCTAATTGAAACTCTACATCATCGTGAGTTTTAAATGGCAACTTAACGTCAATCGGACAATTTAAATGAAAGGCAATATCAGAAGCAGACTTTATAGCTTGATTTTCAATAAAACGCGCAAAGGGAAATAGTGTTGATTCTTCTTCAATTATATGTTCATTGAGTTCATATTTAAATTTTTCGAAATAATTGAAAAGAATATGGTTCAACAGAGCGTTATCAGATTTTCTCGAAAAAGATAATAGTGACTGCTCAATTTTTTGAAAACGAACTTCCTTGTAATATTTATGCGTTCTTTCCAAATAATCCAATACGTCATTTAATTCATACGATTCGAATTCTTCAGCTTTCAAATTTTCAAAGTCAACAATGCCTTGAATCAATTTCTCGATAAACTCGTCATTGTGTTTTCGCGCACGGAATTCCAGATTCTCTTTAGAAAGTTCGTAGCGTTCAATTATGCATTTTGAGCTTGGATTAATAGCATTGTATTCGACTGATAAGTCAAAAGATTTCATGGATAAGAAGTTTAGTGTTCTGTAATTCTGTAACAATTATAAAATCTGTCCTTATCATAATCAATCGCATGTTTATGGTATAGCATCAGAGTAATTAACAATTGAATTTGTTGATTTTCAATTCGAAATAAAGGCTTTAGTATATTGTTTTAAAATTTTGTCTTCGATTAATTTTGGTTGGAACAAAAAGCCCACAAGGCTGAACGCTTGCGGGCTTCTCCTATGAAAAGTATAAAATAAATGCTGTTAATTAACGTACCGAACTATTAATCATAGCCAATTGAATATAGTGTTCGAACCAGAATTTAGAAAATTAAAAGTCCTGTGAAAATGGACTCCAAAGGAGAGAAAAACTGAAATTTCTCCCATCAGAAGGTATAATTCCCGGACCAGGATATCCACTTGCCCTTCTCGTAAAATAGTGATTATTAGCCAAATTGTTTAGGTTGAAACTCAATTTGAAATGTGATAATCGATATGAAAGACTCAAATCAATGACACTATAGGCTGGAATAATTCCATCAACCGCATTTGGTGTAGATGGAAAATTTGGATTGCTACCTACATTTGTGGCATCTGAAAATTGTTGATCAATAAAAGAGTAAAGCAGGGATGCCCCGAACATCTTGTACCTATATGTCTGTCCTAACCGAAGCGTTTTTTCTGGAACCAATTCGACATTCTTATTGTCAAAAACAGGATCTTCTGAATTGTAATATTTTGCATCCATTAGGCTTCCATTTGCAAAAGAATTGATCGAGAAAGACGCGTTCACTTTCCACAAATATTCAGCATAACTTTCAAGTCCAAATGTTCTTGCATCCGCAACATTCGTTCGAAAGCGGATGGCTTGGTTCAAAGCGTTCGTGGTAAAATATCCACCAATTCTATCGTTGTAGAATAGAGCAAAAAGGCTCAAATCAAATTTGATCTTGTCTTTAAACGTACCCCTATATCCCAGATCAAAATTTGAACCGCGTTCGTCTTTGATATTAGGGTCAATGCGCAAAGAAGTACTGTTGATTTGAATATCTGTAAAATTGATAGCTCTGTAATTCTGGACCGCATTTGCATAGAATTCACTCGCCTTAAGTTTATAGCTAATACCCATCCCGATGAGAACAAAATCTCGTACTCTTGAATTTATACTTTCAATCAGTGTGTCTTCTATGAGATTACCTGCCCCATCGAGAACAACACTATTGAATACGCCATCTGCTTCGGTTTTTATATTCTCGTATCTGAGTCCAGGGCTTATAGAAAGCTTCTCGCTTAAGGGAATAACAGATTGTGCAAAAGCAGCAAAATTTTGATTGGGAAAATCAAATTCGGAAAATTCATCTTCAGGATTCTTCAAAATTTCGAAGTTGGCTTCTGCTCCCGAATTTCCTTTGGCTTCAGTTGTTTGACTATTTCCACGATAGAATCGAAACCCACCATTTATTAAAACAAATCCGCTACGCACAGGTTGCCTAAACAGCACCCTCGTTTCATTGCCGAAATTATTGAATTCACTGCTTATAATATCTCTTAAGCCTCCCGGGTCGGGTCTATTGGTTTGTCCGAGAAAACCCAACGCCTGACGAGATGCATTCAATCCGAAGAAATTTGAATTCACTAACCAATTGGAATTGGGTTCAAATGAATATGAAGCACTCCATAAGTTCCACTTTACCTGAAACCAATTTCTGTTTCTTGTGATCGCACGCGGATTTTCATTAAAATCATCATCAATCAATCCACCTGCTTGTTCAGCCAGATAATGCATATGGGTAAAGTCTATGTTCAATTCAGATCGATTGGAAAGCCTTATTCCTAGATTGTTAAATGTCGAATGGACTTCATAATCGGACCGGTCTCTCCATCCTTGACCAAATTTATATTGATAGTGTCCATAATATCTGATATTCTTACTGCCCGCTTTCAAATTAAAGAAAGTACTGCTTCCAGCAAGCGCATCACTAACAGTATCATTTAAACCAAAACTAATGATGCTTTGCTCAAGACTAAAGCGCAAGGAGTCATTGTAATCTGCACGCTTCATTTTAAAATTTAGTAATCCTCCAAATTGTGTTCCGAACTGCAATGCTGCCGCACCTCTTACCAATTCAATTTTTTCGACACTTTGCAATGCAGGTGTATAATAGGATTCTGGGTAGCCCAAGGCATCTGCGCTCATTTCATAATAATTCTGTCGGGTATTGAAATGTGAGGTTCTGTTCGGACTTAAACCTCTAGTTGCAATACCTAATTGAATGCCGGCACCATCATTTTCCCAAATATTCAAACCCGGGATTTTGTTATAGACTTGTCGGCTGTTATTCTGGCTTAAGTTGGCTATGGTTTTTTCGAGATCGATGACTTCATTTTTCATTCCGCCATAGATATAGGTGCCTTGGACGGTGGGCAAATAGGAAAAATCAAAATCCTCTTTGCGCGATTGAATGATGACTTCTTTAAGATCTTTTCTTAGTCTTTTTAGTTTTAGGATAATGCTTTTTTCCTCGGAATAGGTAAAGGATTCAACCATATATCCCTCTTTGTATAATCGATAGGAAACTTGGTTTTCTAGAAAAGTTAAAATCTTCCCGCTTTGATCGCTTTCGCCCAGTACGACATTTTTTGAATTAACGAGAAGAACTTGTTGCAATGACTGACCATTTATAGAATCAAGAACTTCAATTTCAACTTTTTGGGCTTGGAGAAATGAAACCGAAAAGAGCAATATGAAGAGAGAACTAAAGCGCATTAATCAGTGCGAGATAAAAATGGGTGTTTAAAGTCTACAGGAGAAATGACAGAATCTAATGGTATTATCCAATCTTTATGTGCCCAGGAATCTTCAATTTTCGTCAGGTCAATGGAAGGATCGATGAACAATTGAGAACCCTTTCCATTGAGGTTCACCCATGACACAACCCTTACTTCAGGATCTTGTATGCCCTGATTCTTGTAGTCTTCTTCAATAATATTGGCCATTTGTAAGATGAGATCGGGTTGGCGAGACATATGGCGTTCTTGATTGTTTGTTAAATAGCAAGAAGGCAAGACTTCTTTTTGTCCTGGCTGATTGGGATCCTTCACGTAAAAATAGCAATGCCCCATTTTTTCCATGAGCATGACTCTCCACGAAAAGCGATAACCCTGTTCCGTCCAAAACAAATCTCCTGGGTAGGTATGAGATCGCAATGGAAAAACAAAAAATATGAATAGGACAAAGCCCATTAATGGCTTATATACATGCTTAATGAATCCTTGAGTTACAAATTTTTGACCGTTTGATTTATATCCAATAAAGCCTAGGAGCCTTTTGTGAGTATCATTTTCCAGAAACAACAAAGAAAAAGTCATCATGATGTAAGGGAACATTCCAATAGGAAAAAAGACGGCAGTCAAAAAATGGAACATAAAAACAGAAAACAGTGCCAGTTTTCTTGTTCGCCTGAAAAAAAGTAAAAACGGAACGCTCAAATCATAAGCAGCACCAAGCCAACTCAAAAGATAGGCCATCCATGGCTCATCTAGAAGAGGTCCAATTAATGGTGTGTCGACCTTTTGAGGTAACCAAATTTTCATTGGATTCGCTTCAAATAGCCATTCCCAATTTAATTTGGAAAGGCCCGCCATGAAATATAGACCTGTGATACAAATCAAAAGCAGCATGAAATATTTTCGCTGAATGAGCCCTTTTTCCTTTACCAATCCAAATTTTATATCCAGAGAGAATGCTTTGTTCAAAGGGAGAAAAATCATCAAGAAAGAAATAACGGTGATGAAATAGTAATGATTTAAATAATTACTTACATCCATTAATTCTAAATAGGTGAAAACAGCAAAAAATATAATTGATGAAAAGCGATAAAACAGTCCCAGACTAATGAAAAGAGCCGAAACTATACTCAAGGCATAAAGAATATATAGTCCAGTTTCATCGGGTACACTTATCCATTCAAACCCATAATACTTCAAAAAATATTTGGGTTGTACATAGAGCTCGTAAACCCAATCATTCGCAAGAAAGCGAATTTGTCCTGTAATCATCAGAATTCCAAAAGCTATTCTGAAGAAAACGAGAGATGAAAAATCTATTTCACGATTAAAATATGCTTTAAGGTCACTAGTCACCGTCCGTATCGACATAGGTCACTTCGATTGCAAAGGAGGACATCATATCTGTTTTCAATAAGGTCACTAAATCTTGTAATTCGGCAAAAACTTCAAGTGCCGTCATTTGTTCATTAACTACGAATTCAGACAAGGGATCTTGAAGCTGGGATAAGCTATTTTCCGCAACTTCGAACTGAGCTACTATGACATCTGCCAATAATTCGCCATTATGCATGGCATTCAATTCTCTCAAATAGGTGTCAAAAGATACATCCTCTGGATTGCTACCCATGTAAATCGATTTGTTATCAGCAACACTTTGGACCAAATACGCAACACTGTTATCGTTTTCATAAAGTGCTTCAACTGTTTGAGGCTGCGGGATCATAGAGAACGTCAAGGCGCCCGCAGGCGTTCCCAGTTTATTTGTTCGTGTTATGGCTTCATAACTCTGTATCCAAGAATTAAGGAACAGTCCTAACGAGCTTCCGTTATCAATTCCATCATTGGCAATAAAATCTGTTACAGATGACGAACCTGATTCCCAATCAGCCACAAGTAAATCAGTCTTTTCATTAAGCTGATCTGCGATTGTATTTAAATAATCAAGTCTATTGCTGGCTAAGGCATCATTTGCGTACAAGTCAACAATGTCTGCGTCCGTATTTGCAATGCCGTGTAATAAGTAGTCCATAGCTTGGAAACCGGTAGCATCTAAATTGGTTGGCGCATCGAGGTTATATGATCCACTGGAGATATTCCCATTAATTTGATCCACATCGGTTGGGAATGTATTACTCGATTCTTCCATAATAAGATTGGAAGCCAGACCAAACTGGTACGGAGCAACAGCTTGCCATTCCAAAAGAGCATTTGACCAAGCTGTTCTTAAATTTTCTAGATTTTGAGTATTTACATCATCATTAAATGCAGACAGTTGAGAATTTAATTCTTCAAGACTATTATCAAAATTTATATAGGAGTTTTTTACCTGTTCAGAAAGGTCTGTGAGTAAAGATTGACGATCGAAGTTGACTTCATCACTGGGGTCTTCAGGTTCATCATCTTTTTCACAGGCCACAAAAACAAGAGTGGATAAAAGGGCAATTAAAGGAAATATTCTCAGGGTCTTCATGCTTATCAATATACATTAAAAGCACGCTGCATAACAGCGTGCTTTTCCAAATTTAAAATCTAAATGTAAATACTAAAGGTCTTCACGGACATCACTAAGGCCTGCTGCAGCAGCCAATTCATCTCGTACTGTTAAAATATCTGTTGTCGAAACGTTATAGAAGTCTGTTCCTATTAACGTTAACCAAGTCTGAATCTGAGCCTGATTTGCAATTGTTTCATGCCCGAAAGGCAATGCATACATAAAAGCAGCAGCTTCTGACAATACGTGATTTCTCAGTGCATCGTCTCCGAAATCAGCAATAGCATCATTTAAATAGTGAATTGCTGTTCCAGCGGCAACCTTCTGTAACTCATCTCTAATAACTGCTATTTGTGCATCTCTTTCAGCCATGTCTCCAGCACTAATTGCTGCTCTTCCTGTTCTAAAGGCCCTGCTTATAGATGTAGCTGAACCTAGAACGTCTTCTCTTCCATCCGCATATCTGCCCCAAAATCTATTGGTTCCATTTCCGCCACCCGGAGTATAATCTGTAGCAGTTGTGAAATATCCATAGGCCTCGTCCCAGAAATGTTCCATTTGCGTATAATATTTTCCATTAGCAGCGTCAACTACATCAGTATTATCAGAATTTTGGAGAGGTTCTCCTAAATAATGCAACTGAATTTGATTGTAGAATACAGCGCCCATCAAACCTTTCTCGATCAATTGAACAAATTCTTGACCATTAGCATCTTGCAAGTATTGTTTAGATGGATTTGTAGTTGAAACCACAACACCTGCTTGACCAGGTCCTCCATTATCATTTCCTGCCACGGTCGTAGAACTCACAAATCCTAAACCATCCATCAATCCTTCAAAATAAGCTATGAATCCTGGATCGGGTGTTCCGCTCGGTGCTGCTCCTGTTTTGCTTTTCAATTGTTTTGAAGATCCCGTCATTCCAAGTCCAGGTGCATCTGCCCATGTAATATTTTCATTGGCATACATGTCTTTTAATTGCTGTGCATCAACAGCATTACCGGAAGTATTTCCCGTTTTCATGTATGTTGTAATTTCGCTCAACATTTCAAGTCTTTGCTCTTGACCGTTATAACTTACTGTAGAGTTACCATCGGCATCAGTAAATGTATAAGTTGAAGGCACTTGTAATCCTGGATCATCTGGAGTCATATCTGGCTCGTCATCGTTGTCACAAGACGTAAAGCATAAAGCTCCGAATAGGCTTAAATAAAGTAGTGATTTTGAAAATTGCATTATTAATTCTTTTGATGACGCAAAAGTAATTCCGAAAGTTCGTATTCAGACTAGCATGAATATGCTATTTAGAACTGTTCTAAGTAAAATAGCACAATCATGCTATGCTCTTGATGAGCTCCATGGCTTGATCGAATGGGACAATGACTCCAAAGTCTGCGTTGTCCATATGTTCAGCGGATTTATTCGTTTTGTTGAGATAGGGGATATACTCCGTGACAAGTCCTATTAAGTACTTTTTGCTCTCAAAAGAGAGTTTAGTTTTTTCTTGTACGATCACTTTTTCAGTAAGAAAAACCGGTCCTCCAGAATTCCCTCCATAAACGGGGCAATCTATAACGACAGTTTTGTGCCGATTGTTTTTACCTGCGACAATTCCTTTTCTTACCAAGGGGTGATTGAAATTATATTGTGCGCGGTGTTTCATTCCCAAGGCTTTGGGATAACCAATGACAAAGGTTTCTGCACCTGTTTCAATTTCATCAAAATAGCGAATCATGCTCTCCATCGCTAGGTTCATGTTGAGATAACCTAAGGTAAGTTTAACCGGTCCAAGCAATTCCATCTTCTTTCCTTTCAACTCACCAATCTGCATTACCGCTACATCATTTTTACCATGGAGTTTAATCTTTTGAATTTTAAATAATTCTTGAAGATCAATCTCAATCTCACTTGGGTCATTGAAGTCATTATCTATGGCGTAGTATTGAATTTTAATCTTTTTTGTTTTCGGAGAAAAATTTAAACTGTTTTTGATTTTTCGCATATTGAATAAGACGTGCCGCGCTGTGGCGAAGAAGACTTTTTTGTCATACATGATAAAGACGCCTGAGCCAAATCCCTTTTTTGGCATTACAACCAAAACCGCCAGAGAGATAAGATCTTGGGAAAAAGTCTTTTGAACTATTCTTGGCATTTACTTAGGAATCAAATTGGGATAATCAGTAATGATTTCGTCTACCCCGAGATCTATCATTCTGCTCATCTCTTCGGGACTATTCACCGTCCAGACGATGAGCTCCATATTTTTTTCATCACAAAAGGATCTGGTTTTATCCGTAACCAATTGATAATACGGACTGTAAATTTGAGGGATAAAGCCTAAGGCATCGATATTTTCCGCCTCACTCATCTCGTTTTCAACCAAAACGGCCAAACGCATTTGGGTGTCCAATAGCCTAATTTCATTCAAAAAGCGAAAATCAAATGATTGGACGATTACTCGATCTTTTAGCTTGTATTTTACAATTTCATCGTACAAGAGTCGCGCAAATTCTTCCGGTTTAGGATGGAAAATATCGTCATAGCCTTCTTTACACTTCGCTTCTATATTGTAATGAATGCTTCGCTTTTCTTTTGCTAAATGAGCTTCGATTTCTTCAAATACATGACTCAGCAAAGGCTTGCTAACGGTCATTTTCTCTTGTTGAGGAAATCGAGGATGATCAATGCTGCCTACGTCATATTTTGAAATGGAATCATAATTCATGCGGTACATGTTATGGTCTAATCCATCTCTAATTTTATTACCGTTGGCATCCAATGCAATTTCTGCATTCATGAAAGGCTCGTGGCTGACAACTACTTTTTTGTCTTTGCTGATGACCACATCCATTTCCAGTGTCTGGATAGGGTATTCCAAGGCTTTGAAAAAGGCGGGAATCGTATTTTCAGGCATCAGCCCTCGGCATCCTCTATGTCCCTGATACTTTACTTCTTTTTGCACACAAGAAATTATGAGAAGGCCCGAAAATAAAACAAATAGACAAGTCGGCTTCAAATTCATTTCGCAATTTATCACTAAAATTGAAGCACCTATTTTAAATCTTTTTGAATTCTGCTATGCGAGAACTCTTTTTCATTTCTCTGATCTGTCTTTTTATTTCCTGTGATTTGGAAAAAAAGCCGATTGCCTCAAAAGTGAATATAATTCCACAACCTCAATCCATAGAATTCATGGATGGTCAATTCATTTTAGATCAGAACACACGCATTTGTGGAGACAAAGAGTTGGAGGATGAAATGAATTTTTTGGCCGATTTGATAGGTCTAAAATCTACTTTTAGACCAAAAGTTGAAAACATGATTCGAGAGAAAGGATCTTGTATAATTTTTCAGAAAGTCGAAGCGAAACATGATGAGTACTATGAAATTGATGTGCAAGCTCATGCTCTTCAGATATCTGCCAAGAGCAGAATAGGTTTTTTACACGCTATCCAGAGCCTGAGACAATTGTTTCCTGCGAATTTTAACGGTGATGAGAAATTAATTGAAAAATCATGGGCCATTCCATCTGTGAAGATTGCTGATCAACCTAATTTTAAATGGAGAGGAATGCTTTTAGACTGTTGCAGACATTTCATGCCTAAGGAATTTGTCAAACGCTATATAGACTTGCTGGCCTATCATAAAATGAATGTATTGCATTGGCATTTAACCGAAGATCAAGGATGGCGAATTGAAATAAAGAAGTATCCCTTATTGACTGAAAAGGGAGCATGGCGAGAGGGAAAAGATGGAAAGCCCTATGGAGGATTTTATACCCAAGAAGACATTAAAGAAATTGTGGATTATGCATATTCCAGAGGGATAAGTATTGTTCCAGAAATAGAAATGCCTGGTCATTCGGTTGCTGCGATTTCCTCCTATCCTCATTTATCGTGTACAGGTGAGCAGATTCCAGTAGAAACTGAATGGGGGGTTTTTAAGGATATTTATTGTGCGGGTAATGATCAAACATTTGAGTTTTTGAAAGATGTGCTGGACGAGGTAATGTTACTTTTTCCAGGAGAATATATTCATATTGGAGGTGACGAAGCACCAAAATTTCGCTGGGAAAATTGCTCGAAATGTCAAAAGCGTATGGACGAAGAAGGATTGAACGATGAACATGAATTGCAATCTTGGTTCATTCAGGAAATCGAAAATTATCTTTCATCGAAAGGGAGAATATTAATAGGCTGGGATGAAATACTTGAAGGAGGTCTTGCTGAAGGAGCAGTAGTGCAGTCTTGGAGAGGAGTAAATGGAGGAATTGAAGCAGCCAAAGAAAGGCATGATGTAATTATGTCTCCAACAAGTCATTGTTACTTTGACTACAGCCTCAAATCAATAGATTTGGAAAAAGTGTACAGTTTCAACCCCATACCTGAAGAGCTCGCAGAAGATAAGCAGCATCATATATTAGGTGCCGAATGCAATATGTGGTCTGAAAGAGCGCCATTTGAATTGGTGGATTCTAAGGTTTTTCCGAGGATATTGGCAATGAGCGAAGTGCTATGGTCGGCCCCCTTCAATAGAGACTTTGATGATTTCTACAAACGCGTTCAAGAGCATTATCCCCGATTATCAGCTTTGGGAGTCGACTACGGATTAGAGACAGATCCCATTTCTTTTGCAACCTATTTTGAAGATGGTCTTCGCCTTCAATTTCATAAAGGTATTCCTGATTTGGACGTATTTTATAGCCGAACGGATAGTCATCCAACTCCAAGCGATTTGAGGTTTGATGATTTTATTCCGATAGATAAGAACGAACAAATTTTTGCTCAAGCTTTCAAAAGTGGAAAGACCTATGGCGAACCATTAGCAGTTGAAGTTAAACATCATCTGGCGATAGGGTTAGATCCCAAATATGATTTTGAATGGAGCCCTTATTATACCGGAGGTGGGAAAAGGGCCTTGACCAATGGCTTGATTGGAAGCCTTGATTTTCGTGATGGGAATTGGCAAGCAGTTCAATTTGATGATGTGGAATGTGTGCTCGACCTAGGAGGAAAAGAGGTGCAAACAATAGAGAGTCATTTCTATCAGTACAATAATTCATGGATTTTTGTACCAGAATGGGTGGAGTATGCGGTTTCGGAGAATGGTGAAGAATGGGAATTATTGGAAAGGATTGCGTCTGAACATGCTCCTGAAGAAAGCGGAAAATTCATTCAAGTATTTAATACGAGCTTTGAGCCTAGAAAAGTCAACTATCTTAAGTTGAAAGCAAAGAATATTCAATATTGCCCTGATTGGCATGAGGCAGCCGGAAGTTCTGCCTGGTTATTCATCGATGAAATTCAAGTGAGATGATATTGGAAGTATGTGCAAGTAATTTCGAAATCGCAAAAGAGGCTGCACAAGCCGGTGCCGACCGTCTTGAAATCTGTCAAAATCTATCTCAAGGAGGTTTGACACCATCGTACGGATTTATTGAAAAAGCATGCCAATTGGATTTGCCTATTCGCGTTTTAATTCGTCCTAGAGCTGGCGATTTTGATTATTCGGTTGATGAGCTAGAGACAATGCTGAATGATATTAGAATTTGTGAAGATCTTGGAGCTGAAGCAGTTGTTATCGGAGCGGTAAGTCAGGAGAACAGACTTGATAAGAGAGCGAATCAGGTCATACTTGAAAGCAGTGAACGATTGAAATTTATTTTTCATAGAGGTATAGACATAGCTGGCACAGAAGGTGTTGCTGAGGCTTATGCCTTGGGCTTTGATGGGGCGCTTTGTTCGGGTCACCTCAGAGGGCTTCAAGCAGGTGTACAAAATCTGCAAAGATATTTGGAATGCGGATCGAAGGACTTTGAATTGGTTGCCGGAGGAGGATTAAAACCAGAGATGGTCCGTGTCATTCAAAATATAGGACTTTCTTCATTTCATTTTTCTTGTCAAAAAATTCTCGGGGAAGAGAGGGATGATTATAATCATCGAATAGTATTTGATCAAATGAAATGGGAGCAGTTCGATAGGCTTCGAAAATAGAAGTGCCATCTCTATAGAGACGGCACCAAGCTATTTACGATTATGATCTAATTCAATTGAGTAATTGAACATGTGTGTGTCCAATTCTTAATTAAAGATGCATTAAAATTGTTCTTCTTGTTTGCTTTAAGTAGAATTTGGTCGTTCTGGTTGAGAATTTGGTTGAGTTCATATTTAATTTGGATGAATACCTTTGTCAAAGACTTGAAATGAAAGTGAACCGGTTCATATATCTCTTCGTTTTTGTCCATTTGCTTACGGCTTGTCACAATGATAAGCCAGGCAGTCAATCTTTGCACGGCCTTGAGCAAAATTGGAAACTATCTCGCTTGGGATCGAATGAGAAAATGAAAGTTGAGATTCCTGCAACGGTCCATACAGTATTATATAAAGAAGGCTTAATCAATCATCCCTATCAAGATGATGAGGAGCAAAATATAGAATGGATAGAAAACGAGGACTGGGCATTTACAACATGGTTTAAAACGAGTGATCGTTGGTTCGACTATGATCGAATTGAACTCAATTGCAAAGGCCTCGATACCTATGCAAAGATCATACTCAATGATGAGGAAATATTAGAGGCTAATAATATGTTCAGAACTTGGAGCATAGATTTGAAACCTCATTTGAAGTCTGGTCGGAATAGTCTTAAGATAGTTTTTAATTCAGCCATTTCAGAAGGAAATATAGAAAAGCAAAAGTTGGCTTATACTTTGCCCACTTCAGATGCCGATAGCATTGATCAAGTGGCATCCTTTGTCCGCAAAGCTCCTTATCATTTCGGATGGGATTGGGGCCCAAGAATTATAACAGCAGGCATTTGGAAGGACATTGAGATTTTAGGTTGGAAAAAATTCAAAGTTGAAAATATTTCGGTGGACATCAAAGAGATCAATGCAGATCAAGCACAACTGAGCGCTCGATTCGACATTGATGCTGCAATTGAAGGAAAAGTCTACGTCCGCGTAGATTCAAAAGAGGCGGATATACAAGAAAATTTTGTGGCCTACTTTTTAGAAGCAGGTTCCAATGAGAGGAGCTTTGACTTTTCTATTCCCAAACCAAAACTTTGGTGGCCCAATGGAATGGGTGATCAATTTTTGTATAGCTTGAATTTTTCTTTTTCATCCGAACCTGACATGAAGTCGAAATACACCGAACAGATCAAAACTGGTTTACGGAAGATCAAGTTGATTCAGCAAAACGATTCTATCGGTAAGACCTTTCAATTCAACATCAATAACAATAACTTCTTTGCTAAAGGAGCCAATTATATTCCTCAGGAAGTTCTATTAGATGATTTGAAAGACGCGTCTTACGAGCGTCTCCTGCTTGATATGAAAAACTCGAATTTTAACATGGTGCGCGTATGGGGAGGGGGTATTTATGAGAGAGATTTGTTTTATGATCTATGCGATTCTTTAGGGATTTTGGTTTGGCAGGATTTTATGTTCGCCTGTGCTATGTATCCAGGTGATGAGGACTTCTTGGACAATGTCTCTGCCGAAGTAAAAGAGCAATGCATAAGATTGCAAAACCACCCATCATTGGCACTATGGTGCGGCAATAATGAAGTAGATGTCGCATGGAAGAATTGGGGTTGGCCTGATCAATTTGGATACAATTATGCACAGCAATCAAAAATATACCGCGATTACGAAGTGATTTTTAAAGAGATTATTCCGGAAATAGTAGGAGTGCATGATCCTGATGTTGCCTATGTACACACCTCTCCTTTGAGCAATTGGGGTAAAAGCGAAAATTTTGATCATTCTTCAATGCACTATTGGGGAGTATGGCACGGAGAACAACCATTTGAAAATGTAAAGAGTCGAATTCCCAGATTCATGGCAGAATATGGATTTCAATCATTTCCATCTAAACAGACGCTAGCTGAATATATTTCTTCTGCCAACTTAGATTTATCTTCTGAGACCATGAGCAATCGACAAAAGAGTTATAAGGGCAATGGCTTAATTGTGAAGCATTTAGAAGAATATTTTCCGAAAACGACTGACTTCAATGATTTTATTTATAAAAGCCAACTTACTCAGGCCAAATACATGGACATGGCCATCAATACGCACCGGGTTTCAAACAAAAGATGTTCGGGAACACTTTTTTGGCAATTGAATGACTGTTGGCCTGGACCATCATGGAGTACCATCGATTATTCAGGAAAATGGAAAGCAGCTCAATACAGAGTAAAAGATCGCTATGCACCTGTCATTCTTGTCCCTAAGCAGACCAGAAATAAAATAGATCTATTGGTGGATAGTGATGAAAGAAGTCCAAGAGACATAAAGGTGATCATAAAATTAAAAGATTTTAGCGGAACTGTGCTTTTCCAAGACAGCGTAGAGAGCACGGTTATTCCCGATCAGGACAACTATTTGAAAAGTCTTTTTATCAATCAATTGATTCCTGCTCAAAGAAAAGGCACTACTTATTTACAAGTTCAAATTTGGAGTGATGACCGGATATTGGATGAAGAATTGATTTTCTTTAACAAAGAGAAGTATCTCGCTTTAGAGCCATTCGAATATACGCATGCCATAACAAGTGGAGATACAATACTTGTTGAACTGCGCTCATCAACCTTGATAAAGAATGCAGAATTGATCTTTCCCATGAACGGAAATTTTACCAATAACTTCATGGACATAGAGGCCGATTCGACATACACTATAGGTTTTGTTCCCAAGGAAGGGGAGAGCTTCAAAACCGAACTTAGGATCAAAGCTTTGAATCCAAACTAACTTCAAAAGGAATGAATGTATAAGTCCCTAAGCGAAAATCTCAGCTTGGGATTTAGATCAAGTCAAAATTAAGCGCTTAACCCGGGTAAACCGCAAAGCACAACTTTGATAATGAAGATCAATTAAAAAACCTCAATTTCATCAATGAACAACCAGGCTTGACCTCCAGCACCTAGATGCCATTCTGGGCATTGTCCAAAATGCTCGGCTTTGACTTTAATATACCTGAAATTGTCCCTTGAGAACTTCGTTTCGAATTCTTTGCGCATTGCAGTTTCATCTTTATCAGAATAGGTATTTTGAATTGTTCCTAGGAGTTTATAATCAAGCCCATTAACCGAACCGAGTACTTCAATTGATTTCGGAAACCAAATCCAAGGCCTTATATCTTGAACACATCCTAGATTAACCTGGGATACATCTTGTATTTCCCCTAAATCTATTACTGCTTCGAAGTCTTCTCGATAACCATGATAATATCCAGTCTTGAAATTGTTATTTCCCTTTAATCCATCTATCAAGGATTTTGAACCTTCGGCAATATAGGGTGATTGAGGAGCTGTCTTAATTTCAATACTTCGTTTACCATCGATTTTTACAAATCCTGTTTCGACAATATCACTTGCTTGTTCTCCCTTCTTTGCACGTGCATATACCCTTGTGGTTCCGCTTATTTTAAAGGGTTCAGAATAGCTCTCCCATCCTTTACTGCTCTCTGTTCTGAACTCAGTTTTCATCTTCAAAGGATGATCGATTTCAATGATCATTTCATCAGTAAATGTTCTGGATTCTGCTTTTATAATGGGCAAAGGCACAATGAGATGGTCGCGAATAAAAGACTTAGGACGAACATCCCTTTTTGTTCCCCACTGTGAGGGTTGGCTACCCATTTTGAAAGTCAGTTTACCACCGGCAATAATGTCTTCGTGATGTATATATGCCAAGTCATATACACTTCCATTCAAGGTTGCCGATTGGATGTATATGTTTTCCTTACTATTATTTTCAGCAATGATCTCAAAACTGTTGCCATTTTCGAGATTGACGCGAGCTTGGTCAAATATAGGTGATCCAATTACGTAATAATCCGTTCCAGGTGTGACTGAATAAATACCCATCGCGCTCATTACGTACCAGGCAGACATTTGACCACAATCTTCATTTCCAGACAAGCCATCT
This sequence comes from Bacteroidota bacterium, assembly GCA_039028335.1. GTDB lineage: Bacteria > Bacteroidota > Bacteroidia > Flavobacteriales_D > JABDKJ01 > JABDKJ01. The sequence continues at coordinate 26,760 of JBCCIF010000016.1, forward strand.
GGCTGCGTAGTATAAAGTTCGTCCATGATTCTTCTGCACATAGCCTGTGTCTTGTTGGTATTTCCAGTATACGAATAGAGATAGGCCATGTGATGACTAGGCTCATTTCCATGGGCATATTGACCAATGAGACCAGTAATATCCGATTGATGTCTTCCTGAAGTTTCTTCATTCGCAGAAAAAATGGCATCCAACCATTTGTCTAGGCCTTCTTCACCTCCTAACAAATCCATTAGCCCTGAAACATCTTGAGGTGCAAAGAGGCTATATTGCCACGAGTTGGCCTCTGTAAAATGAAAATTGACTTCATAAGGGTCAAATACTTTGTCGTGCCACATACCATTGTTTCTTGCGCGCATAAATTGAGTTTCGCGGTCATAGATATTCTTATAGGATTGCGCTCGTTGTGTGAAATACGCATAGTCTTCTTCATGCCCCAACCACCTTGCCATTTGGGCAATACACCAATCATCATACGCATATTCGAGAGTCTTTGAAACCGATTCACTGTCAAATGAAGAGGATACATAGCCTCGTACCTTATAGTCCTCTAATCCAAATTCATCTCGCATTGCTGAATGCTTCATGGCTTGATATATGGCCTCATGATCATAGTCTCTAAGTCCCTTTGCATATGCATCTGCGATAACGGGAATAGCATGATAACCAATCATACAATCTGTATAGTTCCCGGCCAATTCCCAAATAGGTATGCGTCCTCCTTCTTTGTACATATCCAAGAAATTGTTGACGAATGAATTCGTTTTTTCCTGTTCAATGATTGTATACAAGGGATGCGCTGCTCGAAAGGTGTCCCACAAGGAAAAAATAGTGTAACGCGTATGGTCGGAATGATGAACTTCTCGATCCATACCTCTGTAGTTTCCATCGACATCCGAATAGGTATTGGGTACGACCATGCTATGGTAAAGTGAAGTATAGAATTTGGTCTTGTCGTCTTCATCTTTTCCAATTACTTCAATTTTGGATAAGGCTTCATTCCAAGATGCCATGGCATTCGCGTGAACTTGATTAAAATCCCAGTGCTTGATTTCTGTTTTTAAATTTTGTCGGGCCCCTTCAATACTTACCGCAGAAATTCCAATTTTTATTTTCAGCTCTTTATTCGCAAGCTTAAATTCAAACAGTGCTTGAATAGAATCTCTTTCTGATGCAATATCGGTTTCCTTATTGTTTTCAATAAGGTGATGAACAATTGGTTCAGAAAATTCAGCATAAAAGAAGATACGTTGATCTTGAGCCCAAGCTTCTGAATGCCTCCATCCTGAAATGGCCTTTTCGCTTTCAATTTCGAGAAAGGTATCTGTGGTTTTATCTCTATGGGCCAAATCCAGTTTTATAACAGCATCTTTGTTTGGAAAAGTATAGTGATGCATTGCCGAGCGTATGTCCGAAGAGATTTGGACATTTACTCCGTTACTCATTTCACATGCGTAATACCCTGCTTTTGCAACTTCAGTTGCTTTATTAAATGCGATCGCTTCTTTTTTGAAGAGCTCATCACTCAGACTTTGAATCATAGGTAAAAAGAGAACATCATTATAGTCTCCAATACCTGTTCCGCTCAGATGTGTGTGCGAAAATCCATAGAGAGCAGAGTCTGTATAATGATATCCGCTGCAGCCATCCCATCCTTCAAGTCGCGTGTCAGGACCCGCTTGAATCATTCCAAAGGGCATAGTAGCTGCAGGATGCGTATGTCCATGCCCACCTGTACCAATAAAGGGGTCAACATATTCATAAGCCGTTTTTTCGACCTCTAATTCCTTTGAACATGAAAGAAGCAGAACAAACAATAGAATAGCGAAGTTTCTCATAGGTTTCGAATTTAGGATTTTATCGAGAAGGACGTTCGATTGTTGAATTCTCCGTCCATCTTGGTTTTTTACCTTTCATTCATTTTTTAAAAACTTATAAATGGAATGGCTAAATTCGATTTGCATTCAAATGCCCAAAATCCGATAAACATGGAAGCAAGCAAGAGAATCGAGCAGTTAGAATGGCAGATTAAGTCATTAGCTGACAAACAAAAATTCTTCAACGAGAACATTTCAAAATTGCAGCAAGAATTGGCATTGCTCAAAGCGGAGCTTACGCAAAGTCAAACAAAGGAAGAACCTCAACCTTTAGCAGAAACGAAAACTCCAGTTGTACCGAAGAAGCCCGAGATTCCCAAAGTTGAAAGAGTAGCACAAAAGCCGGCCATGACAAGACCCGTCAAAGCTGTAAAGAGCAATGGCGAAATCGAGCGATTTATTGGTCGAAATTTAATGGTCATAATCGGAATTTTAGTCTTGGTCCTTGGACTTGCATTTGGTGTGAAATATTCCATAGACCATAATTTAATAAGTGAAAAAGGACGCATTTTCTTGGCCTATTTGACCTCAGTGGGACTTCTAGGAGTAGCCATGAAACTCAAGAAGAAATTTGAGACATTTAGCGCAGTTATTTTAAGTGGAGCCTGTTGTTCCTTATATATTACAACATACGTGGCCTTTGATTCATATGGATTTATAGGAAGAGAGATTGCTTTTGTCTTGATGATTTTGTTTACCATTTTCACAACGCTAGCATCTCTTTCATACGGCAAATCAATTATCGCACATCTCGGTTTATTAGGTGCCTATTCGATACCTTTTCTATTGAGCCAAAATTCTGGAAATTATCCTGGCCTAATGCTTTACATTTCAATCATTAATCTGGGGATCTTATTTCTTTCCTTTAAAAAAGACTGGAAGAGTTTGAAGATAGCCAGTTTTGTGGCTACTTGGGGGATATACGGTCTTGCCATATTCGATGGTTTCATGAGGGAATATTGGCAATGGGCGCTGTTCTATTCGGGCTTGATATTCTTGACTTTTTTTGGAATTATTTTCGCTTACAAATTCATCAAAGAGAAGAGCCTAAATGCCTTGGATGTCATTCTCATTTTACTGAATAACATTTTGTTTTACAGTTATGGCATGGTGATTTTGAATTATCAAGATCTTGGACAATATCAAGGTTTGTTTACGGTATTTGTAGGAGCTTTGAATTTTCTTCCAGCATTTAAGATATATAAAGACAGAAAGCGTTCGGATCATTTGATTCACCTTCTAGGGACCATTGTTCTTACATTTCTAACGATAGCTATTCCAGTTCAACTCGATGGAAACTGGGTAACATTGTTTTGGTTGGTAGAAGGTATTGCATTGCTTTGGTTATCTAGGAAGAACGGTGTTCAATTCATGCAAATACTGGGTTTTGTTCTTGTGTTCATTTCGTTCTTCTCATTTTTGGACGATATCAACAATGCCCGGATTGCATATGATGAGGTATTCAGACCCGTGTTAAATTTTAAATTTCTAGCTGGATTAATTTATTGCGGTCTGCTGGCCTTTTCACTCAAGTTTTGTTTCAAAAAAGAAGACAAGCTTTTTTCGGGTAGTCTGACTTTTCTGAAATTTTGCGGAATCTTCCTGTCCTTCATAGTATTCATGTCTTTTCTTATACTCGGGATCAATGAAGTTCTTATTTCCACAGGGTATTACCACCGCTTAAATGCAGTTGACATTCCCGATATGGGAAGGGAGTATAATTGGGCTATTCGAAAGATTGGACTGATAAGCAATTTTATTTATTTCGCCTTGCTTACAGCCTTTACGTTTGTAATTAGTAAACGCCTCAAACGCTTTGCAGAATTAAAATATGTCCATCTTATTCTTGCGGCCTTGGTTTTGTTGTTTTACTTATTGGGTGTTTTAACGACACTAGAAAGGATTGGACTTTATCACTTCAATCCACCAAATGAATTCTTTGATTATGGTATAAGTCTGTGTTTGATTCGATATGCCATCATCGGAATAGCAGTTTATTTTGGAATGCAGATTTACGGATTGGCGAGAACATTTTTCCATCGTCAAGCTATGCAAGCAGTGACGGATATTTTTCTTTATGGAGTTCTTTTTGCGACTTTGGCATTCGAGTTGATTTTTTGGATGAAAGTATTTGAGGTGCCAGAACCCTATAAACTTGGGGTTTCAATTTTGGCCGCGGTGTACACAATCTATCTGATTATTAGAGGAATATTTGCGAGAAAAGCACATTTGAGATATTTCGGATTTGTAATTCTTGCCTTCGTTTTACTCAAGCTGTTCTTTTATGATATTGAGCATCTCGAGACTTTATCCAAAACGATAATCTTGGTTTCAATAGGACTTTGCATGCTCGTAAGTTCATTTTTATACAATAAATACACGAAGAAATTGCTCGAAGATGAATAGACTTTTATTATTTGTTACCTGCTGTCTTTCTTTGAATTTAGCAGCCCAAGAGAGTCTGAAAGGTGAATATTGGTATGAATTGGGGAATGTCAATGGAGAATGGAATCAATTATTTATTCCTAATCATATAACAAAAGAAGTACAAGGCAATTATAGTGCATTGCGCATTTACTCGATCAGATCAAATGGAGATACGCTGGAAACACCTTTTGTAATACGCAATAATTTACCTGTTGAAGAAAGGACTGAAATTGACTTTGAACTTTACAACAAGTCTGAAAAAGACGGGTGGAAATATTTCACCTTCAAAACAGATGGGAAAGAAAAGTTGAATAAAGTCAATTTAGAAGTTTCGGATAGCGACTTTGATCACCGTATTGTATTTGAGGGTTCGAATGATGGTAGAGAGTGGTTCACTATTCTAAAAGATTACCGGATTCTATCTCTATACAAGGACAACATCAACTTCCGATATACAGATCTTGAATTTCCTTCTTCACGCTATTCCTTTTTTAGACTGCAACTTCCGAGTGATCTGGAATTTCAAAGAGCCTATCTGTCCGGAACCATTGAAGAAGGGGGAGAGGTTGAAGAAAAGAGGGTTGATTTTGATTATTTAGAAAATGATGAAAGACAACAAAGCGAAATTTACATTCGCTTAAATGAATATCAGCCTATTCATTCATTTGCAATTACGATGGATGAAGAGATTGATTATTTTAGAAATGCTTCCTTGTATTACTTGAATGATAGCAGTTTTTACAAAGATGAATGGCACAAGAATTTCAAAAAGATCTATTCCGGAGATTTAACTTCTGTTCGTCAGCATATTCAAAACTTCCACCCCGTGTTCACCACTGAACTGAAGTTTGTTATTTATAACGGAAACAATCAATCTTTAAATGTCCGAGATATTGAAGTAAAGGGAAATCGTAATTCAATGATCGCACGATTTAATAAGGAGAATGCGCGTCATTTCCTGGTATACTCAGATAAGACTTTCGGGAAGGCGTATTACGATATAGAAAAGTTCAGAGAAAACATTCCGGAAAATCTTTCAAATTTAGAACTTGGTAGGGCGATGTTTCACCCTTTTCCCCAACAAGAAAAGGAGCCCTTTTTTCAAAGCAATTGGTGGATATGGGGGATACTTATTCTACTCATTGTTTTAATAGGCAGATTCACTGTCCAAATGTTGAAAGATGGTGTCTGAGGACTAAATTTTATGCCTTACATTCGCGCCATGGAAATCACAGTAAAACAAACTCCACTTGCAGCTTGGCATGAGGCCCAAGGCGCGAAAATGGTTGAATTTGCAGGTTACTACATGCCCATTCAATATCAGGGTGTTATCAAAGAGCATATAAATGTTCGTGAACATGTTGGCGTTTTTGATGTCTCGCATATGGGTGAATTTATGGTTCGAGGAGAAGAAGCCTTAAATCTTGTTCAGTGGGTATGTTCTAATGATGCTTCCCTGCTTGAAGATGGCAAGGTTCAATATTCTTGCATGCCCAATGCGGATGGAGGTATTGTTGATGACTTATTGGTTTATCGAATTTCAGAAAAAGAGTACATGTTAGTAGTCAATGCTTCGAACATGCAAAAAGATTGGGATTGGATAAAGTCACAAAATACTTTTCAAGCAGAAATGGAAGACGTTTCCGATCAAACTGCCTTGATCGCTGTGCAGGGGCCTAAAGCGGTTGAAGCCCTTCAAACGTTGACAGATATCAATTTGAGTGAGCTCAAGTATTATACTTTTAAGCATGGTCGTTTTGCTGGATTGGACAATATTTTGATTTCAGCAACGGGCTATACAGGTGCCGGTGGCTTTGAAATTTATCTTCCTGCCGATCAGGCCAAATCGGCATGGGAAGCAATTATGAAAGCAGGAGAACCCTTTCATATTGAAGCAGCAGGGTTAGCAGCACGCGATACCCTGCGATTAGAGATGGGGTATTGCCTTTATGGAAATGATATAGATGATACAACTTCGCCTCTGGAAGCAGGACTTGGATGGATCACAAAGTTTAACAAGGACTTTGTAAATGCAGATTATCTGAAGAAACAAAAAGAGGAGGGTACAAGCCGAAGATTAGTTGGATTTGAAATGATCGAAAAGGGCATTCCAAGGAAGGGATATCCAATTTTGGATCTAGAAGGAAATCAAATAGGCCTTGTAACTTCTGGAACGAGCAGCCCTTCTTTACAAAAATTTATCGGAATGGGATATGTAAACAAACCTTTTCATAAGAGTGAAACGGAAATTCAAATAGCGATTCGAAATAAAATTCCTAAAGCAAAAATCGTTAAATTGCCTTTCTACAAGTCCTAGCTCATGTCAATTGATCCCAACAAACCTTATGTAGAAGTATGTATCGCTCCCAACAATTATTACCTCTATACAGAGTACAATGATATAGTCGTAGTCATTGATGTATTGCGGGCGACTTCAGCTATTTGTGCTGCCATGGATAGCGGTGTTGAGCGGATTATACCTGTCGCTACAGTTGAAGAAGCAAGGGAATATATTGGGAGACCAAACTATATTGTTGCAGCAGAAAGGAATGGTGAGATTGTGGAAGGATTTGAGTACGGAAATTCCCCTTTCAATTATTTAGAGAAAGACCTTAGTGGAAAGACCTTGGTGCTAAGCACGACCAATGGAACCAAAGCAATCGAAATTGCAAAAGATGCCAATACCCTGGTCATAGCCTCCTTGTTAAATCTTGACGCCATTTCTGAATGGCTCATTGCTCAAGAGAGAAGCACACTTTTGTTATGCAGTGGATGGAAGGACAAGATGAACCTGGAAGATACAATTTGCGCTGGAGCCATAGCAGATCAAATGTTGGCTAAACCTGAATTTCAATCCTTTGAAGATTCTACCATTGTGGCCAAATATCTCTGCCGTAGCGCAATTGATGGATATATGGGATTATTAAAGTCTTCTTCGCATCGAAGAAGACTTCAAAAATTGAAAATGAACGCAGATATAAAATACTGTTTGAGTCCTAATCAAAGCAAAAGTATTCCTATTTTAGTAGATGGTGCTTTGGTAAACCTGAACAAGACAGTTAGCCTTGAAAATCAATAGGATAATTCTTCTTTTTGTATTTTTTCTTTTTTTCTGTTCCTCATTTAATCTGGAGGACTGGGGTTTCTTTGCACACAAGCGAATCAATAGAATGGCCTGTTTTACTTTGCCACAAGATATGTTCGGTTTTTATAAAAAACACGTTGACTTTATTGCTGAACATGCGGTAGATCCTGATAAGAGGCGCTATTCTATTAAAGGTGAAGCTCCACGACACTATATAGATATTGATCATTATGCGAAAGAAGGAGAGAATCCCTTTGAACTCGTTCCTGAAAACTGGTTTGACGCGAAAGAAAAGTATAGCGAAGATACACTCCTGGCATACGGTGTTTTACCCTGGCATTTAAATTTAATGATGCATCAGTTGACAGAGGCATTTAAAAACAAGGATGCAAAGAAAATATTGAGACTTTCAACCGACATGGGACATTATTTGGGTGATGCGCATGTTCCTTTGCATACAACGAAAAATTATAACGGCCAACTGACCAATCAAGTTGGAATCCATGGTTTTTGGGAATCTAGAATTCCCGAGTTAAGTGCAGATAACTATCAGTATTTTGTGGGCAAGGCAGAGTACATTGAAAAAGTGGATGAATTTATTTGGCAAATAATTCAAGACAGTCATTGGGCGGTGGATTCCGTTCTTAGATTTGAGAGAGAGTTGACGGAAGCCTTTGAATCCGATAGAAAATACTCCTTTGAGAACAGAGGTGCTCAAGTCATTCAGGTTTATTCAGAAGATTTCAGTTTGGCCTTTGAAAAGAAGTTGAATGGCATGGTTGAGAAAAGAATGCTTGCAGCTGTAAAGAATTTGGGAAGTTTATGGTATACAGCATGGGTGAACGCTGGACAACCTCCATTAAATTCCGTATCTTTTCAATCGGAAAGCGAGGAAGACAGCAAGGAACAAGAGGAACTCAATCAAAAATTTTCTTTGGGTAAGATCTTCGGTCGTGAACATGGAAAGTGATGAAGAAATTACTCATACTCATAGTACTATTTCTCAGTCTTGATAATCCTGCTCAAGAAAGGGAATTCAAGGATTTTGTTCATTTGAGTGGTGAGGTCTTTGATTTTGCAAATAATGAAGAACTTGAGTTTTTTGAAGTTCGCGTTATAATTGACACGGACATTATTTTATCTGAGCGCTACTATGATCGAAAAAACTATAACCTAAAGCTTCCTTATGGTTTTGAATATACAGTAATCTTCTTTTCCAAGAATTACGTTTCGCGCAAAGTGTTCATCGATCTCATGGATATTCCCTTTGCAAACAAAAAAGTATATCCATTGCAATTGGATTTGGGACTAATGGCCAAGCGAAAAGGCCTTCGAACGCGGGACATTTCAAAATCATTCTCTGGAATAGCACGTTATTCACCCACGCGTGATCGCGTTGAATGGTTCCCCAATCAAAAGGAACGAGTAGATAAGATTATATCAGGACTGCTCAGCGCTCGTAAACCTTAAGCGACTTGCATACCGTTTCGATGACTTCTTTCATTTTGTCCAAATCCAAACTCTCAACAGTGTCACTTTTTTCATGGTAATTCCTATTGCGGTAAAATGCAGTGTCTGTGATCATTATTGCACTGTACCCAAAGGCCCAATAATTCCGATGATCCGAGAAATCTACTCCTGGTATCCAAGATGGACTCTTGAACTTTTTATCGCGAATGCTCGATTGTCGTTTGAAATTGCGAATGTATTTTCGAGAGAATTTCCCATTTCCGAATTTGGATACCACAGTAATGTAGTCAGCTCTTGAGCCATAAAAGAGACGCAATAAATTAGTTGGGTAGTCCTGTGTTTTCTTTCTTTCATCGAAATAGCCAATCATTTCTAAGCAGATCATTCCTTCAACATCAATTCCATTCTTCTTCAGATACTCGGCATGTTTATAGCTGCCCATATTTTTAGTGCTGAAGTAAGGAGGTTCTTCCAAAGTATAGGCAACTAAATCGATACGAATGTTTAGTTTCTTTTCCTTGAGATACTCGGCAATTTTCAATAATCCTACGACACCGCTTGCGTTATCATCAGCACCTGGTTGAATGCCACAAACATCATAATGCGCTCCAATAATCAGCCTTTTACTATTTTCTGCTCCAAATGAAGCAATGACGTTTTTGTACGCTTTATGGGCTACCTGGAAATTTTGAAAAGCGACAGAATCACTGAATTGATCAAAGTGATCATGGATATAGTTTGCGACAGCATTGAGACTAGCTGTGTCGCTTTCATTTCTCGAAACGAACTGAGTAATATTAACCAGGTGATCTTTGATTGATGTATGCGAATATTCTTGTGCTGCAATTGACAATGAAAGAAAAAGAGTACTTATTGTAAATGCCGTTATTTTCATCGAAGTTTAGTAACAGGTAACACCCAATTGGGCCATTTTATCATAGTAAGCCCTGCATTCTTTTTCGAGATCTTTATACTGCTGTGTGAGCTTGACCTTTTTTTTCTCATAACGATTAAAACCTGTTGAACGATGGACATTATCATACCAATAAGGTGCCCATACACCATCAAATGCTTTCGGCCCAGGCTCCCATTTTAGCATGGATTCTTCAAATCGAATGCCAGCAAAAGCACACATTTTACCCAAAATGATACGAGGGTTCGTCAGGAGCTCTTTGCTATCAACTACGAAGACCTCTTTTCCATTATCTTGGAGAGATGCGATCATTTCCCATTGACGCTTATAGCCTAAATCTTCCATATCAGGATTGGGGATGTTTTTAATGTATGAAGCGATTACCTCACCGGGATCACGGATTAAAAATAAATTAACTAGATCATCCAAGAAATGCAATGACATGTTCAAAGAGTGATGTGTCATATTTTTGATGTACATGACGGGTTTTTCCGTTTTTTGATAGAGCACATTTTTTATGACCTCTAAATAATCCGAAGATTGACTGTCTAAAGTTTCCATCCATCCGGGATGTTCGATATCTCTCTCAACTAAATAGTGAGCATAGAATGGTTCATCTATGGCAATGGTGTCCGGTCTATTTCCCCAAGAATACATCAATGCTGTCGAAACATTGCGTGGTCCGGACCACATACAAATACGTTTTGTTATCACAATTTCTCTTTGAAGTGGGAATTTATTGAAAATATCCAATTCTAATTAAATGGTACCGAATTCTCGAATCATGAACCAATTTGGCATTTCACCGTATAAAATCTCAAAATGGCGTCTTTAAGGCGCTGAACCTTATTAAACCATGAGAAAACAACTATTTACACTGTTGATGCTATTCGGCATCAGCACGCTATCATTAGCTCAATCGGGAACTGAGTTTTGGTTGGCTCCTCCAGAAGTAACAGTAGATCATAATCCTCCAGGAGACGAACCTATTTATTTGAATTTGACTTCTTTCGGAGCTGCCGCAACGGTGACTATTTCGCAACCGGCAAATGCTGGATTTACCCCAATTGTCGTCAATTTAGGTGCCAATGATTCTCATAGAGAAGTTTTGACTTCCTTTAAAGCTGACCTTGAAACGAGTCCGACAAATACCATTTTGAGTACGGGCCTTTTGGTCGAATCTACGGCAACTATTTCTGCCTATTATGAAGTAAGTAACACGAACAATCCGGATATCATGTCCTTGAAAGGGGAAAACGGATTGGGAACTGAATTTTATATTCCATTGCATAAACATGCACCTTTTTATAATCACACATTTACCAACATTGCCTATTCGGCATTTGACATAGTCGCGACCGAAGACAATACGACAATATTAATTTTCTCTCCGGTAGAATTAGATGGACACCCGGCACTAACGCCATTTACCATCGTTCTAAACCGAGGAGAAACGTATTCTGCGGCATGGACAGGAACGAATTACACAGACCCGGCAACAAATCCTGCTGGTGCTGCAGTCGTTTCTGATAAACCGATTGCAATTTCTATCAAGGATGATTCGGTCCATAACCCTTCGGGCGGTTGTTACGACTTCATGGGAGATCAGATCATTCCTGTAGATATTCTTGGTGAGCAATATGTGGCGGTAAAAGGTTTCTTGAATAATACAGGAGATGAAAGTGCATTTGTCATGGCTACAGAAAACAATACGAAGGTATACTTGAACGGAAGCACTACAGAGGTTGCCACGCTCTTCGCTGGTCAGTATTACCGTGTGGACATGGACTCGCTTTCAAGTTCGGCCAATAACAGCATTCTCATTGAGACTTCGAGGCCATCATATGTCAATCACGTTACGGGATTTGGATGTGAATCAGGTATGGCACTTTTGCCTCCTATGAATTGTGCTGGATCGGAACAAGTGAGTTTTGTGCGATCAACAACAGAAAATTTCTATTTGAACATTATGGTGAGAAGTGGTTCTGAAAACGACTTCAGCATTTCAGGTTCAGGTACTGCGACTATTGATCCTTCCATTTTTCAACCTGTTCCAGGAACGGGAGGAATTTGGCTGGCAGGTCAATTTCAATTCAATACAACAGAAATTCCATCGGGTGATGCCCATTTGATTTCCAATAGTTCAGATGTATTTACATTAGGAATCATCAATGGTGGAGGAAGTAGTGGCTGTCGCTACGGATATTTTTCTGAATTTGTGGGCATCGTTGAAATAGATGCTGGACCAGACCAGACAGTTTGTATCAGTCAAAGTGCAAATTTGGCTGCTTCAGTTGACGGAGGAGCGAGTACGGGGATTTGGACTACTTCCGGTTCAGGTTCATTCGATCCTAACGATACAGACTTGAATGCTACCTATGTTCCAAGTGTTGCAGACTATTCGCTCGGCTCTGTTACACTTACCATTACTTCTACAGGACAATGCGATCCAGAGTCAGATACAGTTGAAATTACTTTTCAGGATGAACCAGAAGTGGATGCTGGAGATGATGAAAATGTATGCTCCAATAACTCGGATATTGTTTTAGACGGCTCAGTTGTGGGAGCAACAGGAGGTCAGTGGTCAGGAGGATTAGGAACTTATAATCCAGATAATACTACGCTGAATGCCACCTATACGCCTACAAACGCAGAGATATTGAGTGGTTCTGTCACGCTGACGCTTACTTCGGTTGGAAATGGAAATTGTACGGCACAAACGGATAACGTTACTTTTACTTTTACGCAGGCACCTACACTTGATGCAGGAATAGATCAGTCAATTTGTGAGAATAATGCTGATGTGGACCTTTCAGCTGCCGCAACGGTTGCAAGTGGCGGATTTTGGTCAGGTGGTGCGGGATCGTATAGTCCTTCAAATACATTTTTGAATTCGACCTATACGCCAACAGCAGGCGAGATTGCGAGTGGATCAATAACCTTGACGGTTACCACTTCTGGAAATGGCAACTGTTTGGCTGTTACGGATGACATAGAAATAACCTTTACTACTGCTCCTTCTGCGAATGCTGGAACAGATGCCACATATTGTGCAAATAATTCTGAAATTAATCTAGGTGGATCCGTATCCGGATCGACAGGTGGAGAATGGTCCGGAGGATTAGGTTCTTTCGATCCAAGTAACTCCACTTTAACTGGAACATACACGCCTAGTGCTTCTGAATTAACCAATGGTTCTGTTACATTGACCCTTTCGACTACGGGCAACGGTAACTGTAGTGCTGAAACGGATGATGTTACATTTTCATTTACTCCTGCTCCAACAGTGAGCGCAGGATCTAATGAAACGGTTTGCGCCAATGCACCTGATGTTAATCTAAATGGATCTTTTACGGTATCAACTGGAATTCAATGGTCTGGTGGTTTAGGGACGTATACTCCAAGTTCTACTTCTGCAACGGCAACATACAGTCCTACACCAGGAGAAATTGCAACAGGTAATGTTACACTTACCTTGACAACCACAGGTAATGGTACCTGTAACCCTGTTTCAGACAGCATGGTTATTACCTATACTCCTTCGCCAACAGTAGACGCGGGATCTAATCTTTCTGCATGTGAGAACAATGCAGCAATAGATCTCAATGGATCAATAGCTGGTGCTCCTAGTGGAATATGGAGTGGAGGTGCAGGATCGTTTAGTCCTAATAATACAAGTCTTGATGCGACTTATACGCCAACAGCTGCTGAAATCAGTAGCGGTTCCGTTTCGTTGACACTAACTTCTTCTGGAGTTGGAACATGTTCGGTTGAATCGGATAATATGACCTTGTCATTTACAACGGCTCCAACAGCAGATGCCGGATTAGATGCGGATTATTGCGAAAACAATGCAACCGTTTCTTTGGCTGGAGATGTCGATTTGGCAACAGGAGGACAGTGGACAGGAGGAAACGGATCTTTCAATCCAGACGCAACAACTTTAACAACTTTATATACACCATCGGCAGCCGAACTTGCAGCTGGTTCGGTTACATTGACTTTAGTAACGACAGGAAATGGGAACTGTTCTTCTGTTTCTGATCCCATTACATTGAATTTTACTTCAGCTCCAACTGTCGATGCAGGTGTTTCACAAACATTATGCGCAAACAATGCGGATACAGACTTAGACGGAACGCTGAGTGGCGCAAGCGGAGTCCTTTGGACAGGAGGTTTAGGAAGTTATAGCCCTAATGCAAATGACCCTGAAGCAACGTATACTCCAGCTCAATCAGAATTAGATGCTGGAACGGTGACACTCAATATAGAAACTACAGGCAATGGAAATTGTCTTTCGGTTCAAGATCAGGTAGTAATGAACTTCACACCAGCACCTACTATTTCTGCGGGAACAGATCAAAGCATTTGTGAAAACAATGCCGATGCCAGTCTGAATGGTACAGTAAGTATAGCGAGTGGAGCAGTTTGGTCTGGAGGATTAGGATCTTTCTCACCAGATAACACAACACTAAATGCGACCTATACACCAACACAAGCAGAAATAGATGCGGGGAATTTGACACTCGTTTTGACGAGTACTGGAAATGGAAATTGTGCGGCTGAAACAGCTAATATGGATGTGACATTTACTGTTGCACCTTCTGTCGATGCGGGAACAACAGATTCCTTTTGTGAAAATAATTCGGATATATCTTTGGCAGGCTCCTTCAGCGATGCTGGAGGAATTCAATGGAGTGGGGGTCTAGGAACTTTTGTTCCAGACAATGCTACGGCAAACGCGACCTATAGCCCTGCACAAACAGAGTTGGATGCCGGCTTAGTAACATTGACTTTAGTATCCACCGGAAATGGAAATTGTACAGCAGTCTCGGACCCAGTCTCATTTAATTTCACTTCTGCACCAACAGTGGATGGTGGTTTATCACAATCTTTATGTGCGAATAATGCCGATGCGGATTTAAATGGTTCGCAAACAGGCGCTACAGGAGTAGTATGGTCAGGTGGACTAGGTTCATTTAGTCCTGATGCAACGGATCCCAATGCAACATACACACCGACACAAGCAGAGATAGATGCAGGAATTGTGACTTTAGATATCCAAACAACCGGAAACGGAAATTGTCTTTCTGTGCAGGATCAAGTAATAATGAACTTTACTCCAGCACCAACGCTTTCAGCCGGTACTGATCAAAGTGTCTGTGAGAACAATGCAGATGCCAGTTTGAACGGAACGGTAAGTATAGCTTCTGGAGCTTTATGGTCAGGAGGACTTGGAACATTTTCTCCAGACAATACAACATTGAATGCTACCTATACACCAACTCAGGCTGAAATAGATGCAGGAAACTTAACACTAGTTTTAACGAGTACAGGCAACGGGAATTGTTCTGCCGAGACCTCAAATATGGAATTAACATTTACGTCTGCTCCATCTGTTGAAGCTGGAAACATTGACGTATTCTGTGAGAACAATTCTGATATAACACTTGACGGATCATTTAGTGATGCTGGAGGTATTCAATGGAGTGGTGGTTTAGGGACTTTTGTTCCTGATAATCAATCCGTGAATGCTGTATACAGCCCTTCTCAATCGGAATTAGATGCAGGTTTAGTCACCTTAACTATTTCTTCAACCGGAAATGGAGGATGTGTGGCATCAACAGATGATGTTGATTTTACATTTACAGATGCTCCCACTGCAGATGCAGGACCTGATCAAGATCTTTGCTCTTCTGTGACAGCTGTTCAATTAGCCGGTGCATATGGGCTTTCAACAGGAGCTCAGTGGTCTGGTGGTGCGGGTACTTATTTGCCTTCAAATACAGATATGAATGCAGAGTATTTTCCCACTGAAACCGAGAAAGCTTTAGGTAATCTGAAATTGACATTAACCACTACGGGGAACGGAGACTGTGTAGCCGTAGAGGATGAGGTTGAATTGCGATTTCAAGCACAACCCTTTGTTAATGCTGGTTCTGATGCAGAAAGCTGTGCAAATAATGTGGCTATAGACTTAAATGGATTCGTAGGAAATGCCTTGGGCGGTGAATGGTCTGGTGGAACAGGTTCTTTCTTTCCAAGTGAAACACAATCGAATGCTGAATATACACCTAGCCCGGCCGAAATAGCAGCAGGAGTGGCAACATTAACCTACACGACTACTGGAAATGGCTTTTGTCCAGCAGAAGAAGATGAAATTACGATAAGCATTTTACCTGCCCCAATCGTTGATGCAGGTACGGATATTATAGTGTGCGCGAATAATCCTGAAGTTGTTTTATCCGGAAATGTAACCGGAGCATCTGGAGGAACGTGGTCGAACGGTTTTGGATCATTTAGTCCTTCAGAGACATTGTTGAATACTACTTATTCTCCTGTACAGGCAGAAATCGATAACGGAATAATGACTTTGACACTAGAATCTACTGGAAATGGCTCTTGCTTGGCCGTTCAAGATGTGGTGAGTATTACGTTTACAGACGCTCCAACCGCTAATGCTGGTTTAGATTTTACAATTTGTGAGAATACTGAAGAATTTGACTTAAATGGGGCAATCACTGTTGCCGGTGATGCCTATTGGACCGGAGGGTTTGGTTCCTTTACTCCAAACGATTCATTGGTAAGCACAACGTATGTTCCTAGTCAAGATGATTTTAATCAAGGATCAATTGAATTTGTCCTTCATACCTATAACCAAGGAAATTGTATTGCGGTTACAGATACTTTTGAAGTTGATATTCTTCAGCCAGCTGTAGTTGATGCCGGAGAGGATTTAACACCATGTGTTAGCGAAAGTACAGTTGTGCTTTCAGGATTAGTAAGCGGAATTACGAATACGGGTGAGTGGACCACTTTGGGGTCAGGAAACTTTTCTCCAGATAATAGCAATTTGAATGCAACGTATTTAATCAGTGATGCTGACTCTATTGCGGGAAGTATCACCTTGGTGTTGAGTTCAACCAATAATAGCTTTTGTGATGCCGTGACTGATACTGTGCAAGTGAACATTCTTCCTCCAGGATTATCTACCGCTGGAAATGATACAACCGTTTGTGCAAATAATGCTGCCATACAATTAGATGGTCAGATTTCTGGAAATGCTTCCGGAGGTGTATGGTCTTCGACAGGTACTGGAGCATTTGTTCCGAATGAGAACACCTTAGATGCGACCTATATTCCGAGCGAAGGAGACGCGGTAAATGGATCAGTTATCTTGACCCTGACTGCCAACAGTTGCGACCAAGCCATAGATGAATTTGAATTAAGCATTGGAGTCGCCCCAGAAGCCGAAGCAGGAGCCGATATTATTATTTGTTCTGATCAAGAGACGGTAGACATTTCTGGAATCGTTTCCGGAGCTTCACTAACAGGTGAATGGTCTACAAATGGAAACGGTACTTTTCAGCAAGCCTTTGATGAATTAGACAACGTATACGAAATTGATTCTCTAGATATCGTTAATCAACAAGTAGAATTGATTTTAACTGCTACCAATACACCGGGTTGTGTCACCGTTTCAGACACTTTGGTAATTGACATATTTCAGGAAGCAATTGTTGATGCGGGTACGGACACCACACTATGTGCCAACAATGGAGTCATTGATTTGGCTGGTGTAATCAACAATGGATCAGGACCAAAATGGGTGAGTTCCGGAACGGGAACATTTAGTCCATCAGATGATGTTTTGAATCCACAATACATTCCAAGTGAAGCAGATGCTGTAGCTGGATTTGTTTCGCTTGTATTAACCAGTGAGGCGAGTTGCAATGCTGCTTCAGACGTTATAAACATCAACTTTACTCCAGCTCCTATTGTAGAAGCCGGAGATGATTTTGTCGTATGTAGCTCGAATACTGAATTTGTTCTTGATGGTTCGGTGACGGGAATTACGACTGAGGGTATTTGGACCAGTTCAGGAAATGGAGCGATTGGCGATAATATTGATTTGAACTCAACGTATAGCGTTAGTCCGGATGAGTTTGATGCTGGAGGGGTTACGCTCTATTTAACTTCAGAAAATAATGCGAATTGTTTAGCGGTAGTTGATTCTGTTCAAATCATTTATACGGAAGGAATTATTGCGAATGCAGGAGCTGATCAGACTGTTTGTGAAGGCAGTGAAAATACTATTCTAAATGGTCTAATTACCAATGGATCTACCACGGGTATTTGGTCC
>JBCCIF010000017.1:0-43707 GCA_039028335.1 Bacteroidota bacterium
AAAGACCTTGTACCATTTATATTTTTCAAATAGGATCGACAGCAAAAAATAGGTCTGCTTTTAAAAACTTAAAACTAAGTATGCATTCATGGCCCTTTTTATGATGTCCCGCTTTTCGGCAGGAAGTCTACCTTCGAAGCAAATTTTGAAACATGAGAATCCTTTTCTTCTTCTTGCTCCTTGCTGCGAACAGCTGGGGACAACAAATGATTGGTGAAAGCATTGAACACGACCCCATTTCCAATCGCTTTTTCACCTCTTCTGACAACACGAGCATTGTGCAAAGAGCTGCTGATGGAACGGTCAGTTATTTTGGATCGGACCTGGAAGCCAATCTGGGCATGGAAGTAATGGGCAATACGCTTTTCGCTGTGAGCGGCTCTCGTTTGAAAGGCTATGATTTGGATTCAGAATTGGAAGTTTTCGATGTATTCGTTAGTGGTGCCGGGTTCCTCAATGGCTTAAGCAATGACGGTGTTGATCGCCTCTGGGTGACCGACTTTTCGAATCAACGCATTTACGAAATCGATGCCAGTGATTTTAGCAACCCCATTGTTTCGACCGTGGTTTCAGACACGCAAAACACCCCCAATGGAATTGTTTATGATAGTGACAATAATCGCTTGATTTACGTGACTTGGTCGAGTGGTGATATCAGTGCAGTGGATTTGGATGATTACTCTATTAGCAATCTAACTTCTACTAATCTGTCCAATATGGACGGTATTGATGAGGACAATGAAGGCAATTATTATGTTTCTTCTTGGAACCCCTTGAGAATAACTCGCTTCAGTAATGACTTCAGTTCCTCAGAAATCATAACGGCACCCGGTATCAATACACCTGCTGATATTTGTTATGCAAAGACCATCGACACTTTGGCCATCCCCAGCACTTCTATTCCAGCCATCTTTATCGGCTTTGGAACCACAAATATCGAAGAAAACCGTATTGATGCGGTCTCCTTGTTTCCCAATCCAGTTGCAGATATTGCCCGTTTGCGTATTGAGCAAGAACATGCGATGCAATTCAACTTGAATGTATTGAATATCAAAGGACAAGTCATTCGAAGTTTAGGACAAATGAAATTGACTGAAATTCAGTTGGACATGAGCGCTTTGGAATCGGGGCCCTATTTGCTAGAAATAGCTAATGAACTAATTCGCTTTTCTTATCCTTTTGTGAAGAGGTAGGTTGACATTAAGAATTTAACACGGCTCGGACGATGACCTCCGAGCTAGCTGACAATTGGGTTATAACTTCATTATGTTATATTCACAAAACACGCAACGCATTTTTAAAATGCAGTTGTTTTAAAATGAAAGAATAATGTAAAAACCCAGATCAATTCACTACTCTAAATTTCAATGAACTTAAGGATTGAAAATAAATGGTATGGACAGAACGGCAGGTTGAAATTGAGGTCCAATAATAAAAGTTTCGGTCTTAAGCAAAAAGGTTGGTTTACTTTCAATAGGAAAACTATTATTATCGATTCACAATCGAACGAATCAGTTTTAATTAAAAGAACAAACTTCTTTTTCGCATACTTCGCGCTTAAAACGAGTAAAGAAGACTGGAAACTTTTTCCGAAAAACTTATGGAAGTTGCACTTTAAATTGACAAATGGAAAGACAACTTATTCAATTTTTGGACACAAAGGACACAGGGTATCTGTTTTTGAGAACAACGAGCAAAAGGGATTTTTCCAGGTCAAAAATACCACCGTACTAAATTCGGTTTTTGTAAATGGACATTTTGATGATGATTCATTTGACCTTTTAATGATAAGCATAATGTTTATTTGGTGGGAAGAATTTTATGCCTCAGACCATGTTAACCCTACATTTTCAATTTCTATTGAGATCAACAGGAATTTCAAAGAATTCGATTTCACTTGGCAACCGAAGTTAAACAGTTGACCTAAAAGATATACCTATTTCATCAAAGACACCTTTGTACTTCAAAATATCTTCTAGTTCGCAGTATCCTGTCATTATCAATACAGAATCATATTTGAGATTTTTAAAAAGAAAAGAAACGGCTCCAAACTCTAGACTTTCATTTTTTATCATGTAGCTTTTTCGAATCACGTTCAATCCATTTTTTAAAACTTCCGTTCTCTCTACTTCTTTTACGATTTCATATGAAGCAATAAGATTTTGAAAAGCTATTTGTTCAAATTCCGATAAAGAAAGTCCTTGAGAATCGAATTTTGTCATTGTAATGGAAGGATTAAAATTTTTATCCGTTTGCTTTGTGTAACTGAACAAATGTTCAGGGGCTTCTGAAGAATTATACCTCCAGTTCTTTGGCACTAACATTGTGAATTCATCATTTGATAGAAGTTCAAAGTCAAAGTCTTGCAGATCTAGAATATGTAAAATGCTATCCCCGGAATAATGAACAACTTCGACAAGATTTGAATTCTCATCAAAAGTCTTCCAAACCCCAGTTTTTTGCCCTTCATTCATTTTGCCATGAACGACCAAACGATCACCAATGTATTCTTTGTATTCTCCATGATAATACCCATTTTCCATTGATGCTTCGACACTGACATCTGGAATGTGATTAGCCGTTGCTTCCTCAGAATTGAAATTGCACCCTAAACTGAATAAAATCACACTCCATGGAACAATAATAAAATAATATAACTTCATTTTCATTCTTTCTCGTTGTACCCAATTTTCAAATAAATGTCAATACCTAAAATAAAAGCAGCTCCAATTATTTAGAATCGTGCTATGAATTAACAAACTGATTATTGGATATTTTTTTTAAATTTTTTTATTTCTTATCGATCAGTGATAACATCCATGTTATTGCCTACTAAATTCAGGCTGGCACTTATGCCACGTTAGTTTTGAGAGCATCTTATTCTAGCTCTTTCAATATACAAATAGCTCATTCTCCTACTGAAAGAAATCGACAGGCCAAAAGTGTAGTATCATCAAAAGGTGCAACGCTCCCGCGGAAATCGTCAAAGTTTTTAATGATTTCATCATTGAGGGCATTCATACCCAATTTGCTGTTGTGCATGACAATTGAAGCCAGTCGATCTGTTCCGAATTCTTCTTCTTGAACATTTTCAATCTCGACCAGGCCATCGGTATAGGTCACCAAAATATCGTGTTTCAAGAGATCGGCCTCACCTACTTCTAAAAAGGGCAATTGGTCCAGCATACCCAAACCAACCGTACCTGTTTTTAATTCTCTGGAGGTGCCTTGCGAAATCAGAATAGCCGGGTTATGCCCTGCATTGACATACTCGAAGCGCTTAGAACCGTATATATAGCGCACGAGAAAAAAGGTAATGAAACGCTCTCCTTTGGCACTGTTGTACACACTGGTATTCAGCATCTCCACCAATTGTTCTAAACGGTAATCGTTATTGGCAAGGGTCTTCAATGTCGCTTGAAAATTGGACATTAAAATTGCAGCGGCAACACCTTTCCCAGAAACATCGGCCATGCACATCAAAAAGCCTTTGTCACCGAGCGGAATAAAATCGTAATAATCCCCGCCTACTTCCTGGTGAGGAAAGTACTTTGCGGCCACATCAATTTTTTCATTGGACGGCAACTTACTCGGCACCAACATGTTCTGCAGTTCTGCCGCCAGTTCCAGCTCTCTCTTCAATCGCTCTTGTTGAACCGTCTCTTTAGCCAATCGCTTATTCTCAACGGCAACCGCAACAATATTGGTCAAGGTTTGAATAAAATTCAAGTGCTTGATAATAGGACTAATGGCGATTTCATTCTCATTCTCGTCACCAATCATTAAGAAAGCCAAGGGATTGTCTTTATGATAAACAGGCAACAAAACATCAAAACCTCCCACACTGTCTTTCTCATCGCTTTCAATCAATGAAAGTTCTTTTTGCCTTTGAAAAAGTTCTTCGGGATCAATTTCAGAATAGTCAATTTCCAAACCGTATTGTAAGAGGGTATTCCATTGCTCATTCTTAATGAACAGAATCAATTTAGAAATGCCCAGTTCATCCTTGACAATACCTTCGTAGATATCAATCAATTCATTTACTGATGAATTGTTGTTAATGGCTTTGGTCATCTCCAACAAAGCATTCAGCTTGAATTTATTCTGACGTAATCGCTCGGATAAGCGTATTTCTTTTGACTTTATTTCAGCCATTTATCTTCTTAAAAAGTTCAGGAAGCTTTTTTAAATATACCAATTCTGTCATTTTGGTTCTGGCCTCTGATGCCGGACTCCCAAAGTACTTCTTTCCTCCTTCTATCGAATGGGACAAACCGGACTGTCCTAAAACCTCAGCACCTTTGCCAATGCGAATATCGCTTGGCACACCAACTTGGCCCCAGAGTGTTACACTATCTTCAATCACAACACAACCGGCAATACCCACTTGTGCAGCGAAAAGACAATTTTTACCGATTACTGTATCGTGCCCAACATGCACTTGATTATCTAATTTCGAGCCTTTACCGATTACAGTATTTCCACTTACCCCTTTATCGATTGTACAGGAAGCCCCGATCTCAACATCATCGTGAATTTCTACCCAGCCGCATGAATGCATCTTGGTAAAAACGCCATCAAGCTTCTTATAATAAAAAGCATCCGCACCAATAACTGCATTGGAATGAATGATTACCCGGTCCCCTATTTGGGTACCGTCTTCTATTACCACATTGCTATGAATCTGGCAATTTTCACCTATCTGCACATTGTTTCCAATGATCACACCTGGATAAATCTTTGTTCCTTTTCCTATCTCTACCTGCTCACCTCTTTCTTGGCTCAGGTGCTTCACAGGAGCAAAGTGCTTGGTCAAGCGATTATAATCATCAAAAGGTTTTTCGGAAATCAACAAGGCTTTTCCTAAAGGACATTCGACTTCTTTATCAATTAGAATGGTTGTGGCATTGGAAGAGAGTGCCTTATCGTAGTATTTGGGATGATCGACAAAAACCAGATCACCGTGCTCAACTTTATGAATTTCATTGATGCCGGATACAATATGGCCTTCTGGACCTTTCATCTTTGCATCAATGATGGCAGCAATGTCTTTCAGTGTTTGTTGAGTCTTGAATTTCATCTATGGCCTTAGGCTTTGATTCTTTCTACGTAAACTCCAGTACCTGAACGTGTATCAACCTTGACACGATCTCCTGTATTGATGAAGAGTGGAACACGTACCTCAACCCCCACATCTATCTTCGCAGGCTTTGTAGAATTTGTAGCGGTATCTCCTTTTACTCCCGGTTCTGTATAGGTAATTTCATATTCCATGAAAGAAGGCAATTCACAGTTCAATGGCTTCTCTTCATCAGCATGAAATACGATTGTGCAAATGGTTTCCTCCTTCAACAACTTTGGTGCGTTGATCAAATGCTCAGGAATATTGATTTGGTTATAGTCATCCATATTCATGAAATGATATCCTTGATCGTCATTGTAGAGGTATTGATACTGGCGCGTTTCAATTCTCACCGTCTCGATTTTCACTCCGGCATTGAAGGTGTGATCAATGATCTTACCGTTATTCAAGTTGCGTAATTTGGTTCTGACAAAGGCAGGTCCTTTACCCGGTTTCACGTGTTGAAATTCAATGATGGAATACAAATCGTTATTCCATTTCATGCATAATCCATTCTTAAAGTCAGCTGTACTTGCCATAAATTTTAATTAAAGGCCAAAAATAAGAATTAGAGGGGGATTAAATGATTGATTTTAAGAAGCTTTGAAATTTTCGATTTGAATAAGTTCAGCTGCGAAGCTGTACTCTACTTTTTCGTAGTTAGAGGAAACCACGATCAATTTATTCGCTTTAACGTTTTGAATTTGTTCCTCATACCAGCTCTTGCTTTTTGCATCGAGGTTTATCGTAGGCTCATCCAAAAAGAGCATGGAAGTTTCTGAATAAATGGCCAAAGCCAATTTTACTTTTTGTTTCATTCCAGAAGAGAAGGTCTCAATTCTCTTGTATAAAGGAAGGCGAATAACATCCATCAAAGCACTTGCCTCAATAGAAAGAGGTTTGAGTTTTTCATGAAATCGCAGTGCTTCTGGAAGTGTGAATTCCTCATAGATCTCTAAATAGGGTGCTGCAAAAGCAACTTCTTTGAAGACCTCTTCTTGCGCCAAGACAGCCGTGTTCTCATATTCGATATTGCCTTCTGTAGGAGAAATAAAGCCAGCAATTGTCTTGAGCAAAGTAGACTTCCCCGATCCATTGGATCCAAGGATGGCATATGCTTTCCCCGATTCAAAATTATAATCGAGGTGTCTAAAAATCCAATCGCGATTGTATCGCTTGCCGATATCGCTCAGTTTGATGTGCATAGATCAACTTAACCCTCGCATGATACCTCCTTCGGCTGATCTGAAGAAATTAAGAATATGGTCTTTTTCAGGACATGCAGCAATATCTCCTTCAACTTGGGATAGTGCTTTACTAAAATGATTATTGTGAACGTAAATAATGCGGTAGATGTCTTCTATAGTATGAATGGTTTCGGTCTCAAATCCTCTTCTCTTTAAACCAACGCCATTAATCCCCACATATGAAATGGGTTCTCTGGCAGCCTTAACATAGGGAGGAATATTTACCCGCACCAAAGATCCACCTGCAACAAATGCATGTGCACCAATACGCATGAATTGTTGCATGGCCACCAATCCCTCGAGAATCACATGGTCCTCGATGGTGCAATGACCAGCTATATTCACTGCATTCGCCAAGATACAGTGATTGCCAACCACTACATCATGTGCTATATGCACATAGGCCATCAATAGGCAATTGTCACCAACTCGTGTAGTGTTTCTATCTGAAGTTCCTCTGTTGATGGTAACACATTCGCGAATTGTCGTATTGTCTCCTATTTTTGCTGTCGTCTTTTCCCCTGCAAACTTTAAATCTTGAGGAATTGCTGAAATGACCGCTCCAGGAAATATTCGGCAATTTTTTCCAATGCGCGCTCCATCCATGATCGTCACATTGGGACCTATCCAGGAACCGTCTCCTATTTCTACATCGCCATAGATGGTTGAAAAAGGAGAAATCTCTACTCCTTTACCAATTTTCGCATTTTCGCTAACGTGCGCTTTGGGACTGATCATATGGCTTCTTTCTCACTGACTTTATCTCGCACTATCTGGGCCATCATTTCCGCTTGGCAACAGACTTCATTCCCTACATAGGCTTTTCCTTCCATATGCACGATACCTCTTCGAATAGGGCTCAATAGATTCAACTTGAAGATGATAGAATCCCCAGGAATTACTTTCCGCTTAAAGCGAACATTATCGATCTTCATGAAATAAGTCGTATAATTCTCTGGATCCTCTACTTGGCTCAATGCAAAAATACCGCCTACTTGTGCCATGGCCTCAATTTGCAATACACCTGGCATCACCGGATTTCCAGGAAAATGGCCTTGAAAGAAAGGCTCATTGATGGTAACATTCTTCAAACCAACAATGCTGTTTTCTCCCATTTCGATGATCTTATCTACCATCAAAAATGGATAGCGATGCGGAAGCATTCGCGAAACTTGGTTGATATCGATCTTGGGCAATTTGGTCATGAGTGCAGCAAAATCATTTTGTTCTGCCTTCTTCATTTCGGCCACCAACATCTTTGCAAATTCAACATTGGATTTATGTCCAGGACGAGCAGCCAATATATGCCCTCTGATTGGACGACCTACTAAGGCCAAATCTCCAATTATATCTAAAAGTTTATGACGCGCAGGCTCATTGTCAAAATGAGGCTTGCTCACATTCAACATACCAATCCCTTCTACTTTCACATCCATTCCCTCTCTTCCGAGGGCTTTGAGAATATGTTGAATTTCCTCTTCCGAATATTCCCGTTCTACCAGTACAATCGCATTGTTCAGGTCACCTCCTTTAATGAGGTTCTTTTTGGCCAGAAATTCCAATTCCTTGAGGAATACAAAAGTTCGGTTAGGTGATATTTCTTTTTCAAATTCTCCGAGATGGTACATCGAAGCATGCTGCGTACCCAAAATTTTCGAACCGTAATCCACCATTACCGTCAAGCGAAATTCTTCGCCAGGAGTTCGAACAGCCATCATTTCTGAATAGCCATTTTCATCTTCATAATACAGGTTCTTACGAACGGTGAAATAGTCTTTTTCTGCTTTCTGCTCTTCTATTCCGACTGCATTGATGGCATCGACAAATGGTTTTGCACTTCCATCCATAATGGGCACCTCGGCAGCGTCCAATTGAATAAGCGCATTATCCACTCCCATTCCATAGAGCGCAGCCAAAACGTGTTCTGTCGTATGTACTTCAGCTTCTCCTTTTTTCAGCGAAGTACTTCTTTCAGTAGTGCTGACATTACTGACGTGTGCATTGATCTTGGGCTCACCTTCCAAATCTGTTCGTTGAAAAACAAAACCGTGATTTTCTGGGGCTGGTAAAATGCTAAGGTTGCATTGAATTCCGGTGTGCAGACCTACTCCTGAGAGTTGGATTTTTTCTTTAATCGTCTTCTGTTGATCACTCATGGTGATTATTTAATTGCGCAATTTGGCGTTCGAGATGAGCAAGTTTCCTGCTAAGGGTCGGCAAATTACGAAATTCTATGTTTGATTTCTTAAATTCTATAATTGGAAATGCTGGACTTCCTTGAACGATAGCTCCATTTTCAAGACTCTTTCCTATTCCTGATTGAGCGGCAATCTTGACTTCATCTCCGATGTTAATGTGCCCAACTATTCCTACTTGACCGCCTATCATACAGTCCTTTCCAATTTTTGTCGAGCCAGCTATTCCAGTCTGTCCAGCAATAACTGTATTCTCCCCAATCTCTACATTGTGGCCAACTTGAATCAAATTATCCAATTTCACACCTTTTTTAAGAATAGTAGACCCCATAGTTGCGCGGTCGACACAGGTATTTGCTCCAATTTCTACATCATCTTCGATGATGACATTTCCGATCTGAGGAACCTTGCGGTAATTGTTTTCTGCTCCAGGAGCAAAACCGAAGCCGTCCGCCCCAATGATCACTCCACTATGAAGCATTACACGCTCTCCTATTTGAGAACCATGATAAATCTTTACTCCCGCGTAAATGATGCTGTCTTTTCCAATTCTGCTTCCTTTGCCAATCGAACAATTTGAATAAATGTAGGCGCCTGATTCGACCTTTACATCGGGTCCAATACTCACAAAATTTCCGATATAAACATCATCTGCAATCTCTGCACTTTCGTGAATGGCAGCATGTTTCGATATTTCTTTTGCAGGTAAGAATTGAGCCTCGTAAAACTCAAGCAGTTTAGCAAAACAACCGTACACGTCTTCTACTCTAACAAGCGTAAGTGTTTTTGGCAATTCTTCTTTTGGAGAAAAATCGTTTTGAACAAGACAAATGCTCGATTGGGTTGAATAGATATAATGCTCGTAATTGGGATTACCCAAAAAACTAAGGGTACCGGGTCTTCCTTCTTCAATCTTACTCACCATGCCTACTGAAGTATTGGCATCCCCTTCAACTGTCCCATTTAATAATTCGGCTATTGACTGCGCGCTAAATTTCATTTCCTCTTCAAAATTAATGCTCCTGCAATTCAGGAAAACAGTAAAAATATTTTTTAACACGACCCGATAGTGAAGAAATGTTCAAATTATCTGAGGCAGATACAATGTCTTTTATATCTCCATTCTTGTATAGAATTTTGATCTCTTCTCCCACAGGATCGTAGGCTTCATTGGCTAAAACTCCTGAGAAAATGAAATAGTCTGTTTCTTCTGCACTTAAACCGGTTTGTGCTTGAAAAGCCAACTTCTTTTTTTCAAGTTCTGCCTCATCGATAGGTTCCGATTGAACTTTAATCTTTAATAGCTTTCTGTTGATCAATCGCTGACACAGTTCTGATAACACACGATCTTCGCAATATTGCCATTCCTTAATGGCCGACCACACATCATAGTCATCCAACTGCAAAAACTTCTCGAGCATTCCCGGCACACGGCCCAACTTTCCTTCAATTGGATGCTGCATAAACTCAGTTAATACAGGGCTCGCTCTGAGCTCACACGCATCCCATACTTTTTTGGCTCGTTCAAGAACTTTCATCAATAAAAACTCGGCTGAAACGACCGTCTTGTGCAAATAGACTTGCCAATACATGAGCCTCCGCGCTACGAGAAATTTTTCGATGGAATAAATTCCCTTTTCCTCAACCACGATTTCATCATTGGCCACATCCAGCATTTTGAGAATTCGTTGGCTGCCGACAACCCCTTCCGAAACACCGGTGTAAAAACTATCTCTTTGCAAATAATCCAAGCGATCCATATCCAATTGGCTGGACACCAATTGATGCAAAAATTTCTTTGGGTATTCGTTCTTAAAGATGCGTATCCCGGTTTCTAATGCCCCTTCAAATTCATCATTAAGCGCCTCCATTACTAAAAGGGAAATTTCCTCGTGATGTGTACCCTTTATTATGGTATGTTCCAAAGCATGAGAAAACGGACCATGACCTATATCGTGAAGAAGAATTGCAATGAGCGCTCCTTGCTTTTCATTGTCCAAGATGAAAACACCTTTCGATTCAAGGTTCTCCAAAACCAATTGCATAAGATGCATGGCTCCTATTGCATGATGAAATCGATTGTGATGAGCCCCTGGATAAACCATATTGGAAAGACCCAATTGCTGTATTCGCCTTAATCGTTGGAACCAAGGATGTTCAATAAGTTGAAAAATGAGTGGGTCTGGAATCGTAATAAATCCATAAACCGGATCATTTAAAATCTTCTTTTTATTCTTAAGACGGGTTTTTTCCAAAATATTCAGGGATAAAACTAAATATTTAAGGCTGAATCATAACAGATTATTCAAATATTCGTTCCTATTAAGATGTCGAATTTTTTGACTGACCAAATTGAAAAATAAGAATATATGAATTCCACTATTCTCTGGGCCGATGACGAAATTGAACTCCTGAAACCACATGTACTTTTTCTAGAAGAAAAAGGCTATGAAGTGTATACGGTAACCAGTGGAAACGATGCTATCGACCGGGTAAAAGAAAAGAATTTTGACATCATCTTCCTCGATGAAAACATGCCAGGATTAACCGGACTTGAAACATTGAATGAAATTAAAACAATGGTTCCATCGGTTCCTGTCGTGATGATTACCAAGAGCGAGGAGGAATCCATTATGGAGGATGCTATTGGAGCCAAAATCTCAGATTATCTGATTAAACCGGTAAATCCTAAGCAAATTTTGCTCTCGATTAAAAAGAATCTGGATGAAAAGAGATTGAGAAGTGAAAAAACGACTTCTAATTATCAGCAAGAATTTCGGCAAATTGGCATGACCCTTGGCGGAAGGTTAGATCTTGAGGAGTGGAAAGAAATGTTTGGCAAGTTGGTCTATTGGGAATTGGAACTGGAAAAATCCAATGATCCGAGCATGGAAGAAATCTTCAAAATGCAAAAAGAAGAGGCCAATGCACAATTTTGCAAGTTCGTTGAGCAAAATTATATCGATTGGATTCAGGATGAAGATGCTTGCCCAGATATGTCGCATAACATATTCAAAAGAAAGATCTATCCTACATTAAAGGAGGAATCGCTCTTCATTATGCTCATTGACAATCTTCGTTTTGATCAATGGAAAGTATTGCAACCTGTACTCTCAGAATTTTTTCATGTCGAGAGTGAAGACATGTTCATGAGTATATTACCCACTGCAACGCATTATTCAAGGAATGCCTTTTTCGCAGGAATGATGCCATCAGAAATAGAGCGGATGTATCCCAATCTATGGAAAAACGAAGAGGACGAAGGTGGGAAAAACATGGCAGAAGAAAGTTTCTTGGAAGGTCATCTAAAACGACTGGGTTATCAAGGAAAATTTTCTTACAATAAAATTACCAACCTGGGCAAAGGAAAAAAATTGGTTGATCAATTCGCGAACCTTTTCCAAAACGATCTCAATGTCATCGTTTACAATTTTGTGGATATGCTCTCTCATGCGCGAACCGACATGGAGGTGATTCGCGAATTGGCAGATGATGAGTCCGCTTACCGCGATTTGACACTGTCATGGTTCAAGAACTCGCCTTTATTGGACATGTTCAAAAAAATTGCAGAGAATGGATCTAAAGTCGTAATCGCAACAGACCATGGAACGGTAAATGTCAAAGAGGCGATCAAGGTTGTAGGAGATCGTCAAACCAACACGAATTTGCGCTATAAATTGGGGAAAAACCTGAATTACAATGCCAAGGACGTATTTGAAATAAACCGTCCTGAAGACATTAAACTACCCAAGACCAACGTAAGTTCAAAGTGGATTTTTGCGAAAAATACAGACTTTATCTGCTACCCCAATAATTTCAATTATTACGCAAATTACTATCGCAATACCTTCCAGCATGGAGGCATTTCACTTGAGGAAGTGATGGTCCCTTTTGTGAGCTTGAAAGCGAGGTAGATAAAGCACTATTGCTTTTATCCTATTCGATATCCATCAATTGATTTAATCCAGTATATCAGTTCGAATTTAAACTGTTGCGGCAAGAGAAGCATCCCAATGCTTGGAAGGATCAGTGCTTCTGGTGTCTTTTAAACAGCCAATAAATTCTAAAGTTGGACTGGTTTGCAGATCATAAGGTGTGCAAGTCCCCAAAGGCAACATAATAGATCCTGCATATGCTTTTATCCCCTTGGCTCCGCCTGAAATATCAACATCAGGGTAAATTCCTTTAAGATGAGAAGTGATTTTAGTTCTCAGTCTATTATATTCTAGCATCTCGACTGAATAATCATCCCTTAAATCATCATTCTTCTTATTCCAAGGAGCTGTTCGAGCACCATTAATTAAAACTTGCAAAGCATATTTATTTGGCGGAGTTGTTGGTGCATCCCAGTGACAAGAGGTGGCAACTTGAACACACGTCATGGGTGTTTTTCCTTTATTGGCATTTAACCATTTTTCAAGCTTTCCATCGACATAGGCTAAAAGCAAGCGAACCGTTTCGCTGACCTTTTCGCTTTTTGGCCATTCACATGCAATTAACATCACTGCAAGCAATAATAAGTTGTCATATGCATAATTTCCACCTGCATAGGTTTTGGCCAAATTAATCATGGGATCAGCGGACCATCCAGGATCACCTAATCGGTGTCCATCAACTGAAACAAAGCGATAAGCATCTATTAAATTTTGAGCTTGAAAATCTTCGTCTGTATTGTGATATTTAATACCCTTAGTTGTAGCTTCTACTACCATATGATCTCCAGTTGCCGAATCGACATCGATGTACTGAGTAACATGGGAATAATCTCCTTGATCGAGAAACTCTATCGCTTTATCAATCCATGTATTTCCAGAAGAAAGAAGAATATCTCCTGGTTTTAAATCATTTAGTGAAATGTTTTTCGGATGTGGTGGTCTTAATGACATAATTTTAATTTATAGGTTATACAAAAGCCGAAATATTCGGCACTTTATTCGTTTCTTTAATGAGGTAAAACGTTTTTACAAGACCAACCCCCTTCAACTGTACAATGCCCCTTTCTTCAAATTGAAATTGATGCTGCAGTAAAGCATGTACTTTTTCAGAACACTGTATTTGCATCTCCTTTCCTTGACTCTCCAATCTGCTCGCCATATTTACGACCTCTCCCCAGAGATCATAAGCAAATTTTTGTTCACCAATGACCCCAGCGACCACTGTTCCTGTATGAATCCCAATCCTCACGCTTAATCCACTTTGGCCTTTATCCTTCTTGATCAAATCTAGCTCTTTAATAACATCCAATGCAAATCGCGCAACACGTGCTGCATGATCGACTTTTGGTTCTGGCAATCCAGACACACACATATAGGCATCACCAATTGTCTTTATTTTTTCAAGGCCATGTTTCACTAGCAACTTATCGAATCGTGTGAAAATATTATTCAGAACATCTACCAGCTCCTCGGGAGCTATATTCTTTGACATTTCTGTGAAGCCAACAATGTCGGAGAAGAAAACGGTCACATTATCAAATCTTTCGGCAATTTTTTCCTCTCCCGACTTCAATCGCTTCGCGATTTTCTCCGGCAGAATATTCAAAAGTAATTGCTCTGATTTTTGTCTCTCTTTTCGAATAATTTCTCTGTCAGCTTCTACCCTCTTGTTTTTCTCTACCAATTCTTGCGTCCGCTCTTGAACTTTTAATTCTAATTCTACATTTTTTCTCGCTAACAAGTCATTCAATTCTTTTTCTTGTTTAACTACCAACTTCTCTTGTTCCAGCTTTTTGCTCGCTAATTCTCTGCGAACCAGAATCGATCTGTCAGCAAGACCCATCGCAAATAAAAGCGCTTGGAGTGAAAACGACATTTGATAGGCATAGCGTGTAAAAAAAACTTCCGGCAATACCCCTAATTTCATTAAGGTGAAAATCGTAAAACTCACAATCGTACCTACATAAGCAATGATGAAAAATTTTGCAGGTCGATACTTCTTTTTATTCGCGATAAAAGCAATTGTTAATCCTAAAATCCCAATCGCTACTCCCGTGACAAAAAGCAAGGTGTTTGCAATGTTGATTGCAAAAAAGGAAAGAAAGAAAACCAGTGTATTTAAATAGATAAAAAAGTTTAGGATGCGATGCAACTTTGGGGCATGGGCCTTAGAATCAAGATAGATTTGCGTAAAATAAATAAAGGCATAAAAGCCAGCCCAAGCGGTGTATAAAGGAGAATACTTACCGATAGTCGGAATATTAAAAAAGACAAACTCGTGCAAAAACCCTGTAATTGACAAGTGATAGCTGGTCATGATCAATAGAAATACACAATAAGCCAGATAAGCTCTTTCTTTGTATATCCGGTAAAAAATAAATATGAAAATGAGCATTGCAAACGAAATACCTAAGAAGGTACCATGAAAGTATCGGGTATAGCTAGCAA
The DNA here is from genome assembly GCA_039028335.1 of Bacteroidota bacterium. Taxonomy (GTDB): domain Bacteria; phylum Bacteroidota; class Bacteroidia; order Flavobacteriales_D; family JABDKJ01; genus JABDKJ01. The sequence continues at coordinate 14,948 of JBCCIF010000017.1, forward strand.
TGTAATCGAAACGCTCAGGTGAGTAAAATTCAAAACGACCAACACTTCTAAATTCTTTTGAAAACAAAGAAGTACTTCTGAGTCTCATGTAGTGCTCTTGAATGCCATTTTGGACAGGAATCTTAACAAAATTGTATTCTCCGTATTGCACTTCTTTATCGTAAAAACCAACATTATCTCCTGACAAAACCTGCTCTATGTTCCCCGTTACATTTCTGTACTGAATGATTGAATCGGCAAAAGAAAACGTCATAAACCAATCTTCTGGCTGGGAAAGTCTAGCCTGAGAGACAAGCTTAACCCAATAGACTTCAGTGTTCTTATCAAAATCAGTCTCTGATGCCGAAACAAACTCTCTTGATCCGACAACCTCCTCCAAGTTCAAATCTCCACTTGTATCTTTAAGCAAGAATGCCTCAAATTGAACGCGCTCAGAAGTTTGATCTTTCTTATTCTCTGATTTAGCAGAGCAGCTAGCAAAAAAAAGAAGAAAAAGAAACCAAAAGAATTTGGTATGTGTTTTGGATGGTTTCAGGTTGTATTTTGCTCTAAAATACAAATAAATTGGAATTTTTCTCTCGACAAGAGCCTTGTTGCAAAGAATTGAAATAGCCTATAAATAAGCACATCTTGACCAATTACTACCTCAAAATTGTCTTTAAAGCCGAAATTACTATGGGTTTACCATGCCTACAGGTGTTGGTTACAAGTCTTTTGCCTCCTCAACAATTTCTATGAGTTCAGATTTAAAACCATGTTGATCTGGCAAATTACATTCATCTAACCACATAAGCACCCTGTTGTATGTGCTATTCCCTTTGTATTCTGAATCACTCAGCAACATTGAAAATGCAGCCACGCTAGCTGTGAATTTCATTTGATCAGATGAGGCCGAGAAGGAATTCCCCTCATCAAAAATCGGCAATTCCATCTCCAGACTGTTCTCTTCCTGGGGATATTTATAGCGAAAGTCAATTGAAAAGGTCGGATCAGAGCTGTGTTCTGGATTATTCAAAGGGACAATTTCGTATATGGCGGTAATATTTTGGTTGGCGCCAATTTCCCCTGCATCCTCGGAATCGTCTTCAAATGCATCTTGCGACAATAATCGATTCTCGTAACCGATCAAACGATAAGAAGCCACATTCTCGGCATTAAACTCAACTTGTACCTTGACATCTTTAGCTACGGTGAAGAACTTACCAAAGTCATAGAGAAAGACTTTTTTCAATTGCCGTACATTGTCAATGTACTCGTATGTTCCATTTCCCTTGTTGGCAATTTGTTCCAATGTCGCATCATTCAAATTCCCTCTTCCGACACCGAGCACAGTCAAAAATACACCTCGTTCTCTTTTGGCCTCAATAAGCTCTACAAGTTCTTCCTGACTCGAAATGCCCACATTGAAATCCCCATCTGTACCCATGATGATTCGATTGTTTCCTCCTTCTATAAAATGTGCTTCTGCTATCTCGTAGGCAGTCGTTATTCCTTCAGCTCCAGCTGTGCTTCCCCCTGCACCTAGTTCATCTATGGCATCCTTAATAGCCGTCTTTTGATGTCCAGGAGTTGAAGGCAGAATGACTTCTGAAGAACCAGCGTAGGTCACAATTGCAATACGGTCTTCATTGCGCATGGCATCAACAAATTTCTTGAATCCATTTTTCAATAAATCCAATTTATCAGGATTGCTCATGGAACCAGAAACATCAATTAACAAGACAAAATTGGAATTTGGCATTTGATCGGAACTCAAGGGTTTGCCCTGAATGCCTATTCGAACAAGTTTGTGATCCTCGCTCCAAGGACATGTACTCACCTCTCCATTCAAGTTGATCGGATGGCTAAAATCTGTAAAGGGATAATCCAATTGAAAATAATTCAAAAACTCTTCAGTACGCACTGCACCTATTGGTGGAATTTGATGATCATCTAAAATAAATCTCCGCGTATTCGCATAGGATGCTCCATCTGCGTCTACCGAAAATGTCGAAACCGGAAATTTGGCAACTTCAATGAAGGGGTTCTCTCCATAGTCATTATACTGATCTCCAGAATAGTTGTATGCTGGGAATGATGGTGAGGCCAAATCACTGTATGAACAAGCGTTTAAGATGAGTATCAGAGCAATTATTGAGATAAAATGAAGTCTTTTCATGGCTTTTGATTTGTTTGAAAATACACTTAAATGCAACTATGTTGCATTTAGAATGTGCCCATTCTTGCTATGCTAGCCCTGCTTATTGAGTTCAATTCAAAACCACATTCTGAAGACAAAATTTGGGGTTCTTTTCAAACCAATGATGGTTTCCGTTATCACGAAAAGCTCTTCATCTTCATTATCATCTGTATTGTAAATGGTCTCAATCTCATTTGATCTGTTGTAAATATTCATGAATGCCAGACCTAATCTCCCTTTTACATTTTGTTTGACTCCTAATTTGAAGTTCCAAACCAGGCTGGCATCTAAACGATGGTAATTGTCCATCCTGAGATTATTTTGCTCGTTGAAGAGAAGCTCCTGATCATCATCACCTAGGTCTATTATTTCAGGCTCTTCAGAAAAAGGCAATCCGCTTGAAAAAGTCCATCCCAAAGAAAGCTGAAAAGCTCTCCATTTATAGGAATTTGAAATATTGAGATAATGTCTTTGATCATTGTTACCCGGGAATCGTACATCATCAAAAGCCTCGAATTGAAAGTCGGTAATTGCATAGGTATAGGCTAACCAAACTCTGTATTTTTTGAATTTTCGCTTAAGCAATAGATCCATTCCTCGGCTTGAGCTGGTTCCTTGTTCAAATACATTTTCGTTATTGCTTAAAAAGCCTTTTGTAAATGAAGACAAACCGGTGATTCGTCTGCTGTATGCTTCAATGTCTATTAGCCAATTGCTTTTGCTCCATACAAATCCTGCAGTTACCTGTTGGTTATTTAATACCGACAAATCTTCATTATCGGCCATCACCCAAATGGCATTGTCAATACCCAATTCATTAAATTCAAAGGAAATCAATTGGCTGATTATCTGGTTTTTTGATTCAGCGCTTAACTTCAGCTTAAAGAAATCGCTGAATTTGTATTCTCCATAAAATCGGGGTTCGACATTGAACTGCCCCAAATTAACAAAGCGGTTCAACCTCAGACCCGGATTGATCAGCAAGTGCTCATTCTTGAAGCTAAAATCAACATATGCAGCATGGCTGTACTCAATACCTTCCGTGTTCTCCTGGCTCACATTTTCCCCAGAAAGATTAATATCCAAATTGACTTCTAAATGGGAAAAGTCATAGCCCAATCTCCAGCTTGTATTGGTCGATTTATTGTGCTCCCATGTGGCACTTAATCCGCGATCCAATACGGCATTAATTCTTTCAAGATTTTCAACCAAAAGCCCATCTTCTGTTTCTGAAAAGTTATAGGTCGAATTGTATTCCGAAAAGTGCACGCGAGCTGTAAGTTCATTTCTTGAATTCATTTGATTCTTCCAATTTAAGGAAGCGCCATTGTTACTCAACCTTAAAAAATCGGAACTCACTAATTCCACATCTTGATTTGAGAAGTCGAGATTATTTTCTAAGCGAATTCCGGTCAGCGAAATCATTTGCGACTCTGAAGGTCGATATAAAAGTTTTGCATTGATATCGCTGAAGAACAATACATTGTCTAAAACTTCTAAATCTTCTTCTTCAGCACTTACATCACCAATTTCTGAAATGCGTGTATTTTGAAATACTTTATTACTGAAGTTCACATACGTACTTGACTCAAAGACATCGGTCAAAGAACGCCTCGCAGACAAAACATAACCGAATTTATTCTTGGCCGAAGACTTCAAAAAAACATCGCTGTGCATGGGATTCATTCCTATTCCAAATTGGGTAGCATTGGGAATGTCATCATCCATTTTCATATCAATTACCCCTGAAATTCTGCCACCATATTTTGCGTTCGTTCCACTCTTGTAAACTTTTACATCGTCAATGACATATGGATTCAATGAGGTAATATTTCCAAACAAGTGTCCCAAATGGTAAATGGGAATATTGTCAAAAAGAATTAAATTCTGATCAGGTGTTCCACCTCTTATGTTGAGGTTCGCAGCGGACTCGGAAGGACTCGATATACCTGGAATCAATTGGAGACTTTGAAACACATCGGGCTCCAAAAGTCCCGGCAAAACTCCTAAATCTTGAGGATCTAAATTAAAGGCTGCTTCCTGCTTGTTCATGTCAAAACCCGATGTCAGATATTCAGCCACAATTTCTATGGTTCCTAATTGTATGGTATCTACAGGCAGCTCTATTTGATCGCCCTGCTTAATGAGAATGTTTTCATAATCCAGAAAATAAAAACTGAGTGAACTTTTCGCTTTGATCTCTTCTAGGATTGAATTCAAATCATAAGACCCGTCAATACTGATATTCGTCTTTTCAATTTTATCTGGATTGAATGCAAAGCGAATACTGTAAATTTCTTCGACTTCTTTGAGGGCATCTGAAAGGGGCAAATCATCAAATTCAACCTGTTCCTGTGCTGAAAGAGAACAAGCAAAAAAAAGCAATACGATTAAGAAGGATTTCCTCATTCGAGTTGAATTACAATATCTCCGTTTTTATCAAAGGAATAAGGAATATCTAAAGGTTCAAAAATCGTTTTTGCGGCTTTCTCAAGTTCATCATGCATAAACCTTCCACTGAACTGAGTTCCGTTCACTTTTTCTTCGCCTTTTACTTCTATCCCAAATTGTCTTTCCAACTCATCAATGACCAAAACAATATCTGTATTGTAAAAAGAGCTTTCTCCATTCATCCAATCCGGAATTTCTTTTACCTCACGTTCATTTAACTCTCCATTGGCAAAGAAGACCCCATCTCCTTTTTCCAGAATTTGCGCTTCAAATGAAGGCGACTCAACACTGACTTTGCCCTCGTAGCAGTCGACTTCAAATCGCTCTTTACGATCGCTAATGTTGAAAGCGGTACCCAATACCTTCACGGTACCGTGCTTTGAATGCACAGAGAATTCACTTCCAGGACTTACCTTAAAATAAGCTTCTCCGCTCAGATTCAAGCTCCTTTTTTCGTCCCAATCTCCTTTTTCATATTCAATTTGCGATTCTGCGTTGAGCTCAACAATTGATCCGCAAGGAAACGTAAACTTTTTGTGCTCTGCACTGGCTGTTTCAAGGTGCTCTGCATCGGATGAAAGTAAAAACACGAATGCAATGATGAAAACGGCTGCTACTGCAGACACCCAGGTATACATTTGTCGAACTTTGGTTTTCTTTGGAGGAGCCTTCTGAATCAATGTCTGCATGCTCCTCCAACTTTCATTCTCATCGACATCGGGATATTCAGCTCCTTCCATCTGTTCGACTATATTCTGAAAGGACATGTAATCTGGTGAATCTCTGAATTCTTGAAGCTCTTCTTCACTGAGTTCATTATTCATCCATCGCGCTAAGAAGTTATCGGTGTAGAATTTATCCATACGTTACTTTGCCTTCATAACAGGAAGAAATTGTTTTACCCTATCATAATTTATAGTTACCCAATTCATTTTTCAAATAAAGTAATGCATCATGCATTCTTTTCTCTACCGTTTTGATAGAAATATCCAATAATTCAGCAATTTCTCGATACTTCTTATTGTCAATTCTATTCATAAGAAATACTACACGCTCTTTTTCTCCCAAATTGTTTATTGCAGTGTTCAATTTCTCTTGAAATTGTTTTTCTCTCAAAATATATTCAGGATCCTGCTCATTCAATCTATTCTTGTTCGCAGATAAAAACTTCAAGACAACTTTGTCGTGCTCGGCCATGTTATAAAAGGCGTTCTTGACAACGCGAAAAAGAAATGCCTTTGCATTGTTCAAAGGAACCTTGGCACAATTGTTCCATAATTTCAAAAATGCATCCTGGCAGAGATCTTCAGCTTTATTCATGTTTCCACATAGGCTGTAGATATAATTTCTGATCATTTTAGAATGGCCTTTATACACTTGTTCAAAGACCATTTCTTCACATAAATTTTCGCTGTTTCTATTCATCTCAGAATGAATAGAACAAACTTAGGTTTTTAAATCCATAGGGTAAATGAATCGCTTCCTGTTTTCAAACAAAATCAGAATATGGAAAAAGGCAATAAACGATTCAGACGAGTTATAGGGGGCATAATAGCATTGGCATTCATATCGATGGCCTTTAAGGTAAGCTCTTTAAAGAAAGACTCAGAGCGGTTTTTAACAGATAAGTCATTCAAAGTAAATTATAAATTTTACGCAAAGGCAAAGGACAAAAAGCTCTTTGTAAAGTCCTACATCCCTTCCGACAATGAACGGCAACGAATTCAAATGAAAAAAAATAAAGCCAAAGGGATGGACTTTGAGCTATTGAATGAGGGAGATAACAAAAGAGCAATATGGAGAGCGAAAAAAAGCAATGATTTCTTTTCCATTACCTATTCTTTTCTATTCAAAGGAAAGGCCATAAAATATGAATTAGAAGATGAAATATCATGCAAGCAAGAATGGCCTGAAGAAATTGAACACTACCTCATTTCTGAGAATAATATTGAAGTAAAAGACCCTGCTATTCGAGAAAAAGCATTTGAATTATATGATGAAAAGAAGGATCTGAAACAGAATATCAATGCACTCTTCTCATTCGTGCATGAAATGCCTTCCGCTCCTATCCGGGATCTGACAACCGCTAAAATGGCTCTTGAGCAATTTCAAGCTTCTTGCAATGGAAAATCACGCCTTTTCGTTGCCTTGTGCCGGAGTGTTGGCATACCTGCTCGATTAAAAGGAGGACTGATTCTCGAAGAAACCAAAAAGAGAACTTCTCATCTATGGACCGAAGTATACATTCAAAATAAATGGGTCCCCTTTGATGTTTTGAACGGTCATTTTGCCAGTCTTCCAGCACATTATTTAGAAGTGCATAATGGCGATAGATTCCTTCTTACGCACACTCCTGATATCCTCTTTGACTATAGTTACGAGATAGAAAAAAGCACGGGAATCCCTCTATTGAATATAGATAAAGAGTCAGCACTGAGCCAGAGCTCTTTTACATTGATTCCTTTTTTGGAGGAACGCATTATCTCAAAAGAAATGCTCTTTCTTTTGATTCTTCTGCCCCTCACCGGACTGATAATAGCCATTTGCAAAAATGTAATAGGACTTAAGACCTATGGTGTTTTTCTTCCCATTCTCATCGCCCATAGTTTCTCTGTCACAGGATACTTCCAAGGAATGTTTCTGCTTCTTTTGTTCTCATCCGTAGTTGCTCTTTTAACCATTCCGCTCTCAAAATGGGGGATTCTGCACACGCCAAAAATTGTAATTGTTCTGAGCATAAGTATTTTTCTATTTATCGCATTAATCCAAATTTCACGAACCTTTGGTATTGTTTGGCTATCCGGTATAAGCTTTTTCCCGATAGTGATCATGGCCATTCTTTCAGAAAGATTGGCACGCTCAGTGGAGGAAGATGGACTTTCAAAAGCTTCCAACTTGCTTGGTCAGACTCTGCTCGTAACCAGTCTTTGCTTTTTCATTTTTAACTCTGTTTTCATCAAATCGCTTTTAGTCGTTTTTCCCGAAATCATTCTCTTGGTTATTGGCATAACGCTGATGTTAGGAAAATGGATAGGAGTAAGACTTTCCGAACTCAACAGATTTAAAACACTAATTAACGCATAAAAAAAGGTCATGAAAATATTGAATTGGTTAATGACAGGCAGATCCCGGAACCCCTTTCTTCTTGGTATCAATGAGAGAAATAGACAATTGGTATATCGTCACAACGAGCGGATGTATTATCAATTGGCAGATGATAAAATTTTGACAAAGAGCATACTTGAGCCAGAAGGAATTCCTTGTGCAAAGACCTACGCTATTGTCGATAAAATAGGAGACATAGAGAAATGTTGGAATCGCTTGCAAAACTTTGACGCTCTGGCCATCAAGCCTTCAAAAGGTTCTGGAGGGGGTGGTATCATGATCCTTAAAAAAAAGAGTGATAAATGGTACAAAAACGGAGAGGCTATTTCCACTTCAGAAATTTTGCTTCACATGGCTAAAATTATAATGGGACAATTTTCATTGAACGCAAACGACCGTGTTTTAATTGAAGAATGCATTGAATCGCATGACTTCTTCAAGAAGATTTATTCCGATGGTGTTCCAGATCTCCGGGTTATTCTTTTGAATGAAAAAATTTTGATGGGCATGCTGCGTCTTCCAACGGCCAAATCAGAGGGAAAGGCCAATTTGCATCAAGGAGGACTTGGAATAGGCATTGACTTGCAGAAAGGGACTTTGCTAAAAGCCTATGATGGAGAATCCTATCATACTTCTCATCCCGATAGTGGTGGATCTATTCTAGGCGTGCAGTTACCGTTCTGGAAGGAAATTTTGAACCTATCTATTAAAACGGCAGAACAGTTTCCACTAAAGTACATAGGTGTTGACATCGTAATTGATCAAAACATAGGGCCTATGATAATGGAAATCAATGTGCGTCCAGGGCTAGGTATTCAGATGGCCAATGAATGCGGTTTAAAAAAATCAATTTTCGCATAGGGTTTTTAGCGCCCTTCCGGTTTAACAATCAAATTCAAGCAAATGAGATATCAACAATCCCCAATCCCTTATTTACTCATCACATTCATTGTTTTGAGTGTCGCTATCTACAGCAACTTCAGTACTGACAAAGAATTGCAGGAACCTATTGTTCATGTCATCAAGTCAACAGAAAACCAAGAAAAGGCACCAAGCCTTTTTGAATCAACGGAATTAATCAGCAAAAAATAATCCATGAAAAAAATAATCTTAGCCATAATGCTCACGCCTTTAACTGCGTTGAGTCAGACCGAAGTACACGTAAATAGTTCCCTTGGTCATGAGAACAATATCAATTTCTCACCCGATTTCATAGTTGAGGATGGTGAGATCATTGAGCGACAAGAGCTGTACGCAAATAGTCTGTTTAACGACTTAAGGTTGGCCATTAAAACAGAAAAAAAATGGGCAAAGAGCGTATTTCGCATAGAAGGTAAGCAGTCTAAACGCAGTTATTTTAACGCGGCAGAATACAATCAAAGCCAGCGAGATCTAGAAAGTTACTTCTCTTATTCCTTCTCCAAGAATTCAACATTTCGATTGGGGCTTGATTATACTTCTAAAGACCGTTTAGGATTGGATTTTGATGCTTCAGAATTCGCTCTTCCACTGGGATATAGAAAGTTCACGGTGAATCCTGGGTTTGATTTTCGACTTTCCAAGAAGAACCGTACTGCAATAGACTTTGTCGCTGGGCGAAAGACATTCAATGAAACGGATGTCCGTGAATCGTCCTATACGATTACTCGGATTAGTATTAGCAGTAAAAAAGTCCAATGGAAAAATCACATATTAAGAGTTACTGGGTTTAAAGGGGCCTACACACTGCGCAACTATAATTTCTTCTATTTCGAAGAAGACAGCGTTCGCATTCGCCCGTTGACTTATCTCGATCTGGGTATTTTTTCAAAACATCAGTTAAATAAGAAATGGACTTTGTCAAGTTCTTTAGACTTTCAAAAACGCTTTGATAATGAAGAGAGCCGATTTGGCTATACTCAGCTAAAGCCCAATTTAACCTTAGTCTTCAGAGGAAAAAGCCGCTTCTTCAAAATCAAACCTGCATATGTATTCAGGCGTTTTGATAGCAGTCTAATGGCAAATTCTGATGCTGCGCCAGATCGACTCCAATTCGACTACTTTAAGCTTTCTTTCTATCTGAGTCAACAATTGAGTAATCAATTTTCACTCTTCGCGAAAGGGAATTTTACAGATAGGAGAAGCAATAACCTCAATGAAGAAATGTTCATCTATCGCTCTTATGAAAATTGGTATGCAGGAATCGGAATTAAGTGGAAATACCAAATTGGCAAAAAAGATACTCTAGGAAAAAAATAAAGAATTTTTGATTTTGCTGGATTCTGATTGAACGAACAATCCAAAGCTACAAAAAGAACATCCTAATCCGCTGCGGTTAGGATGTTTCATTTTACAACCAACTGGCATTTTTTCCGTATAAACTCATAAAAAACTATGCTCAACAATGTCTTTAAAGCGATAGCTTTATTGCAATTGCCTTTCTATATATCAGCTCAAACAGGACCTGCTGGAATTCGAAACAGCTCTAGCAATGAGCTTTGGTTGGTTGTCGAAGATAATTGCTACACAGATGCAGGTACAACGGCAGGAACAAATAATTCGAGTATTCAGCAATGGAATGATATTTCGGGAAATGATTACCATGCCATTCAAACGAACAGCACATTTCAACCCACGCTTTTGACCAATCAGGTCAATGGACATTCTGTTTTACGCTTTGATGCCAGCAACAGTCGTATTCTGTCTTCAGGCTTGCCTGGGTCGAGTTCACGATTGATCGTTTACGGCATCATCAAAATGAATTCTTTGGCCAATAACAATGACGGTATCATTCAAGCAAGCCCAACAGGCACGGCATTTACCACCAATGCAGCTCAAAAAACCATTGGTATGTGGGTGAATTCCAGTTCGGGTAATATTTGGGGAAGAGGAGTCGAAGCAGATGGTAATCGTGTGAATTTACCTCAGAACCAAGCCATTTCGAGTGGTCAATTTTATATGGTTGCGCAAGAGTATGATGGCAGCAATGTAAATCAATATGTAGATGGAGCACTAGTCGGATCAGTGGCTTATGACGGAACACTTTTAAGTTGGGAAGAATTCGGAATAGGAAGACAGGCCACGGAATCTATGGATGGAGATTTTGCCGAACTGATTGTATACAATGACAACCTCAACAATGCAGAAAAAATTATTCTGGAGAATTACCTCTCAGGAAAATATGGCCTTTCATTAGCAGCCAATGATATTTACGTACAAGACGATGGTGCCAATGGAGATTTCGATTTCGAAATAGCGGGCATTGGTCAAGCAAGCGATGGAACAAGCTCAATTGATGGTCAAGGAACAGGAGCAGTGAGAATATCGAACCCCAGCAATTTAGACAATGACGAATTTCTCTTTTGGGGACACAACAATGCCCCTTATCAAGGAAGTGAATACAGCGATATTCCAACTGGAATTCAAGCGCGTTTGAAGAGAACATGGCGCGTAAACGAAGTAAGCAGCGCTGGTGCCTCCATAGATATTGGCAACATTGACCTGAGCTTTGATTTAAGCGGTCTTGGAAGTGTGACAGCGGCCGACTTGGGTCTCTTGATCGACACCGACAATGATGGTAGCTTTTCTGATGAAACGGCCATTTTTGGGGCCAGCAATACTTCGGGAAGTGTTTTTGAATTCAGTGCTGTCACTGATATTAGCAATGGTCTGCGCTTTACTTTAGGAACTGCGGATCGAAATCAAACCACTTTGCCGGTAGAACTCATTTCCTTTGAATCGCGTGCAGTGGATAATTCTGCAGTGCTGCATAATTGGGTTACAGCTTCGGAAATCAATAATGACTATTTTAGTTTAGAGCGTTCTAAAGATGGATTGAATTGGGAAGAAATCGCTCGTATACAAGGAAATGGCAATTCTAGTTCTATTCAGCATTATACCTGTACAGATGAGCATCCAAATGCCACAACACTGTATTATCGATTAAGGCAAACGGACTTTGATGGTAGCGCTGAATATGTGGGCAACTCAATAGTTCATCTGGAATGGGACATTCCTGTCTTAAGGGCTTTTCCCAATCCGAGCAATGGCTTGTTGACCATTGAATTATCGCCCAATTCTTTCGAAAATGTGATTATCGAATTGCGAGATCCTGTGGGTGCATTGATTTATCGATCAAGAGAAATCAGCGAAACTTCTGTGTGGCGAAAAGAACTCTTTATCGATCGCAAGGGGGTTTTTTCTATTTCGGTTAAATATGGGCAAGAGCGATTCAACCAATTGGTCGTTGTGATTTAACCTCAAATGCTTAATTCAACAAACGGCAAAGTGAAATTACAAATTGAGTGAATAATGGATTTAAACAAAAAGTAAAAACTACACATGTTTAAACCTATCTATATTGAATCAACTCAATTCTATGTTACAATTTTATCCACAAAATACATTTTCATTCTACCCTTTCCTTTAACTTCAATTTCCTCTCGAGATGAAAAAACAAACTCAGTCATCGATGAAATCAATGAATAAGTTGAATGGCTAATATTCATTTTTCCAATAGTTCCATGACTTTCAATACGGTGAGCCGTATTCACAGTGTCACCCCAAATATCGTATTGAAACTTCCAAGTTCCTACCACACCTGCTGTTACTGAACCAGTATGAATTCCTAAACGCATAGGTAAATAAAACTGATCATTCAAAAGTCTCTCTGCATTTCTCTTGACCATGAATTCATTCATTTCCATGGCTGCATATATGGTTCGAGTCACTGCATCTATTCCTGGATTTGTAAGTCCCCCAGCAACCATATAAGAGTCCCCAATTGTTTTAATTTTTTCTACTGCGTATTTCCTTGCTATAGAATCAAAAGCTGAGAAGCAAGAATTTAATTCTGCCACCAATTTATCCGGAGGTATTGATTGCGAAAGTCGTGTGAAATTCTCAAAGTCAGTGAACAAGACAGTTACTTCATCATGGTGTTTCGGAATGACTTTGTTAGTTTTTTTTAGTTCTGTAGCTATATGTTCTGGCAGTATATTTAATAATAGATCATCCGAACGTTTCTTTTCTCTTTCTATCTCAATCTTTGATTTTTTCAACAAAATCATTCGTCCTACCATGAATATTCCTACCAAGAACACTATGGCGGCTATCCATATGATGGTGTTTCTGTTCTCTTTCTTTTCTGCATTCCTAATGATTTCTTGCTTCTCCCGTTCTTCATTTACCCTAAATTTAACCAGACTACTCTTTAGTCTTAGTTCGGATTTATTTTGATCTATTTTTCTTTGTATAGAATGGAGCCTATCTAAATATAAATAAGCACTGTCGTGATTGTTAGTTTCCCTATATACCCCGTATAAACATTCACAGGATTTTTCGCCTTGAGGTAACCATACAGTCTCAGGTATTGTAAAAAAGCTCTTTTTACAATATTCCTCAGCCTTTATATAATCCTCCTTTTGAAAGTAAAGTTTCCCTAGCGAATTATAAGCGACAATACATCCTCTTACATATTCAATTTCCTTGCTGAAATTTAAGGCTTCATCCAAATATGTTATTGCATTGATAGTATCTCCAATATTGGCATAAACCCCTCCTAAAGCATGTAAAGCTTCAAATTTATGATCCCTGATCCCACTACTATCACATAACTGAATACAGTCCTTAAATACCTTAATCGCCTGATCTGTTTGACCCAACTCAGAATATGCGCCTCCCTTGTTAAGTTTTAAAGCAATTCGCTTTCTATTGTCTTTAATGTTTTTATAAATAATTTCAACCTTCTTGTAATAATCAAGTGCAATTTCCGGACTTCCCTCTTCAAAATGAATCAAACCATAGTTTAACAATAAATCACCTTCTGTCATTTTATTTCCGGCCTCTTTTGCCCAAATCAATCCTTGATCGTAATACTTCAATGCTTCCTTTACCAGACCGATTTCCTTGAACATTACTCCCCAATTCATGTAGGTAATTGAGGCATGTTCATAGTTCCCTAACTCTATATTTATTCTGGAGCTTTGTTCATACAACTGATTTGCTTTGAATAGATCCCCTTTTTTCCAAAGTGCCTCTCCAATGTTATTCTTTAATGCTGCTATCCAAGTTCTATTATCCAATTCTTCCCCTATTAGCAGGCTTTTCTGGTAATAAAATATTGCTGAATCTAAATTCCCTATCATCCTATGCCTTAGTCCATATAGTTTCTGCGATCGAGCAATTCCAAGTTGATATTCATTTGTAAGTGAAAATTCCTCAAGTTGATTAATTAATATTAAGGTTGTATCTGGGTCAATAAATAAATGTGCTGACTTTATATATTCTTCAAATGCGGAAGTGCGATCTTCAATGGATGTCTTAGAGTTGGTCCATACTGAAAAGAGAGAGTCCGATACAGCTTGAGAAAATACTTGAACAAATAAAATGCATGCACCCAACGATGTCAAAAATTTCTTCATTGTGATTAATTTTTGGCCACGTTTGATTCTCAGAATTTATAGTTGATTCAGTTTTTATCGAATATACAAACTAAACTTTCGATTTGAATCATAAAAATAGATTAAACCACTTGGAAAGAGCATACATCTTCCTGGATTCATTCCACAAGGCTATCGAATATGATGAATATTAAAAGTTTTAATTGAACAAATAATAAGATTAGAATTATAGCCAATATTGAAAAAAGAACAATTTGTAGTTAGGTTGAATGGACTGCATATCAAACCTTATATTTCTTAAAACAATATTAGAAATAATAATTAGGGGTTCATTAAACCCAAGTTTGAAGATAATAAGAATTGGAACTATGGATTAAAGGGTAAAATTTCAAAATAGACCAATCTAAGTTATACGGAAGTCCAATTAACGGCCCACTTTTAAATGAAAAACCCCAACCGAAGAACGATTGGGGTTTAGCAGTTGTCCCACAAGGACTCGAACCTTGACTGAGGGTACCAAAAACCCGAGTGCTACCATTACACCATGGGACAATGCGGGTGCAAATTTATAATTTTTCCCATTTTCTGGAAATTAAGCCTGCATTTCTTTTTACGCTCCTTTTTCGCTTTTGTTAAGGCTTGTGAACAAGCGATTTTTCCAAGCATTAATTTTCTAAATTCGCAGGCATTCTTTTGTGATAAAAGCAGAGACTATGAATTTCAAAAAGTTGAACATTACTTTAGGCTGGGTGGTATTTGCCATTGCATCCATCACCTATCTCATGACCATAGAACCAACGGCAAGTTTTTGGGATTGTGGTGAATTTATTGCCACAGCCTATAAATTAGAAGTGGGACACCCACCGGGAGCACCTTTCTTCATGATCTTAGCTCGTTTTTTCATGATCTTCAGCCCAGGTACTGAAGCGGCCCTAATGACCAATGTCCTTTCTGCTTTTTGTAGTTCTTTTACCATCCTTTTTCTTTTTTGGACGATCACTGCTTTCGCCAAAAAAATGGCTTTTTCTTCTATTCTGAACAAAGACAATATAGCTCTTGCATTAAAGGACAGGAAACTTATCGGAGATTACAAAGCCAGTGAACATCTGAGTGCGGGCGCCATGATTGCTATTTTGGGAAGCGGACTGGTTGGTGCTTTGGCCTATACGTTTTCAGACTCATTTTGGTTTTCGGCCGTTGAGGGTGAGGTCTATGCCATGTCCTCTTTATTTACCGCTGTTGTTTTTTGGGCAATCATGAAATACGATGCCGAGCCTAAACATGCATCCTATTCACATAGGTGGATCATTTTGATTGCATACCTCATGGGTCTTTCAATTGGTGTTCACCTCTTGAACCTCTTGGCTATCCCTGCTATCGGTTTGGTTTATTACCTCAGAAATCATCAGTTTAATCTTAAAGGATTGATCCTTACAGGACTGGTATCGGGTGTTGTTTTACTCTTTATCCAATCGGGTATTATACCCGGACTGGTAAGCATGGCCTGTGGATATGAAGTCTACTTTACGAATGCTCTGCAATTGCCTTTTAACGTTGGAACCATCTGTTCTATGCTTTTTGGAACAGGTTTGATCATTGGTTTGATCATGCATTCCCACAATCCAAACCAAAAATCAAAAATCACCATCATCAGTTCGGCTATTTTACTTTTAATGCCCGTTTTGTTGAACGACTACCATACAGGAACTGGGAAGACGTGGATGACCTTGATAATTTTCGCGCTGATCGCTATTCCCTTTTTAATAAAAAAGCAAAATATAAATCTGAATACAGCTGTATTGAGTTTTGTCATGATCTTATTAGGGTATAGCACTTTTGCTTTAGTGGTTATCCGATCAAGTGCCAATCCACCCATGGATGAAAACAATCCTGAAAATCAATTTACACTTCTTTCCTACTTGAATAGAGAGCAATATGGTGACCGACCTTTGCTCTCAGGTCAGTATTTTAACGCCAAGGAAAAACTCAAAGGTGGCTCACCAGACAGGGGCGATGGAGACCCGGTATTTTTTAAATCCTATTCGGTTTACAATGCTAACAAGGCAGATCGCAGAAAGGAAGATGACCGCTTACATTCTTTCAATAATCTTTATGAAGCCAAACGTTTCATAGATGAATCTGAAGGAAATAATATAGTCGTTGAAGAATACATCATTTCGGATGACAAGAAGGACACGGAAATTGTCTACGATCAGCGATTCACCACTGTATTCCCTAGAATGTATAGCGCACAAAGCAATCACATTCCTCAATATATCAAGTGGAGCGGTGCTCAAGAAAAAGATTTGTACTCCACTCAAAAGGACAGAAATGGACGAACCGTGCGCGATCAAAACGGCAATGTTCGCTATGACCGTTCACGACCGAAAAAAGCGCCATCCTTTGGGGAAAATTGGACCTTCTTTCTTGAATATCAAGCGAACTGGATGTACTGGCGTTACTTCATGTGGAATTTTGCGGGCAGGCAAAATGATATTCAAGGACATGGAGGACTTCTAGAAGGAAATTGGTTAAGTGGAGTAGACTTTATTGATGAAAGAAGGATAGGATCTCAAAACGATCTACCATCAAGTATGACCCGTAATAAAGGCTATAACCGCTTCTTTTTTATCCCATTGATCTTGGGAATCATTGGCTTGTTCTATCAATTGTATCGGGATCATAAAAATTGGTTGGTTGTCTTCTTGCTTTTCATTTTGACGGGTCTGGCCATTGTCATTTATCTTAACCAATATCCAATGCAACCGCGAGAAAGAGATTACGCTTTTGTAGGCTCCTTCTATGCATTTGCGATATGGATTGGATTGGGCGTTTTCGCCTTATACGATGCAGCAAAAAACCTCAGCATGAAAAAGCTAACAGTAGGAGCTGGAATCGCACTTGGCTTTGTAGCGATAGCCGCTTTTCGTGATTTAGTTATCGGAAACAATATGTTTCTATCTGCAGCTCTTTTGTTTTTGTTTGGAACAGCCTTCATCGTCATGAACCTCATGGTCTTTTTAGGTCAAAAAGTCGAAAACAACACCTTCATTGCTTATCTCGTCACCTTCTTGGGGCTATTGGCCCCTGCAATTATGTTGGCAGAAGGTTGGGACGATCATAACCGTTCAAAAAGAAAGACCGCAGTGGACTTTGCAAGCAATTATCTCGAGACATGTGAACCCAATGCCATTCTGTTCACCAATGGTGATAATGACACCTTCCCACTTTGGTATGCACAAGAAGTGGAAGGCGTTCGAACTGATGTTCGGGTAATGAACTTGAGTCTTTCGAATACAGATTGGTATATCGATCAGATGAAACGAAAGGCCTACGATTCGGACCCTGTTCCCTTTTCTATGGCAGAAGAAAAATACCGCCAAGGAACCCGAGACGTCTGCCTTGTTGAGGAACACGGAACATTCGTCTTTAACCAACAGAATTATCCAAATCAATTCAGCATGACTTTCCCAGAAGGTCATGACCAAGACATATTGGACAAGGCAGCTAGTCAAAAGTGGCTCTATCTCAATGAGGCTATTGACTTTTTATCGAGAGATGAAAACATCATATCGATAAATGGAAATAACTATCACTATTTACCTACGCGAACTCTTCGTCTACCTTTAGATAAAGCATCATTAATGGCAAAGGGTCTTATGACAGAAGCCGATTCTTCTTTAGTGGCCGATTATATGGAATGGAAAATTCCAGGTTCAAATTTGATGAAAAACAACATGATGATGTTGGATATGTTGGCCTCTTTCAACTGGGACAGACCGGTATATTACGCTGTTACTACCGGACCAGACGCCTATATTAATTTAGATCCTTATTTCGAGCTGGAAGGTCTTGCCTATCGCTTGACGCCAAAGAAACACGCTAAGTCACCTAATCCAAATATGTTGGGAGGTGTAAATACCGATAGGATGTATCAAACGGTGACAGAGAAATTTAGATGGGGAAATATGGATAGCGAGAATATCTATATGGATGAGAACAACTTGAGAATGACCACTAATATTCGTTTGCATATGGCCAATCTAGCTGAGAAATTAATTGAAGAGGATAAAACGGATAAGGCCAAAGCTATTCTTGATTTGGCTTTTGAGAAAATGCCTGAGGCCACCGTGCCATTTAATCAAGTAGTTGTTCCTCTTGCAGATGGTTACTATGCATTAGGCGAAGACGATCTTGCCAATGAAATCATGTTTACCTATGCTGAACAATGTATCGAGGAGTTGGAATATTATACTTCATTGGATCCAGAATTTATGGTAGCCCTTGGGTCAGATATTCGCCAACTATTTGAAATGAGAGATTTCAATGGACAGAAAATCCCAGCTGGGATTCTACCAAGCATGGAGAGGATGGTCACTTTGATGTATCCGCAAGACGATGAAATTCTAGATAAGATGGATGATCTCATTCAACGCGCAGCGATGGGCTTTGCCGATTATGAAGATGCCAGAAATGGGATGCGAAAAACCAAAAGGAAATCGAAAGTAAAAATTTGATTTGCCCCTTGCTCGACTGAAAGAACGCTTTTATTCAAATGCCATTTGGACATACCGCGGAAGTTCTGAAGGCATTTATTTGACTTTCGATGATGGTCCGCATCCTGAAACGACCGAAGCGCTCTTAGAACTCCTGGACAGGTATAAGGTGAAAGCAAGTTTTTTCCTTTTGGGCAAACGGGTCGAGCAATTTCCGGAACTCTTCAAGAAATATGAGCATCATGGTCATGTTATTGGCAATCATTCCTATACTCATCTAAATGGTTGGACACATGGAACCAAGAGCAGTTTGCGCGATTTTCAGCAATGCGAGCAAGTTTTCACAAGTAAATATTACCGTCCTCCTTATGGTAAGACTACGCCTCAAGCAGCTTCAGAAATAGCAAAGAGTCACCAGATAATTATGTGGGACTTTCTGGTCAATGAATTTAAGGCACGCTCCGCAGATTATTGTTTTCAGCGCTTTGTTTCCAAATGTAAAAAAGGAAGCATTGTCGTTTTTCACGAAAATGACAAGAGCAAGGACATCCTACTTGAGCTCGTAGAAAGATGTTTAATCCATATCGGTGAAAAGGACTGGAAATGCTTAACGTTACATTGAGCAAGCCATTTCAGATAGCGGGATTGTCGTTTGCTTAATGGCAGACATTCCGCCTTTTACGTTGACCAATTTATCATATCCTCTTTTCTTGAGAATTGAGATGGCAATCATCGAGCGATAACCCCCTGCACAGTGAACAAAAGTGTCCGTCTCTGCATTAATTACTTCTTCTTGGTTGTGGATAAAATCTAAAGCGTAATGTTGTGCACCTGTGATACTGCAAGAATCGTATTCACCCGGTTTTCTCACATCCACTATTGAAAGGTCGGAAGCCTCCATTTGCATTTCCAATTCTTTGGCCGAAACTTCGCTGACATTCCCAATTTCAAAATCGGCATCTACCAAAGCAGCCAAGCCCCCATCAACATAACCCAAACAATTATCGTATCCAACGCGGGCCAATCGTTTTGTTGCTTCTTTCTCTCGACCTTCTGGAGCCAGAACAATTATTCCTTGATTGAGGTTTTCAATTAACGTTCCGACCCAAACAGCAAAAGAACCATCAAGACCAATAAATAGTGAACCTTTGGCATGACCAAGTGCGAAATCATCTGGTTTTCGAACATCAAGCAAAAGCGCCCCTTCTTTGATGAAATTACGTACTTCTTCAGGAGACAATCCCTTCGTTCCTCTCTGAAGCACTTCTTCAATTGGGTCGTAACCCGATTTATTCAAAGTGGCATTTTTAGCAAAGTATTGAGGAGCAGGTAATATTCCTGTAGTAAGTTCCTTAACGAATTGCTCTTTAGAAATATCTTGAAGGGCATAATTGTGTATCTTCTGATGACCCAATGTTGCGAAGGTTTCTTTGCTCATGCTCTTTCCGCAAGCAGAACCGGCACCATGTGCAGGATAAACCATTACTTCATCTGCCAAAGGCATGATCTTAGTTCTCAATGAATCATAGAGCATGGCTGCCATGTCTTCGCTCGTCATGGTGCCATCTTTTTGAGATAAATCGGGTCGACCAACATCACCGATAAAGAGTGTATCTCCCGTAAATATGCAATGATCCCGACCGTTTTCATCTTTTAGAAGCCAAACAGTAGATTCTTTGGTATGGCCTGGTGTATGCATTGCAACTATTTGAATGCTGCCCAAGTCAAATTGCTCTCCGTCCTTGGCATTGTAAATTTGATAACTTGTATTGGCAAGCGGACCAAAGACTATTTTCGCGTTTGAGGTTCTTGCCAGGTCTATATGCCCTGATACAAAATCAGCATGAAAATGCGTTTCAAATACATACTTTATTTTAGCGCCTCTTTCCTCAGCCAAATCAAGATAAGGTTGCGTCTCCCTTAAAGGATCTATTACTGCTGCCTCACCGTTTGACTCGATATAATAGGAAGCCTCTGCAAGGCACTTCGTATAAATCTGTTCTATATACATACAAGAAATTGTATGCAAAAATAGCCATTTCTTAGATGATAAATACGCCTTTTAAAAGAATATAGGGTTTACAACACGACCGGTACGGTAATAGAAATCATAGGTTATCATTAATTCATGGGAGCCCCATTGATGACTAATGAGGTTGTTTACCATAAATTCATAAGCATATCCTGCTTTAATCTGATTATTGAACTTATATGCAACCGTTGGTGTAATGGACTGCGCAGCTCTATAGGAAGCCCCTAACCACAATTGATTTTCAAATTCAAAATTCGCTGAAATAGTTGCGTCAACTGGTACATTTTGAACATAATTGACCATTATGTTTGGCTTGAAATAGTAATTTCTCTTTAATTCAAATGTATAGCCCCCATGCAAGTAAAAATGCCTGACTTGCTCTCCTTGATTCCAGTTGGCATCTCCATCGTTGAACTCGTTGGTGAATAATCTAGGAGCTGCTATCCCTACGAAATAATCTTTCGACTTCAAAAGCCCTCCAAAACCAAAATTAGGTAAGAAAGCACTTCTGATATTGTTGGCCAATGCGGGATCATCGGCCAATTCCAATCCAGCAAATTTACCTTGCCAAAGGGAAGCTTCTGCTTTTAAACCCAATGCTAAAGTAACTCCTCGCTGAACTTTGAATTTATAGGCAAAGTTCCCTTGTAAAGTTGTTGAGTTAATGGGACCAATATTGTCATTAATGATAGAAGCTCCCACTCCTATTCGTTTCTTTTTAATCGGTGTATGAACATTGAAGGCTTGTGTCCTTGGCCTTCCTTCAAATCCTACCCATTGTTCACGAATTGTAAGGTTCATTGTCGTGAACGATTTGGAACCTGCAATTGCCGGATTAAAGGCCATAGGATTCCAGATGTAATTGCTGAATATAGGCTCTTGCTGCGCTTTAGCGGCAAAAACGCATAAACATAAAATGGGTATTGTCATCAATAGCTTTCTCTTCATCTCCTTCTCACATTTATCTCGATCTGTTTATATAAACATAACCGGTTATTATATCTGAACCATCTCCAAGGTTTAATATGTAGTAGTATGTACCTGTTGGCAGATCTCCATGTGGACCATCTCCAACCCAATCATTCTGGTAAGGTGATGCTTGATAAATTTTCTGACCCCATCTCGTATAAATTTCAACCGAATTTTGAGGATATGCATCAATAGGATAAATCTCCCAGGCATCTCTTATATTATCTCCATTTGGCGAGAATGCAGGTGGTATTATCAGATCACAAATATCAGAATCCAAGAAGTTCATAATTAGATCACCATCGCAGTCATCAATACCATCAATGTAATCTGTTACTCCATCCGAATCCGAGTCATTATCTATGTAATTCCCGTTACCATCATTATCCACGTCTTCAGACCCTTCCAACTCATCAGGCAAACCATCATCGTCTGAATCTAAGTCGCAGACATTCGGGATACCATCTCCATCGAAATCAATGATTCCCTCGATAATATCAAGTATGGTATCATCGTCTGAATCTTCATCTAAATAATTTGGAACTCCATCTCCATCGGTGTCCAAGGTTGCTATATCTGCACCTGAGCCGCAATCTTCATCACAGGATAGAATATTATCATTATCGTCATCCGGATCATTTAAGTTTGGAATTCCGTCATTATCCGTATCATCATTATATGGGTCTCCATCTCCATCAGGATCTTCATCACCATTCAATACACAATCGTTGTCATTATCTCCAGTAGGATCAAATGGATCTAAGAAATCGTATTGTCCATCGTTATCATCATCATTTAACTCTTCCATTTCATCGGAATAGCCATCTGCATCAGAATCTAAATCCACCCAATTTGGAGTGCCGTCACCATCGAAATCATCATTACACGGATTTCCATCACCATCAGCATCTTCAAACAAGTTTGGAACACCGTCTCCGTCTTCATCTCCATTTGGATCATAGAAGTCTATATAATCCGGAATTCCATTATCATTACAGTCACCGAGTTCATCACAATTCTCAATTCCATCATTGTCGTCATCTTCTTCACAATCGTTATCCACTATGCTCAATACATGTTGTGTGATTGAACCAGGGAATGCATTCTGCATGTTTGGAATATCAAATGTCAAAATGATGTCTTCGTCAATATCATAAATGATGTCATCTATAATTGAGATCTCGAAATTATGACTGTCTTCTGCAGGTGCAAAAGTTACTGTATCGGTCAAAATCGTATAGTCATCCCCATTTACTGCAGTACCCGTCAATATAATCGGAACCTTTATTTCTTGAACATTTGGTTGACTATTTAGTACTACTACACTAATCGTCCCTGCACTTTCATCATATGTTGTTGAATCGACATCAAAACTGACGAAAGAAGGATCTTTGTCATCATTGATTGTTGCAATTGCAGTACCCGTGCAAATATTCGAACTTGTAGAATTCGAAAGAATTAATTCAAACTGCTCAGTAAATTCAAGTAAGTTGTCATCAATAACTGTTATAGAAAGCGTAGTACACGTATCGAAAGGAATAATTTGTGCTGGAAGACTGACTGCTCCAAGGTAATCTAATCCTTCTTCAGCACTTAAATCATTTGTAGTATACTCAAAGGTCAATGGAATCTCAGAAGCGATGTCCGTACACACTTCAAATTCTGCAATTTGCGATGTCTCATTGATTGATATATCCGAAATACTCAAACAAGGAACGGCTTCATTATCGGTTATTAATATTTGTCCCAATGAACAATCGATAACAGCGTTCACTGCATCAGAAAGAAGAACATTTACTTGCTCCGTTGTTTCATAATACAAGTCTTCTAAAATCGGTATAACAACTTGTATAGAGGTACTTAATGCAGGTATAATTGTATCGTTAATTGCGACTATTCCGAAATCTTCATTTTGCGTTGCGGTATTGCTCGCTGTATTGATATCCAAGCTTATATCCGAAGAACTTGGGTTTGTCAATGAGATGGTCAAAGTTGCTGTTCCATCCGCTTCGTCAACCGTAACATTATCAATACAAATCTCCGGAGTTTGATCATTATCTTCAATAATAACATCACCAATACAGTCAAGACCGAGTGTGGCATTGGATATATTCGTTAAGAGCACTTCAAACGTTTCATCCGCCTCATCAATATTGTCTTCTATAAATGGAATATTTATAGTGATTGAATCTGTTCCTGCTGGAATTAATGCCGGTTCGTTAATGAATATCTGATAATCAAGACCTCCCTGAGCAGTTATGTCATTAGTACTCCAATCAAAATTGACATCAAGTCCACTAACGGCATCTAGCCATACGTTTAGGGTTGCTGATCCTGATTCATCAATTGATAGATCATCAATACAAATTACAGGTGGCAAATCATTGTCTACAATAGTGATTTCTCCTGTAGCACAAGATCCAAGTATTTGAGCGTTTGACACAGAAGATATATGTGTTTGGAATATCTCTGCATTCTCATCTAACAAATCATCTATGATCGGAACATCAATTTGAATACTTGTTCCTCCAGCCGCTATAATGAACGTATCTGGAATAAAATTAAGATCAAGACCGTTGATGGCATCTCCTCCTCCAAGGTCTGCATTGATGATTTCCGTATCCTCTCCACTAGGTACATTTAATGTATAGGTCAAGGTTGCAATTCCATCGTCTTCATTTACGGTTGTGTCATTCACACAGATGATAGGCAAAGCATCTTCAGAATCAATAATTCCTAATCCAGTATCATCACATATTAAAGCATTTATTGGATCGTGAATGAGTAAATTGAATGACTCATTATGTTCGAAAAGCGCATCATCGATTATTGAAATTGAAATCACGGTATCCGTTACTCCTTCGGGAATCAAAATCGCTGCAGAATCTGCGATAAAATCTATTGCTTCTATTGCTGATCCTTGAACAGTATAATATGTAAAAGTCACATCCTGTCCTGATGGCGCATCGAGAGAAACAGTAAAGTCCACGGTACCATCGGGATCATTTTCATCATGCAATGCATCCGATACTGATAAACAAGGTGTCACATCATTATCCAAAATAGTACCTGTCGCTGTTTCATTACCAGGACAAAGACTTGAATTAACCGGATTAGATAATGTCACATTGAATGTCTCGTCAATCTCATCAAGTAAATCTTCATTTATTGTAATTACCAAATTGGTACTTAAGTCTCCTTCGTTTATAATGCTTCCTAACTGTCCGGCTGTATCATAGTCGTTATTCGAATCTAAGGCTGTAATGTCTCCTGTGTTCCAATCAAAGAATACATCTTGACCGCTAAGTGCATCTAAACTAACCGTAAACGTAATGTTGCCATTTGACTCGTCTTCAGTTACATCACTTATTCCTATACATGGTGTTGCATCATTATCTTGTATTGTCCCTAAACCTTGAGCATCGCAAATTGTCGAATTGATTGAATTGCTTAAGACGATCTCATAGGTCTCATCAATTTCGTCCAATAAGTCCTCATTAATTGTTATGCTCAGCGGAAGAGAAAGTGTTTCTTCTGGGATAATGAACGTTCCTGCTGTATCAACTAAATCAATAGCGAGCGTATTTGTTGAAATATCCAAAAGATCAAAATCAACTGATACGGACTGACCGCTTTCTGCGTCTAATGAAATGGTAAATGTCGCGCTTCCATCAGCCTCGTCCACAACAACATCATCGATACTCAAACAAGGTGTTGCATCATTATCCTGAATAGTCGCAATTCCGGTACCATCACAAATATCCGCGTTAAGGTTATTCGAGAGTGTAATTTGGAATTGTTCGTCAATTTCGTCCAGTAAGTCATCATTGATTGTCACTGATACAATCATGGAAGTGACACCGGTTGCGAAATTCAAGGTCCCCGTTGTATTTGTATAATCCAATGTAGGTCCTGAATTGGTTGATATGTCTGAAAGTGCATAATCAACTGAAACGGGCTGTCCCGATGGAGCATTTAAGCTAATCGTGAAATCAGCAGTACCTGTGCTCTCATCAAAACTTATATCATCCACGCTGAAACATGGAGGTGTATCATTATCAGTAATTGTAGCTATTGCAGTATCGCCTCCTAGGCACAAATTAGCAGCAACAGGATTTAAAATAACAATTTCGAATGTTTCGTCAATTTCGTTGAGTAAATCTTCAGAAACCGTTACTGTCACTGTTTGAAGCGTATTTCCCTCTGGGAAATTCAAGGTTTGAGGAGCGATTGGTGAATTCTCCGAATAATCATCCGGGTTCAATGCCTCTATATTGTTTAATACATAGTCCACAGCAACAGGTTGACCACTAGGTGCATCGAGTTGCACATCAAAAGTAACTGTACCTGCATTTTCGTTGATCACCTGATCTGAAACGATGCTCAAACATGGAGTAGCATCATTGTCTTGAATGGTTCCAATTCCTTGACCATCGCATATTGTTGCGTTTGATGGTGCACTCAAATTGACTTCGAAGGTCTCATCAATTTCATCCAATAGATCATCTGTAATTGTGATTACTATTGTCGTATCAATATCTCCTTCAGCAATAAATGATGTCACCAAGCCAGGATCTGTAAAGTCCGATCCGGCCGTAGTCCCTATGTCATTTAAAGAATAAGAAAAACCAACTTGTTGACCACTGATTGCATCTAAGGAAACCGTGAATGTTATTGTACCATTTGCTTCATCAACTGAAGGGTCATCTATGCTCAAACATGGTGTCGCATCATTGTCTTGTATTGTAAATGTACCTGAACAAGCTCCAACAATAGCATTTGTAGCTGAGTCAATGCTTACATCAAAAGTCTCGTCAATTTCATCTAGAGCATCTTCTTGAATCGTAATTGGAATCACGGCTTCAAAGATCAAAGTATCTGCTGGTATTACCTGCGTTCCAGCCACAACTGCACTATAGTCTGCACCGGCCGTTGCTGAAATATCCGAAGAAGAATAATTCACAGTAACCGGCAAACAAGAATACGAACTCAAGGTAAATTCTACCAATACTGTTCCAGCAGATTCGTCAAAAGATGCATCGCTCACACAAACCTCTGGAGTTGGATCATTATCCAAAATCGTATACTCACCCAGACCATCTGAGATTGTTGCGTTGACAGGATTAGTGAGATTTATTTCAAACGTCTCATCAAACTCATTACATACGTCATCTATAATTGAAAAACTTATTGTTCTTGTCGTATTTCCAGGTAAAATAGAAACATTGGTACCATTAAATATTGAATAGTCCAATCCTTGTGTTGCAGTAATTCCTGTTTGACCAAAATCAAAAAGTACTGTTTGACCAGAAGGACTAGATAGCCCGACCGTAAAAGTTACAGAACCATCTCCTTCATTATAGGTTTCGTCAACGATAAATAAGGTAGGTGCGCCATCATCATCTAAAATGGTAACAATTGCCTTTCCATCAGTAATTGTGGCATTCACTGGATTACTTAGGTTAACTTCAAAAGTTTCGTCTATCTCATCGAGTAAATCATCGTTTATGGTCAATGTAATCGTCAAACTTGTTGCTCCCGCAGCAATAGTTTCAGTTGTCGTAGTTATTTCGTCATAATCAAATGGATCGACCGCTTCAACATCCAAAGTAGAGACATCAAGGTCGATATCAACTGCACTTGGGTTCGATAAGGAAATCGTTACATCTACAGTTCCCGCATTTTCCAAAACAGAAACATCCGAAATACTGATCTGCGGTGCATTGTCATTGTCATCTATTGTTCCAATTCCTTGATTATCGGTAAATGACCCTAAAGTGCTCGATGTTAAATTCAACTCGAAATCTTCAGTGCCCTCATCAATATTATCATCTATAATGGCTATTGAAATCGTTCCTGTGGAATCACCAGCAGGAATTGTCAAAGTACCAGTTGTTACCCCCGTAAAATCATTCGGATCAGTGGCTAAGAGTCCGTTCGTATTATAATTTATCGTTATATCTTGGCAATAAATTGTGCTTAAAGACACGGTAAATATCATATTTCCAACCGATTCGTCTTCTGTTTCATCCGAGATTGAAATCGTTGGTTGAATATCATTTACAGTAACATCAAAACAACAAGAAGCTGTATTTCCTGAAGCATCCGTGACTTCAAAGCAGTTCGTTGTTGTTCCGAAAGGAAATGTAGCGCCAGATGCCAAACCAGAAGTTTGTACCGTATTTGATCCAGCACAATTATCTGTACCTACCGGTGTTGTGAACGTAACCACAGCACCGCAAATTCCAATATCATTGTTTACTGTGATATTCGAAGAGCAAGAAATTTGAGGATCCACATTGTCTTCAACGGTTACTGTTGCTGTACAGGTTGATGTATTGCTGTTGTTGTCTTCAACGGTTAAAGTCACCGTATTGGCACCTACTTCTGTACAGTCAAATGCAGTCTCATTTAAACTCAGTGATGCGATTCCACAGGCATCGCTTGATCCATTATTAATATCTCCTGTTGTAATACTTGCGTTTCCAGTTGCATCCAACTGTACAGTAATATTTTGACAGGTCGCTACAGGATCGACATTGTCTTCGACAGTCACAGTAGCTGTGCAGGTTGATGTATTGCTGTTGTTGTCTTCGACTGTTAAGGTCACCGTATTGGCTCCTACTTCTGTACAATCAAATGCAGTTTCATTTAAACTCAGTGATGCGATTCCACATGCATCGCTTGATCCATTATTGATATCTCCTGTGGTAATGGTCGCATTTCCTGTGGCGTCCAATTGCACCGTAATGTTTTGACAAGTAGCCACAGGATCGACATTGTCTTCAACGGTCACTGTTGCTGAACAGGTTGATGTATTGCTGTTGTTGTCTTCAACGGTTAAGGTCACTGTATTTGCTCCTACTTCTGTACAATCAAAAGCGGTATCATCTAGACTCAGTGATGCGATTCCACATGCATCGTTTGATCCATTATTGATATCTCCTGTGGTAATGGTCGCATTTCCTGTGGCGTCTAATTGCACCGTAATGTTCTGACAAGTAGCCACAGGATCGACATTGTCTTCAACGGTCACTGTTGCTGTGCAGGTTGATGTATTGCTGTTGTTGTCTTCAACGGTTAAAGTCACCGTATTGGCACCTACTTCTGTACAATCAAAAGCAGTCTCATTTAAACTCAGTGATGCT
>JBCCIF010000018.1:0-42480 GCA_039028335.1 Bacteroidota bacterium
TAATAATTTCTGAGTCAATGGATAAACTTATTTTTAAAAATGAAATCAGGGAGATTTTATTGAAACACATCCTAACTGGACAGTATCAACCTGGTGAACGTTTGTCACTTCCTGGAATAGCTAAAGAATTGGACGTCAGTGTCACACCAATTCGTGAAGCCTTAACACAACTATCAGAGTCAGGAATTGTGAATTACATTGCAAATAGAGGGTTTTTCCTTTCTGGACTATCGTCAACAGAGGCAAAAGAAATCTATGAGCTCATGGCAATATTGGAGAGTCATGCATTAGAAAAATCAAGCTTCACAGATCACCAATTAAAAGAATTGATTGAGATCAATACAAAACTTTCAAAAGAAAGAAAAACCATAAATATCTTAGAACTCGATAGACAGTTTCATCAGAAACTTATTGAAAACTATAGTAACAATTTTGCGATTAAAATAATATCAAATCTGCGTGTTCAAATAAGTATTTATGAATATGCATTTTGGAATGAACTGAATAATGAAACATCAATCAAAATGCACGATGAAATTATTCAATACATAAGAAAGGGAAATATCTCTTCTGCAATCAATCGATTAAAGGAAAATTGGCTTGTTAGCGTAAAACACATCATAAAGAAGTTAGAAGTAGATGCTTCCTGACTTCTTCCCTTTCTTTATAATTAACCTGAATCAACCGCTAAAATGTTCAAAAGGAATCGATATCTATTAACATGCTTCTTTTGTAAAAGAAGTATCCACTCATACTCAAAAATTAATAGACCAATTCTTCAGAATTATACCATGAAAAAATTTTACACTTTACTGATTACTCTTTCTTTTCTGACTTTAACACTTTTCAGCCAAAAGTCAGATCCAAGGAGTATAGACTCGCTTGTCATTGAACCTTTTATTTTAGAAGACATCAATCAATCCATTGATTCTATTGTTGATTTTTACTTGAATAAAGAAGAACCAATTCAAGGCGCTGTAGTTTCAATAGTATCAAACGACTCTATTTTATTTTCTAAGGGGTACGGTTTAGCAAATATTGATACACAAACTGCGTTTGATCCAGTTAAGACAAATGTTATGGTTGCTTCAGTTTCTAAATTAATTACAACTACTGCGATCCTACAATTAATTGAGCAAGGTAAAATTGCACTAGATCAACCTGTATCTGAACTGATTGGCGATGTACAAATTGAAAACCCATTTGATACTCCTGTACTTGTAAAGCATGTTTTAACACATACAGCAGGGTTTGATGATTATTCCATTGGAAGTGGAGCACGCAGCTTTAATGAATTAGAATCGTTGCGCGCTCACCTTGAGAAAAGACTTCCGCCAATTGTTTGGGAACCAGGAAAATACTTCAACTATTCAAATTTGGGAATGGTATTAATGTCCTATGTAGTAGAAAACGTTTCTGGTACGTCTTATCATGATTATCTTGAAAAGAATGTATTATCCCCATTAAGTATGCAAAATTCTGGATTTGCATATGAAGACAAATCCATTAAAAATATGATGACTCGTTATAAGTGGAAGGAAGATGACAATGGAAACTTATTCTTAGATAATAGCTATGGAGTGAAATATACCAATCAAATAGGAGCCGGAGGGTTTCAGACTACTGCGAATGATATGAATCATTTCATGCAGATGTATTTGAATAATGGATTGTATAACGACACACAAATTCTAAAATCAGAAACAATACAAGAGGCTTTTAAACCTCATTTTTATTATCATGAATTAATGAATAGAAAACAGGGTTTGGGTTGGAAAGTAGGGACCAGTGAAGGAGTAAATTATGTCGCTCATGCTGGCGATGACACGGCTATTGAAAGCCTTGTTGTACTATTTCCAGAATCAAATCTTGGCTACTTTTTTGCATCAAATAATAATGAAGCCTTCGAACTCAAATATAAGATAAGGGATTTCATTGTTAATCAATTAAAAGGAAAGGAACGAAATTTAACTTCTAGTTCTCACACATCTTCAAGCAATTTAGAATCCTTGACAGGTACATACCAATATATGAATGATGGTCAAGCTAGCATTGAACGATTGTTCTCATACTTATTTGGAGATGTTTACAATGTTGAGAATAATAATGGCAAACTGCTGATTGGTGGAGAAAATTATACTGAAATAGACGATTTACTTTTTCAAAGAGATGAAAAGAACTTTTTAATAAAATTTCTAGTTGATAAAAAAGGTAGCTATTTCACTTCAGGCTATGCCACATATCGAAAATTAAGTTCAATAGAAAAACCTTCTCTCCATTTAAATTTATTGATTGCTTGTTTTCTAATATTTGTTTTAAGTCTAATCCTTTGGGTGATTAGGTATTTTAAATCAAAAATAATCTCTAAACCAAAATTGTATTTTGGTTTATCTATATTTTCATTAACTCTATTCTTTGCCCTGCTAGCCGCAATGACCTCTGGTGGAAATCCTAGATATGGCCTTCCTCCAATATTTTATTTAATTTTCACTTTCCCAATAATTGGAATTTTATTTAGCACTTTAGGGCTATCAAGTACATTCAAGTTCTATTTGAATCAGTCAATTAGTCTTTTCAACAAGCTTCATATGAGCCTTGTTATACTCAGCATAGTAATTTGTCTGATGATCTTTAACTACTACAATTTAATTGGTTATTACTTTTAATGTACACGAGTGTAATGTATCCACTCTATTGTTTTTTATTGAGTATTATTAAAATTAATCGATTATTTCAAGGGCAACTGAACGGCACATTAAAAAAATGGGATTTGAATAGCGAACTCATTCGAAAAGAAAGCTACAAGAAAGGCGAGCTAATAAAAAAATAGAATTCAATGAATTGGAAGGCATTTTTAACTGAGTGCAGCAACACCCTTCTGACAAAACGTTACGCTCAATGTTTCAACAATCGGTAATTTGGATTGGTTTTTCAGTTATACAGATAGCTTTGTCATATTGAAGAACTGTAGTTTTTTATGGAATTCCTGACTAGTGTGTGAATTCTTTTACATCATGAGACTGCTATTTCTTGATCTTGAATTTGAAAGTGCATATTTGTCTATGCAAAATAAGATGGTTTCAAACTGCTAAAGAGCGATGAACATGAGAAGAAGAATAGAATATGTCTGAAGTTAAAATCGGAAATAGCAGAGCACTAATTCTCTTGATTGGAATATGTTCTTCACTAATTTCTCTGTGCTTGGTCAACTGGATTTCAGCGAACATTCAATTCAACTACGAAGGTCATATGGGAATTGGATTATTGAACTCGATTCGTGGATTAAATGAAGTCCAAACCAGCAAGTGGTTCTATTTATTGACAGTGTCATTGATTCTTAATGGCTCATTGGCCCTTAATATCTTTATTCGGACAGGAAAGTCAATTACTCCTAGAGCATTAATCCTATCAACTCTAGTCCTCGCAATGCTCATTCTGCTAATTATTGGTTTACTGGCCGAATTGAGTTGGTTTCTAGCATTGCTTGCTCCTATATTCGCATTTGCCTTGCCAGTCGTTCTTGTAATGCTCTATGGTTGGTTTTTAGCTTACTATTTAAAGGTAAATATAACCACAGCTCTGGGCAGCTCCTTGGTTTTCCTTATTCTTTCAGGTCTTGTTATGTATCTTCTTGAAAGCATTAACGAAAATCTGACCTACTATTTTTATGACACGATATGGTTCTTTTGTTTGACGGGCATTGTCCCTTTCTTTCTTGAACGCAATTCCAAGAAAGAATCTATAAGTCCACTTGAATAATCCCTCGGATATTTTGGCTGGCTTGTATTCCAAAATAATAGCCCCTTGAATCAACAAAATATAGCGGATCATGATCAACAGTTAAAAAAGCATTTAATCAGAGGAAAAATCTTGAACATTGAAGTCTTTAATATCAATACCGATTATTATGTTTTCAATAATGATGCCTTCTGGCTCTTTGATGGCGGTATACACATCCAATTAGAACATGGAGGATTTGGATGGGGATGGAATTACGATGAAACCCTATTTGCCTATTCAATGCAAAAGCACATCAAGGAATTTTTAAGTCCAAACTATGTTCAGGTCAAGAATGATACCTTTCCAGGCATTTCAGTTCTATTGGAATCGGCTATTCAGGATGTAGAAATCAAATGGGAATATTATCAGGATATCAATGAGGAATTTGAAGCCATTGGTGAAAAAATATATTTCCCGCTTGAAGTCATCTTGCATTTTGAAAACGGCCCTCATTTGCAATTGGCAGTCATCGCATTTGAAATGCCAAACGATTCATTTGAAATGAGCAATCCGACATATAGCATAGACGGAGAACTGCATATAAATTTTAATGATGTTATTCCTATCAAGAACGTGAACGCGGACTGAGGTAGCTTAACACTTTTTCTGATTAAATCTGCTACACAAAAGATAAGGAGTCTTACTTTTATGCGATCACCTATGCTTCAGCAGATCAAAAATGGAAGACATCCCACTACTCGACACAACACCCAGCTATCATCCCAAGCGACCAGTGAATCTGATCCTTTTATTCTTACTTATGATTGGCATTGGAGGAGCCATTGGTGCCACTACAAATGCAGTAAATGGCAGAGTAAGTGAAGCATATTTTCGAAACGTTATGGCTTGGGATTTCGAGGGAATTGGGATAGCCGCCATTTTTCAAGGATTGTTTGAAGGTCTCATATATGGATTCATCTTGGGTATGATCTTCACCATTGGCTTTGCTATCATAACGCGCAAAAAAGCCGCGTGGGATTTCGCAAAGAAACAAGTGAACAAAATCATTTTCACCATTTATACATCATGGATAACAGGTGGTCTCATAGCGATCCTTCTTGCTTTTACATTGCCCGAAATGTATGACAACGCTTTTATTGGCGTTCCCGAAGCATCTTTGCCTAGAGCAGCCTATGCTTGGGTCGGAGGCTCTATTTGGGGAGCAATGTTCGGTGGTCTTTTTGCGGTCATTTATGGATTGATGCGTACGCATCACGAATGGAAAAAAATGATTAGAAAGATTTAGCATGAAGAAAGTCAGACTGCATCCGCTCAAAATATCTTTGCATTTCTGGACGATTGGAATTGGAAAAAAAGACTATTACACATGAAAAAGTTTGTCCCTCAACTTATCTATGGAATGAAAGTGCACATTCTGCTATTTTTTCTGCTCAGCTCTTCCCTACTCCATCTCTCAGGTCAAGACCAGCACTCTTATTCCGATGAATTCTTGACTTCTACCTTCTCCCTTTTTCACCAAGCCGATTTTGAATTGGCCTATCACATGCTGCCTTTTGTGAGAAAGCGCTTCATCAAGGAAATAGAAGATCCTCAAAGTTTTAGGAATCCCTATGACAGTCTATCTAAATACATGAGGACACTTTTCAGCGCAGATAGTATTATCAAGACCTACTCTTGGGACGAACGCAACGGAGGTTGCTGCTATTGCTCTGCAACATTTGCTCAATTCAAAACGGATTCAGGAAGCATCAAATATGTCGATCTCGAAAACCACGAAGAATCCGGAACAGAAATATTCATTTCCCATTTGCACAGCCTTAAGGTCAACGATGAGCCCACCTATCTGATACTCGGACAAGGTTCTTGTTGTGGAGGAAAGCACTATGCCTCAGCCAGGCTGTTCAGCATAATCAATGAAGAGCTTGTACAAATGGAATCCGCATTTGATCAAGAGATGGACCTGTTCATTGGAGCCAATAGGTCGCAAGAGTTTGAACTCCGCTACGATCCTAAAAAAAAGATCCTCTCCTATTGGGAGCATGAATTTGACGGTAACACTGGATTCTACACCAATAATAAAACCCTCGTAAAATGGCAATTGCAGGCTGATGGATTCCTAAAGTTGAACTAGTACTTACTAAACTCTTCGCACGTTTATAGAACAGCTGAGAAGTGCATTCTCTCTTTTCAATTCGAAGACAAATTCGAAAATTGCCACTCACATTCCGTACATTTCGAAACGATTTAGCCATCAATGATAAAATACCTTTTTGTCCTTGCATTTTTCTTTCTGCTTATGCCTTGCCATGCGCAGCAAAGTGCAGTAGATACCGCCAAAATTCGCGAGGACTTCAATCAAATCTTACAGGACATGACAACGCGCTATGTCTATCTCTCCGAGAAAAAAATAGATCTGGATTGTCTGCGCGAAAAATACAGCGCCAAAATAGACGGACTTCAAAACCAAAGCGAGGTTATTCTTTTCTTTGAGTACTTCTTAAATGAATTCTACGATAGCCATATCTCGCTCTCGACCAATATCCAAGAATCGTATCGCTTGTCCTCCCCTTTCTATGTTGCACCCAGTGTTAAAGGCTTCTACATCAAAAATGTATGGCAAAGCCAATTGAGTAATTTGACAGATGATATTGTTGGCGCAGAAATCATCGCATTGAATGGCAGAGCATTCAATGAGCAGATCGAAGCCTTTCCTTCACTTTGTCAAGACAAAAAGCATCTTGAAATCAGAACGTGGATTGCCAATAAAGTACTGGCTGGAAAATACAGCGAACCGCGCATCTTGACCTTGCGTCTCAAAAGCGGAAAAGAAATTGAATTGGATATGGATCGGTTGAGCTATCACCAAAGCAAGGAACTTTTAAGCTCGGCCGTGCAAGAGGAAATCGGCATTATCCGCATCAATAATTCTTTGGGAAACAATCAGCTCATACAGGCATTCGACAAAGCCCTGAATGATTTATCGGAGACAAAAGGCCTCATATTGGATTTGCGCAATACGAATAATGGAGGCAATACCTATGTGGCTAAGGGAATTATGGGACGCTTTATCGATAAAGAACTTCCCTATCAAAAGCACATGTATATTGAATCCTACGAAGCCGACATGCCCATTGTCAGAAGTTGGATGGAGATGGTCAGTCCGAGGGCAAAGCAGTATACACAACCGCTCATTGTTCTTGTCGGAAGATGGACAGGAAGTATGGGCGAAGGCATGGCCATTGGTTTCGATGCCATGAACCGCGCTGAAATTGTTGGCACTGAGATGAAAAGACTTGCCGGATCGGATTTCGATTTTCGCTTTTCCCATCAGTCATTTGGCTATAAAGTCATTTTAGAAAAATTGTATCACATCGATGGAAGAGCACGAGAACTGTACATTCCAAAAAACAATGTCGAGCAATCGACCATCACCCTTGACGAGAGCATGGAGAAAGCAATTGAGATCCTGATGAAATGAAAAAATACGATCTCCATAAAAACGATTATTCCAAGCTGCACTTCGAAGTAAAAGATCTGGCTCCTTACGTTCAAAGAAATCTAGAAAAGGCCTCTGTTCCGCATAGGCATAGTTTTTTTCAAATTTTATTTTTTCCCGAGAAGGGAAAGCATTACATCGACTATGAGGTGATTGAGCACCCCAAAAACACGCTCTTCTTAATCAATCGGAATCAAGTGCATCATTTCTGCAAAGGATCTAAAAACGAAGGTTTTCTCTTTCATTTCAACGACTCCTTTATTGCCAAACTCAGCTTGGATTTACTTTCGCGCTTTGCGCTTACTCTCTTTAATGAAATTGATCAACCTTTTCTTCACCTCAATAAAAAGGAAGCCGAAATGATTCAATCATTTTCAACCAAGATGCCTTTAGAAGAAGAGGCCAAATCAGAAAACCATGCAGCTATCTTGATGCATGAATTTCTCTCGTTCTTGTATCGGATTGAACGGATAAAGAAAAACCATTCAGCGCTAAATTTAGAACCGGACAGCGACTTCCTTAAGATGATGCAATTCAAAGAACTGATCCGACAAAATTTTGCCGAATCTTTGAGCATTGATGATTATGCAAATGCGCTGCATCTGTCCTCTAAAAAGCTGACCAAGATCAGCAAGAAGCACTACGCATTGACTCCTGCTGCTTTGATTAAATCAATAAAAGTTCTCGAAGCCAAAAGGATGTTGTCCAATCAAAAACTATCCATCAAGGAGGTCGCGTACGATTTGGGCTTTGACCAAGCCACGTACTTCACGAAATTTTTCAAGAAAGAGACGGCATTGACCCCAAAAGAATTTCGGGAAAAGATGCTCTAATTTACCATTCTTCGTCCCTGAATTACCACTTTTAGCCCTGGGACTGGGCTAGCTTTGTGCTGAACATAAATACATTCAGAATGAAATCACAAGCTATTATAATAGGTGGCACAACAGGAATGGGAAAAGCCACCGCAGAATTGTTATTGAAAGATCAAGTGGAAGTCATCTTAGTGGGTCGTCCGAACAAGAATCTTGACAAAACGAAAGAAGGGTTCTCGCAATGGGGAGATGTAAAATGCATTGGACTGGATTTATTCGATGCGAATGCTGTACAGAACTTCATCGACAATTTAGCTTCTCATGCACCTAATGTAAAATACCTGGTTAATGCTGCGGGTTATTTTAGCCCGAAGTCTTTTTTGGACCACACTCATGAAGACTATGACATTTACCACAATTTCAATAAGTCCTTTTTCTTCATTACTCAAGCTGTTGCGCGCCTCATGAAAGAGACCGGTGGAGGATCGATTGTAAACATCGGATCCATGTGGGCCAAGCAGGCCATTAAGGCAACACCTTCTTCGGCTTATTCGATGGCCAAAGCAGGATTACACAGCCTTACACAACATCTCGCGATGGAATTGGCCGAATTTAATATTCGGGTGAATGCCGTTTCTCCAGCAGTTGTGGTTACGCCAATTTATGGAGCTTTTATTGAAGAAGATAAGATTGAAGAAACGCTGCAAGGGTTCAATGCTTTTCATCCGATTGGAAGAGTGGGACGACCTCATGAAATTGCGAAGACGATTCACTTCTTGCTTAAGGATGAAAGCGCATGGGTAACCGGAGCCATTTGGGACATTGATGGAGGTGTCATGGCCGGACGGAACTGATGAATTGAAAATACACTCGCCATCTTTGTGAGAATAGAAAATGAGTCCTGCAGTATGCTCCATACCTGCAGGACTATTTATTTCATCTTATGAAATGCAAAGAGTTTTTCTAGTATTTGAACTGCAAACGCAAAGCGGGCATATGTGCGATCGATTGACTATTGATATTGCTGAAAGAAAGATTCTCTCTTGACTGAATACTTAATCCATAAACCACACTCGCTAATAGCTTATCGTTCAGCTTCAGCCCTATACCAGGAGCAGCACGAAAGCTGAAGAAATTTCCGTAGCGCTTGTTTTGGTTATCGTAATCAATCAAACTCAGCTCTTCGTTCAAGCCTCTTCCTCTTTGATTAATGAAAAAGGAATAAGACGCTCCAGCGGCCAAACTCAATCGCAATCGCGAAATATCTTTGTAAAGTTCAAATTCAACAGGAATGCTTATGAGGCTATGTTTATTAAAATGCCGAACACTTCGAATTTTTCGCGCATCCACGAAGTCACCACTCTGATTGTCAATCACCGTGGTATCGCTTATGAATTTCTTTTCAAATCGATCTTGCCAATTGCTGATCTCGGCACCGGCATTCAGGTTCCAATTTTTTCCATTTTTAATAGTCATGGCAAGTCCGAAACGATAACCGTCATCGGCAAAAATGCTTTGATTCAGTGAGTCTGAGAATGTGGCATCTCCTTTAAAATTGCTGGACTCGTAAACCGATCCACCGTATAAGCTAAAGGATAAAGGGTCACTGACCGCCAGCAAATTCTGTGATGAAGGCAAGACTGCTAATTGAGAAACAGGGCCTTCAATAAAAGCAAATCGCGTATCCAAGAGCGCCAAATCCCCTCTTTCATTCCTAATCTGAGATGAGACAACAGGGTTTCGTGCAAGGTCTTCTAAGAAGGTACTTCTCTTCGTTTCCTG
The DNA here is from genome assembly GCA_039028335.1 of Bacteroidota bacterium. Classification (GTDB taxonomy): domain Bacteria; phylum Bacteroidota; class Bacteroidia; order Flavobacteriales_D; family JABDKJ01; genus JABDKJ01. The sequence continues at coordinate 9,835 of JBCCIF010000018.1, forward strand.
AAATGGGTTCACCGAAACGCTTGCATTCACCCTACTTTTGAATGGGTCATTCTTTTGCGAATCTTCTACACTATTGTTTTCCGAAGTTACTTTTGTGCTCTTGGTCTTGGCATTTGGCTTATCTGAATGTTCATCCGAAGTTGTATTTCCCTGTGCTTGAATTTCTTCTTTTCCATTCAAAGGTAAATGCTCGCGTAGCCCTTCGTTTTTGGAAAGATTATTCACCGGTATAAACTGAGAAGCAAGAAGGACATTGTCTTCTTCATTCTCCACAAGATTGAGTGTGTTTTGTACTGTTCTTGGTGTATAGTGTACAGAAGTGGAGTCATTTGGTATAAGGCCAAATAGGCAAACAAAAGGGAGGAGCATTCCAGAGAGCAACCAAATGAAGGGTGTTCTTCTCCCCTTGCCACTGGATTGAATTCCCGCAGATACAGAAGACCATAATGCTTCTTCATCTACCCCTTTCGAGCTGGAGTACCCAAACAATCTATTCTTTATTTCTTCTTCAAATCTATTCATCTTTTATCCTATTGAAAATCGATAATCACCTAGCAATGCGTTCAAACTTTTGGGTTTTTTCTTAATCCATTCTCTCGCTCTGCTGAGTCTCTTTCTGCTCAAGTTTTCTTTAATCTTCAAAATCTTCGCTATCTCTTCATGCGAATACCCATCGATTATGTGAAGGTTAAATACTTCGTAATACTTGGCAGGCATTTGTTTCAAAAAGCGAATGAGTTCCTCGTTACTCAGGGCATCGACTACCTCTGGGTTGAAATCGGGTGAATCCGATTCTTTCAATTCCCTGACGAACCAACTCAGGCTTCTTTTATTGTGTTTGAGGCAGAGGTTGATGACAATTCTGCTTGCCCAGGAATGAAATTTTCCCTTCTCTGCATCAAATTGGCTTAGGTTTTGAAAGATGCGTATGAATCCTTCTTGAAGAATATCTTGCCTGTGCGAGGTATCGTTTAAATATCTCCCGCATAATCCATTCAGATAAGGCAACAACTCTCGGTACAAAGTCTTTTGTGACTCTGCATCCTCTCTTAAACAGCCTTCTATTACTTCTTTTCTAAGCACTCTTTAAAAAAGTTCAGCACACAATAACTGTGTGCCAAACTCTCAAATCATTCTCAATTAATCTGCTTCGCAGTAGCAATTTTCATTTACCGTTCCTGGCTCATCCAGGCTTGTCCAGCATACATCTCCTATTTGAAGGATATATCCATTTGGAAACTCTTGGTCATACCATGAAGCCAAATTGGATACTTCGTCACAAATAGTAGCTGGGTTATTCTCGATGCAATCACAATCTTGATTGATGATTCCCCAACCGCCTTGACAAGGGTCACCTACATCACCACCAAGGCCGGGGCAATCTACACCTCCGCCATTTTGCACATCGCAATCGCAGTTTGCGTCTACCACTCCAGGAATGCCAAACACGTTGACACAGGCATCACCTATATCGGCTTGCAGATTTGGACAATCGTAGTCTATCGCAGACCCTTCGCATTCGCAATCTTGATTCACCGTTCCACCAAAAGGAACTGCTGGTGTCTCACAAGGGTCACCGAAATTGGCTTGAAGGTTTGGACAATCGAATCCCGTTGAAGATCCTTCGCATTCACAATCTTGATTGACCGTTCCACCAAATGGCACGGCTGGAGTCTCACATGGATCACCATAATTAGCTTCAATATTTGGGCAATCGTAATCGGCAGGTTCTGCCACACATTCGCAATTTTCACTAACCGTACCCGCTTGGTCATCGCTATCCCAACATTCGTCTCCTGGATACAATTCATATCCATTGGGAAACTCATCATCGTACCAAGAAGCCAAGTTGCTGACTTCGACACACTGCGTTAATGGATTGGGGTCTGTTATAATTTCTTGATCGTCAAAATTCTCTTCTTCACACGAGGTAAAAAGACAGGCTCCAAACACTAAAAGGAGAGCCATAGAACCGTTTACTATATTTTTCATTTCTCTATTCTTATTCAATTAAAAATTTGATAAAATTTGCAGCACTACACCTGTATTATCTTAGTGAATACAATTCTGTGACAGGGAATCCGAAATTTATTTCTGCAGACTATTGAAGTTTTGAATGAACGGAGCTATAAACCATTGACTGAATGGGATTTAGGAATTTATTCTCGCTTTGAACTATTTAGAGAATCGCGTGTCAATTCAGATAAGTTCATTCGAATTCCTCGAAAAGAAATGCTACATTCAACAGCATAAACACACATTCAAAACACTAAAACATTTAAATCGAATCACCATGAAACGCACACTGCTATTTGTCTTTTTACTCTCTTTATGGGGAACTATTTTCACACAAGAAACAGGTTCATTTGCCAAAGACCAATTGATCCTTAAGTTCAAAGATGTTTCTCTCATTAATCAAGCCGAACCCACAGAAACTGGGAATTTTGGGATAAGCACTTTAGATGAAATAAATGCACTTTTTGGCGTTGAAGAAATCGCGTTGACCGGGCATAAAAAAATGAGAAATAGCTATTTGATCAATTTTACAGAGGATCAAGACATTCTGAATTTGGTGAAGGTTTATGAAAACACCCACTTATTTGAATATGTAGAACCGAATTTCATCGGAAATGGAGGAGGCATGGAAGGGTTTTTACCAATCGTTCCTGATGACACTCATTTTTCTCGTCAATGGGGATTGTACAATGACGGAACATTTAGCCTTTCGAATGCCACAGAAGATGCTGATATCGACATGGAATTGGCATGGGACATTGAACAGGGTAATGAAGACATTATCATAGCTGTTTTGGATGCGGGGTTGAAATTGGATCATCCAGATATAATTAATCGGCTTTGGAATAACCCCAATGAAAGCGACAATAATTCTGATGACGATAACAATGGTTATGCAGATGATTTGCAGGGATGGGATTTCGCGAATGACGATAGTGACCCAACGGATGATCATGGACATGGCACCAATGTGACTGGAATCATTGGCTGTGATGCGAACAATGAATTGGGTTATGCAGGAGTGGATTGGCATGCACAAATCATGACGTGTAAAATCCTCGATGCCAATAACTCAGGATTTTACTCTTGGTGGACCGAAGCCATCTATTATGCTGTCGATAATGGTGCTTCTGTAATGAATATGTCGGTAGGAGGATCTTCTTTTTCAGCGAGCATGGAAGAAGCCGTTGATTATGCTTATGACAATGGAGTTACCATTGTGGCTTGCATGATGAATGAAGATGCGATTCAGACATTTTATCCTGCAGGATATGAAAATACGATAGCAGTGGGCTCAACCAATCCAGATGATGAACGCACATCACCCTTTTTCTGGAGTTCTTCAAGCGGCAGTAATTATGGCAATCATATTGATGTCGTTGCGCCTGGGCATTATATCTACGGAATTAGCTTTAATTCAAATACCAATTACAATTCCTATTGGGGTGGCACTTCGCAGGCGACACCTCTTGTAACTGGACTTTGTGGATTGCTTTTGGCTCAAGATCCAAGTCGAAGTCCGGATGATTTGAGAAATATTATTCGGAATACGGCTGAAGACCAGGTAGGTGACACGGCAGAAGATATTCAAGGATTCGATATTTATTACGGTTATGGTCGTGTCAATGCGCATCAGGCTTTGCTGGACAATCCAACCAACTTAGACGAAATCAATGCCTCATCCGAAGCTCTTTTGATTTTCCCCAATCCGGCCCGTGAAATCGTTCGCATAAAAACTACGCATGAAATGCAGGCGATTCACTTATTGAATATGATGGGTGAGTTGGTGCTTGTGCGCTCCAATGCCAATGAAAATGAGCTCGTGAATTTAGATCTCTCAGGCTTGTCATCAGGAGTTTATTTGTTGAATGCTCTAAACTCAAATGGGCAAATCATTAGCACTCAGAAATTGACCCTAGAAAGGTGAATAATCTGAGTTTATTGATGACGAATAAATCTCTGCTATTACAATGTTATTTGCTTAATAGAAGGATTGTTCAATGAGACTCAATTTAGTGTGCATTGTGATTGTGTTTATGCTAAGTTGCAATTCTTCCGAAAGTGTTGAAAAAACTCTTCTTGATGAAAGCACATTGTCCATGTCTTTTGAAGATCAAATGGAATTCATCGAGAACCCATCAGTTGCTTCTCAACTCCATGGAATAAGGAAAAATGGCATTCGGAAATGCAAAATCTCTAAATGGGAACGCAACCTGAATAATGAATCCTTAGAATTGCAAGGAGATTATATTATTTCCTACTATAACAAATTGGGATGTATTGACTCCATCATCAATCCGTCATATGATGTAGTAAAAATCTCTCACCTCTATGATGAACATAATCGTTTAAGAAAAAGATCAAAAGAAAAAGCTAAGTGGCCTTTAATTACACGGCCTGATTCTTCAGCTACGATTGAATCCATTTTTCATTATGATAGTCTATGGCAGGTACAAAAAGAATCTATTCAAGGCCATGAGGCTATGGAAAGTTTTGATGTTAATTATTCTTGGTCTGGTAAGCAACTTAACACCATTGACATCATCAATTCTGCTCAAGATGAACACTTGACCTATCAATTTGAATATAAAAATGGACGCTTGACAAAAAGACATCTGATATCAAAAAAAGATGATCAGTTTGATAAAACGAATGAATTCATTTACAAAAATGACAAGCTCATTGAAATCACCAATACGTGGATTTTGGCACATGATCTTGCAGAGCAAGATGAATCTTATAACTCCTCCAATATCAACTTTTCCGACTTAATGAATACAAAATTTGAATACGATGAACGAGATCGCTTGATACGAAAACAAAGGGTGACCGGAATGTGGCCTGGCGAATCATTTTGGGTGACAACATATCGTTATTTTGAAAACGGTCTTCTTCGTGAGAAAGAATTGAACAATTCATCAGCTCAAGGAGATATTAAGATTATTTATAAATATGAGTACGATTGAAAATACATGAGCTTTCAAGTTAGCGATAGCATTAAGTATAAAACCATGAGAAGGTGTTTCATATTTTTGAGCATTCTTTCGGCTTTAGCTTCTTACGGCCAAGTTGTTGAGACCATTCCCACAGAAATTTCGGCCGAGAATGTATTTGAGCTATCTATCATTGCTGTTTATCCCGACTCGTTCCCTAATGTCTCAGTTGTTTTTCAAGCCAAAAATGAATTTGGAAAACCACTTTGGCAGTTGACTAAATCTGAAATTCGTGTCAGAGAAAATTATCGCGACTGTCCCGTTCATGGTCTCAAGAATATATCTGAAGACAAAGCAGTCAATATCGGTTTAGTATTTGATCATTCAGGATCAATGGTGGATAATCCCGCACAAATGCCCGATTCTATTCCATCCTATCAAGATCAGTATTTCTCAGGAGCAGCAATGCCGGATGCATTTACCATGGCGCTGGATTATGCAAAGGAAGGAGTTTATGGATTTCTTGATGAAATCAAAGAGAGTAAAGACTCAATTCTTTTTGTCGGATTCTCAAGTGAGGTTGATCAGGTCTACCCTTTGAGCACAGAGATTGCAAAAATAAAGTCTTTTGTAAGTCGCGTTTCACCGGCAGGCAGTACTTCATTCTACGATGCTTTGTATGAAAGCATTGATAAACTTTCTAATTGCAAAAACAAATCTGTGATCGTTGCTTTGACGGATGGTCTCGACAACGCTTCTGAACATACGTACAATGAAGTGATAGAAATAGCCAATTTCAAAGGTATTAGCATTTATACCATAGGACTTGGAAGAGCAGATAAATGGCGTCTTGAGCATATTGCTAAAGAAACAGATGGCTTCTATTATTATACCAATGAAGCAGAAAAGTTGAAAGAAATTTATTTAAACATTAAGGAACAGATTAAATCTGTATATCAAGTTGATTATAGCTCAATCAATGATGACTTTCGGGATGAGGATCGACTTATCCGTTTTGCCTTTGCCAATGACACACTTACGTTTTCTGATCATTCGAGTATCTATTCGCTACCAGAAGAAAGTATTCGCTATTTAAGAGCACAGGAAGCATTACGTATAAAGAACAGACGCAAGAATTTGACGATTGGTGGACTAGGATTATTGCTTTTTGGTATAGCTGGATTTGCCATATACAAAAGAAGAAAAAGGAAATCCGTATTGCACCTCAGTGCATATCCCAATCCATTTCGAGAAGAACTCACATTCAGTTATTCCATTCCAAAAGAATTCACAAATGTGCAATTGATCGTACACAACTCTTCGGGAAAAATGGTATTTTCAAAAAAAATTGAGGAGGGAATAAAAAACGAAAACGTAGTACTCAGGGATTTAATTTCTGGAATTTACTATGCCCATTTGAAAGGGAGCACGGTCGTTTCGAAAACCACCAAGATTATTAAACAATAAGTGAATGAGGCATTTGTATTAGTGCTTATTTACATTTCCTAATCTAAAAAAATTGAATTCATGAAAAGTATAATTTACGTGTTACTCGCAATGTGTCTGATTGCCTGCTCAGAAAATAAAATGGAGAAAAAGGGATTTCAGGTCAATGAAATAAGCGAAGATGAAAGCGGAAATAAAATTGTGGGACTGCCCATTGGCGATCTCAATTTTGAAACCCGTCCGAGGAATGTGCTCAAGACCTTCGATGACAATCATCGATTGAGTCCGGTATATAAAGTCAATTACGATAAAAAAACCAATAAACCTTTTACTGGATCGAATGCCTTTCATACGAATTGGTATAGAGACCTTAAAGAGGGCAATAATTGGAACGGCAATTTCATGCCGGGATTCAGAGCGATGTACGGCTACAATTTCATTAATATTTCACATTTCAATCATGAAACAAAAAGTGAGAATCGATTTTTTAACCGACCAGTATTGATCAAAACCCTCTATTATCCAGCCAATTCGAAAGACACCTTGAATTTCAATCCTGTCAAACGCGATTATTATATGGTTTCGGTCTATGATGAAGACTCGAATGGTGACGGCTTCATCAATACCAAAGACCTGAGAAGATTCTATCACTTCGATATCAACGGTAAAAATCAAACGCGCTTGATTCCCGAAGAATATTCAGTGATGAACTCGGAATATGACGCTGCGAATGACTTCATGTATGTCTTTGCCAAGCTCGATGAGAATCAAAATGGACAAATGGAATCCGAAGAACCTACCTCCATTTTTTGGATTGATTTATCCGATCCTTCGCAGCTTGGGCTGCAATATGAGACGAAATAAATCCTATTTTAAGCTTATCAGCTGAATAAATCCTTAATGTAAAAGAACCCTAGGGTATATTCAAGTGGTCACCAACGAAGGCTAAAAATGATAGAAATCCCTGCAATAGGACGTGCAAATATCAGTGAGAATGGAGATTTTCTGCGAATTGAAATTCCAGCGAAAAAGCATTGGGTGCTCAATATTTTTATGAGCATTTGGTTGTGTGCGTGGTTCTATATCGGGAAAATTGTAATTAAAGTACTATTAAATTTTGATGGACCTTGGCCTGCTTTCTTATTTATTCTTTTTTGGATCACCCTTTGGACTCTTGGAGGTTTGGCTTCCATTTATAGTATTCTAATGCAATTAATGGGAGTCGAAATTATTCAAGTTGAAAATGGAACTCTGAGTATAGAAAAATCTATTCGAGGTCTTGGAAGAAAAAAGGCCTATGAAATAAATGAAATCTCAAAAATAGATCACACTTCAAACTATCCTTCCTGGGACTGGTCCAATCAAAAAATAAATGGAATTTTTGGTGATCGTGGTGCAAGCCTCAAATTTTATTACGGTATGAAAACGGTAATATTTGCCATAGACATTGATGAAGCTGAGGCCCAAGCATTGATTGAAAAATTTAAATCACATTCAAGTTTCAACGAATCAAATTTTGCATGATACATAAACTCTGAGCAGATCACTTTTTTATATTAGATTTTCTTTCCGCTCCCATTACCATTAAAAGCATAAAAGCAAAGGCAGATGATAGAATAGAAAAGAAGAATTTGTCGGACAAAAAAACATAGGAACTAAAAGAAATTAGAAAACACAGAGAAGTCGCACAAGACAGAATTTTATAATTTAAGTCTTTTACTTTCAAAATTAAGCGGATAGCAAAAACTGCGTGAATAAGAAATGCTCCACTATTTAATGTAATTATGTTGCTTTGGTCTTCAATAAAGCTTGTAATTCCGACAATCATTAAAATCAATCCTGACAATTCTAGGATCAAGTAAAATGCGTCCAAAATAAATTCTCTTCTTGAAAGCAAAAGTCTACCAAGTGGTTCTCGAATGATTAGCACACCTGATAAGTGTCCAGAAACAAAAATGAAAAGCACAGTAGGAACATAAAGGAATAAAATGCCGAAGAGGATGAATTCACTCGCTAAACCAGGTAGTATGAAACAACAAAATCCAATTAAAATAAAACCTAATACGTTCAACACACTATAAATTTGCACACAGCCATTCTTTGATTTGACCAATTTTGATCCTGTAAAAGAAATGTATCTGCCAGCAAAAGAATTTTGCTTCAAGTATTGACGGATGCCTTGATGGATATCTGCGTTATCAGGTGAGTTCGCTAAAGCCTGTTTTATATGATCACGTGCTTCTTTTTTGCCTGACTTTTTTAATGTTATTGCAAGCGCTATGTGGGTTAATGAGTTTGATGGATCTTGCTTCAATGCAAGCATAACAGTTTCCAGTGCCGGTTTATGTTCATTCTTGAGAAGTTGCATTGCACTTTTCAATAAAAGCGCATCAACATAGTTCGGATCAATTTTCAATGCTCGATTACAAAGTTCATTGCATTTCTCTAACTCAACACTTTTGAGATATTTTTGAGCGAGTATGGTTAGGGCATCCGTTTGCTGAGGATCTAATCTTAAAGAACGTTTCAACAATTCTTCCGCTTCATTATGACGTTCTTCTTTCAGAGCTATTGAGCCCAAATAATTTAAAGCCTTGTTATTAGAAGGATCTAACTTTAAGCTTTTTTCCAAGTATTCTTTTGCGGCCTTATGCTTGAGTTCTTTGGCGTACGTGCCACCAATTATTTGATAGATCTCAGAAGAATTGGGTTCGGTCTTGAGTAAAATATATAGACGTTCTCTAGCAAGAGCATACTTCTTCAATGCAATCAATTGCTTGATCTTCTCAAATTCTAAATCGTAATACACTTCATTAAATCCTTAAGCCAATAATACGAAAGCAATAATGAAAAGGAAAAGACTATATCAAATGACGTAGAGTCAAATAAAAGAAGAATTAAAACTTCAAGACTTTGTTTCTTGTGAGAATAGCTGTTTCATTGCGTACAATAATTGGATAGTGTCCTTTAGGAAAAGAACTTAAATCCAAGCGTATGGTTTCTGCATTATTGAATGCTTTGCTCAAAAGTAGCTGACCTGTATGGGCATAGATTTCAATGAATAGTTTTTCATTCATTCCTAAAGAACCAACATCTACTTGAAGAAGGTCGGTGGTGGGATTTGGAAATATATGAAGTTGATTGGCTTGATCTTGCTCGATGCGCAGTGAACGAATATCAGAAAATTCAAAAGTACCGTCTAAATCAACCATCCTAAGGCGGTAATAGAGATAAGAAGAACGATCTCTCCCTGCAGGAAACTGAGAATCAACAAAAGAATAGGCGATCGGTATCACGCTGTTCTCCCCTGCCTTTACTTGTCCAAGGAATTCCCAATCTTCGCCAGTCATGCTTCGTTCAATACTAAAATAATCACTGTTTATCTCAGATAAGGTCTGCCACTCGAGTAGAGCCGCATTTGCAGAATACGGGTGAACTTCAAAATTCGAGAGAATGACGGGTAAAGGAACATTGTTAGGAGTTAAAGGCTGCGGAGATTGATATAAGCCACCATTGATGTAGGCCATGTAAAACGAAAAACTAAACTCGCAATTGGTCAATCCTGTCAATTGATAAGAATAAGGATTGGAACCTAACATTCCCACAAACACTCCTCCTCCCAAATGCAATTGAGGCACCAAACCCAGAGGAATTGAACTGGTAAAGGTTACCGTTAATGTTGCTGTATTTGGCGGAGACCCGCATTCTACATCGTAATCAAAACTGTATTGTCCAGAATTTCCAAAAGTCACTGATCCAGAATAGGTCTGAGCCGATAAGGATGAAAATGAGAATAATGATACAAGGAAGATCAGCCCTATAAAATGGGATGTATGATTATGAAATATATGCAATTTTTCCTTGAGCATTTGACCTTGAGCTGAAGAAAATCGCGTCCCTCTCCTACTAAAAAATCAAGCCCAGCATGGGGGAATTTCTTCCTTATTTTAAAGGTAAGGAATATTCTTCGAATAAAGTGTCAAAATGACGTTAAGTATGCACATTCTTGTTCACCCATTCAAGAATAAAAAAGTCAATTGCACAGAAAATCGCTCTTCAACAGGCTGTTAAGACTTGTAATTCCAGACTTCCTCAAGCTCTTCCAGTGACTTGCCTTTGGTTTCTGGAATATACTTCTTGGTAAATAAAAATATCAGGATAATGAATACAATAAAGATCACATAAGGAAGTGCTCCATTCCATGGTTCACTTTTATTTATTTCCCCTTCCATTACCAAAGGAAAAGTTTGCGAAACCAAAGCATTTGCAGCCCATTGCACAGCGACTGCAACAGACATAGCAGCTGTTCTAATATTATTCGGGAAAATTTCAGCTAATAATACCCAAACAACAGGTCCCATTGACATTGCAAAAGATGCCACAAAAAGCAGCAAACCAATCAAAGAAATCCATCCAACGTTATGCGTCATTAAGGTGATTGCCATTAAGGCAAACCCTAAACTCATTCCTATACATCCTAAATAAATCAGTGGCTTACGTCCCAATCGGTCAACGGTTCCCATAGCTATAAAAGTAAAAATGAGGTTAACCGCGGCCAATAAGATGTTTCTTGATAGAACATCATCTCGACTGAAACCTAAGGCCTTTTCAAAAATATCAGCAGCATAGTAGAGAACAGCATTTATTCCTGTGAATTGTTGCAAGGCAGATAAAATACAACCAATAACAACAATGGGAAGAATTCCTTTCGCTAATAGACTAATTTTTTCGCTCTTCTTCTCCGAACTAAGGGATTCTTGAATTTCATTTAATTCAATTTCTGCTCGATCTTCACCTACAATAGATTTTAATACTTCCAAGGCTTCATCCTTTCTGTCCTTTAATGCCAACCATCGAGGACTTTTAGGTATTAATAGCAATAAGCCTAGAAACAAAATACAAGGAACCAGTTCAGACCAAAACATAACTCTCCAACCACGATTTATGTCATAGGATTCATCACCAGATTCACCTATAAAATAAGTGGCAAGGAAAACTACGAAAAAGCCCACTACAATGGCCAATTGATAATAAGTAACCATATTACCTCTTCGCTCCTTTGGTGCAATTTCCGCTATATACATTGGCGCATTCATAGAAGCAATTCCTATACCTATACCCCCGATTATTCTGAATACAATGAGCATAGGAATAGTCTGAGGAAAAATTTCTGGGAGACCAGACCCCCATGCAGAAATAGTAAAGAGAATTGCTGACCAAATCAAAGAATTCTTTCTACCTAAAGCAGAGCTTAAAAAATTAGCCATGATAGCTCCAAAAAAGCAACCAATTAAAGCGCTTGACACAATAAACCCTTTAGTGCTTTTATCTGCTTCGACATTCATATCCAGGCCAAAAAAGTCTGATAATAACCATTGAGAGCCATTTATTACTCCGGTATCATATCCAAATAATAAACCTCCTAAAGAGGCCACGGCAGTAATCAATAATAATTTTCCCTTATTCATAGTGTCATTTTAACACTCAAGTATACTGTTTATTTCTGAATATTCTGAGCTGTTGAAAAACAGGGATTTGCAAATTTCCTGAAATTAGTACTTTCGACATCTAAGTTTTTACCTATGTATGTAAACCGAAGAATTGGACTCAAAGTCATTCTGAAATTTTCCTGGCTCAATTTATTTCTCTTTATCCTCTATGGAACAATTGTTTACTTTTTGCATCACAATTTAGAGCATGCAGGAAAAGATATCAGCATTCCTTTCCAGCCGTTAAGTACTATTGGTATTGCCGTGGCCTTTTATATTGGTTTCAAGAACAATCAATCCTATGATCGCTTTTGGGAAGGTCGAAAGATCTGGGGACAAATTGTTAATTACAGCCGAACATGGGGGAATCAGGTAATGAGTTTTGTCACTTTACGCAAAACAGATGGAAGTTTGAGTGAAGCGGATGTTAATCACATGCACAAAATTCTCATATATCGGCATATGGCTTGGATGAATGCCTTGCGACTGCAATTAAGAGCTAAAGTTGCACATAGTAAAGAATACAGAAGCAAGCACCTTCAGCGCTTGGGTGAAGATCGCCCCGAAGAAATTCATTGGAAAGAAGAAGTAGGTAAATTCATCATAAAAGACAAGGAAGTTGACATGTGCAGACGCGCAAAGAATACGGCCACACAATTAATTCGTTCGCAGGGAGAAGAATTGAAAATGCTCATGGAAAATGGCATGATCGAAGATTTCCGACACATGGAAATGATGGGAACGCTGGAACAACTTTATGTTTTTCAAGGAAAATGTGAACGTATCAAGAATACGCCTCTTCCTCGCCAATACGCTCACTTCTCTTCCATCTTTACATGGATATTTATTTTGTTGCTTCCATGGGGCCTTCTTGGTGAGTTTTCGAAAATGGGGCATGATCTATCTTGGCTCACGATTCCCTTTTTCGTTTTGATTGCTTGGATCTTCATAACGATGGAAGCCGTTGGAGATAACAGCGAAGATCCATTTGAAGGATTTGTCAATGATGTGCCCATGACAGCACTCTGTCGAACGATTGAAATAGATTTACGCGATATGCTGGGTGAGGATAATCTACCTCCTAAAATACAAGCCAAGGACGGTGTTCTCATGTAATGATCTATGATCTGGTTGTTGTAGGAGGAGGTGCCGCAGGATTTTTTGGTGCGATTCAGACAGCGGAGCATTTTCCCGGTGCATCCATTCTCATTCTTGAAAAGAGCAATAAATTACTTTCAAAAGTAAAAGTGTCCGGTGGCGGTCGTTGCAATGTAACGCATGCCTGCTTCACTCCAAGTGAAATGATCGCTCACTATCCACGAGGATCCAAAGAGCTTCTTGGACCCTTTCATCAATTTCTTTGTGGCGATATGATGGAATGGCTTGAAAACAATAATGTATCAACTAAAATCGAAGAGGACGGACGCGTCTTTCCTCTTAGTGACTCATCACAAAGCATTATCGATTGTTTTCTGTGGGCTTGCCAAAAGCATTCCATTAACATTGAACATCACGCTCAGGTGCAGTCTTTCAAAAAGAAGGAGACCTTCTTTGAGTTGAACTACAAGGATACAAGCCTTCAGACGAAGTCGATTCTGTGGACCACGGGAAGTAGCCCCAAAGCCTGGGATGTTCTAAAGAAATCGGGCCTTTGCATCATTGATCCCGTTCCTTCACTCTTTACCTTTAATATTCAATCAGCCCTCCTGGATGGTTTAATGGGGCTATCCCTCACAAATGTCCAGGTTCAGATTCAACTTGAGAATACTCAATTTGATGCACAAGGTCCATTGTTGATTACCCATTGGGGACTAAGCGGGCCAGCAGTGCTTAAGCTGTCTGCTTGGGCCGCAAGAGAATTGCATGCAGTGGATTATAATTTTCAGATAAGCGTCAATTGGATTGCCCAGAATGAACATGAGTGTCTGGCTTACTTGAACAGGGTCAAATCTGAAAATGGGAAATTGAAGGTCAAAAAATTAAGGCCCTTTCAATTGCCCCGGAGGTTATGGGAAAGAATGGTTTCCCTCTGGCAAATCGAAGGAAAAAACATGGCCGACCTCAGTAATTCGGAACTCGAGCAAATGGCAAGTGATCTTAGTGGATGGCAATTTAATGTCAATGGCAAAAGCACCTTCAAAGAGGAATTCGTCACCTGTGGAGGAGTCGACTTGAAAGAAATTAATTTCAAGCATATGGAAAGTAAAAAAATTCCGGGATTGTATTTAGCAGGGGAAGTCATCAATATTGATGCGATCACAGGCGGGTTCAACTTTCAGGCAGCCTGGACAGAAAGTTTTATTGCCGGCAGAAGTATTGCAGAGAGAATTGCATTAAATTCAGAGGGTGAATAAGCTCTTGTTGATATTCCTACTGCTCTTCTATTCTTGCAAGGAAAAGGAACTTGAGGAGGTTAAGGAAAAGGAATTTGAGATCGAATTAGAAGTTCTAGGTGTAATTCAGGACGCTGGCCTTCCCCATGCTGGATGCAAAAAAACCTGCTGCAGAAAAGCTTTTGGAAATTCAGCTCTTCATCAGGATGTAGTGAGTCTCGGACTTCGGGATTATCGAAATAACCAGTATTATCTTTTTGATGCTTCACCCGATCTTCCTTCTCAGATGAAACAACTCATTGAAAAGAGAGGAGAACAATTCAAGCAAAGCCCGGAAGGAATTTTTCTGACACATGCACATATTGGGCATTATGCCGGGCTCATGTATCTAGGAAGAGAATCCATGAATGCCCATCGGGCCCCGGTTTATGCAATGCCAAGAATGCGTCATTTTCTTGAAAACAATGGACCCTGGAACCAATTAGTTGAAATTGAAAATATTGATATCAAGGAATTATTTGATCAAGACACGATTCACCTATATCATCCGCTAAGCGTCATTCCTTTCTTGGTTCCCCACCGTGATGAATATTCTGAAACAGTTGGATTTAAGATTATAGGCATGAAGAAAAGTGCTCTTTATATACCGGACATTGATAAATGGGAAAAATGGGAACGAGATATTGTCGAGGAAGTGAAAAAAGTTGATTATGCTTTTCTTGATGCGACTTTCTATGATGGAGAAGAAGTAGCAAGGGATATCTCGGAAATACCCCATCCATTTGTTATCGAGAGCATGGAGCATTTTAATGTCTTAAGCGAAGAAGATAAATCCAAAATATTTTTCATTCATCTCAACCATACCAATCCACTTGCAGATGAGCATTCAATACAAAGTCAAACTGTTCTCTCGGCAGGGTTCAATATTGCACGAAAAGGTATGATATTCGACCTCTAATGGGCGAATAATAAATCAAAGCGTATAGCTTTGCGCTGTGGACGCTATTTTAAAAGCATATGGGCTAGAATCCTGTTCCGTAAAGCAACTAGCAGGCTACGATTCGAAGAACTTCAAGATTAGTCGAAGCGATGAGGAGAGCTTGGTTCTCAAACAGTATCCTTCTTCTGAAAAGGCATTCGTTGAAGCAGAAATTGACTGTATAGCTTTTCTTCAAAAGAGGCTTTCATATGATCTCCCCGGAGCCCTTGAAGGGTTCGATATGCACATGCAATCTGATGGATCAATTTCTAGGATTATCCCTTTTATTTCAGGAGAATTTCTTTCAGAGCGAATCCACAATCTTGAATTGATTGGCAATTTTGGTCGATTTGTTGGGAAATTGCTAAAATCCTTTCAGGGATATAGAAATGCTGTCATCGAAGCCAGAACAATACACTGGGACTTGAAACATTGTCTTCTAAATAGGCCGAAGCTCTCATGCATAAAAGATTCAATTCAAACCAATTGCGTAGATTTCTATCTCGACCGATTTGAACATGAAGTTCTTCCGCAATTTCAGGAATTGAGATGGTCTGTTATCCACAATGACCTCAATGACAACAATGTGCTTTGCAGGGATAATGACATTAAAGGCATTATTGATTTTGGAGACATGGTCTATGCGCCTCTCATCAATGAGGTTGCAATTGCCTTGACCTATTTGCTCTTTGACAAAGAAGAGATTTTGGAAGTTGCCGCCACTTTTTGCAAGGCCTGCAATGAACAATTCCCACTGAAAGAAAAAGAACTCTTACTGCTTTATGATCTCATTGCAGCACGCCTTTCAGTTTCCGTTCTAAATTCCGCAGAGGCCAAAGAAAAAAATGCAGATAGTGAATACATCCTCATTAGCGAAAAGCCGGCTTGGGATTTACTTTTCAAATGGTTGAAACTAAATCGCCTTCGATTTACTGATGCAGTTCTTGAAGCGTGTGGTTTTGATAAGATAAGCTCTCATTCAAAAGACATTCATAGGCTTAGAAAGGAGAATTTCTCCGAGAATCTCAGTCTCTCTTATAAAGAGCCCATTCATATGGAAAGCGCAGCTTTTCAATATATGTACGATGCGCAAGGAAACACCTATTTGGACGCATACAACAATATACCACACGTTGGACATTGCCATCCGCGAATTAGCCGAGCCATTGCGAGTCAAAGCCGAAAACTCAATACCAATACACGCTATCATTTTGATTTGTTAGGGGGCTATTCGGAACTACTGCTCTCCTATTTCCCCAACTATTTGAATAAGTTGTTTATGGTGAACAGCGGAAGTGCAGCCTCAGACCTTGCCGTAAAATTGGCAATGAAATATAAGGGAAGCAAAGATGTTTTGGTTTTGAAGCATGGCTATCACGGGAATTCCCAATTGGGTGTAGATATATCTTCCTACAAGTTCGATGGAAAAGGAGGAAAAGGAAGACAAGAAAATATTCACGTCTTGCCTTTACCGAAAGAATTCAATGGTCGATCAGGAGAAGACTACGCAAAAGAGGCCAAACAAATCATCGAAGCACTCATCGATCGAGGCATTCGACCAGCTTGCTTTATTTTTGAAAGCATTAGCGGTTGTGGAGGCCAGGTTCCCTTGGCCAAGGATTATTTAAAAATTCTGGTTCCCTTTTTAAAACAAAAGGAAATTCTCTGCATCAGCGATGAAGTGCAAGTGGGATTTGGACGATTGGGCAGTCATTTTTGGGGCTTTGAAATGCATGGCACTGAACCGGACCTCGTGATTCTTGGTAAGCCGATTGGCAACGGCCATCCTATGGCTGCTGTGCTTTGCACAGCCTCGGTCGCAGAACGCGTTGCCCATTCTGAAAGTATGGAGTTCTTTTCTTCATTTGGCGGAAACCCCGTTTCCTGCGCAGTAGGCACTGAAGTACTAAAAATCATTGAAGAGGAAAAGCTTCAAGAAAATGCCCGAAAAGTGGGTGACATTTGGAAGAATGAACTCTTGAAAATACAGTCGCGATTCCCAAGTATTGGAGATGTGAGAGGTCAGGGGCTCTTCATTGGTATTGAAATGGTCAAAGAAGATGGTATCTCTCCTGACACAGAATTGGCTCAACTCTTAAAAAACCAAATGAAGGAACGCTTCATTCTCTGCAGCACAGATGGCCCCTTTGACAACATCATCAAATGCAAACCTCCACTGTGTTTCACTGCCGAAAATGCCCTTACGTTCTGCAGGAATTTTGAAGCTCTATTAAAGGAAGGAGTTTAACGATTTAAACAATTACTCATGTCCCCACAAACGGATGGGAGTAGATTTCTACTTCTTACTGATTTCAGCAGCTTGAGTCAAAAAAATTATCACGACTAAAGTCGAATATGGCTGATCTTTTTGCGCACATCTTTCAGCTATCCATCACCATTCAACTTAGCGATGCTAAAAAACAATTTCAATCGCCCATTTAATAGCTATAGTACCCAAATTGAAACCTTGTCTCATTATTATACGCAAATAGCAATACTGAGCACGTAATCATTTTTATGATTTGAGCGGTTAGGCCTTAAACTTCATCCAGAATTCCAAACCTAGCCGCTTTTTTTTATTGCACAAAATCAGCCTAAATCCGTTAATCTCTTTTGCTTCTCAAGAAATGCATCTGCCTGATGAAAAATCAAAGCGCGTGCCTTTTGCTTTTTATAGTGATAGCTTTCATCCTCATCTTTCAATGAAGTGTAAACACGTTTATTAAGCTCCTTATCTGCTAACAAAAGCTCTTTTCTTTGTTGTCCCTTCTGTTCTGCCCATATTAAGACCTCATTTTGTCTTTCATATAATTTTATATCATATTCCCCATCATTGGACATGAGTTTTGCAATAATTGGTGAAGTTTCGATTGCTAAAAACAAGAGGAATATAAAGAAGGAAGGTAACCAAGGTAATTCACCTAATGCTCCAATGCGCGCCATCAAGCCATCAAAGCGGTCAATTACGGGTTGGGTTTGAGCGATATGCTCTTTCTCGCTTTGCTCCAATTCGCGCATGCGCTCCAAAAGAAGTACTTTTTGCTCTTCTCCTGCCTCTTTCAAAGCACGCAATTCGGTTAAGGCTTCATCGTGTTTTGCCCTTTTCTCTGCATAAACTGGTCCTTTACCCAGTTTCATCGTCCCTTCTCTTCCTTCGGCCTCCGCAATAAAGGTGTCGTACAATGCATTTACTTCTTGATCTTTTTGGTCAATGCGCTCATCTATTTTGTCCAGAGAATTCTGAAGCGTTGATATTTCTTCTGCATAGATCAATCCGACCTGTTCCT
Source organism: Bacteroidota bacterium (assembly GCA_039028335.1). Lineage (GTDB taxonomy): Bacteria > Bacteroidota > Bacteroidia > Flavobacteriales_D > JABDKJ01 > JABDKJ01. The sequence continues at coordinate 28,318 of JBCCIF010000018.1, forward strand.
GATTCTGAAGTGTCATTTCATTTTTTTGCTCGAGCAAAACGCGATCTATTTCTTTTTCAAATATTTTTAGCTCGAGAGGTTTAGAAATGACCACTGCAATGATAACGGCCAAGACGATTCGAGGAACGGCTTGCAATAATTCATCCCACTTATTGTCTCTTCTCTTAATAGAACTTACGATAAAGCGATCGAGATTAAAAATAAGCAGCCCCCATACAAGTCCAAAACCAATGGCGATTGGAATACTGTCAAATACGGTAAATAAGGCATATGAAGATGCGATGAAGGCCATAAGGGCGGTAAAAAATACCGTACCTCCTATTCCGGCATACTTAATTTGTTCAGATTGCGGTGATTCGGACAATAGCTCAGGGTCTGCGCCAGAGCACATCCAGAAAAAAGACTTAATCATTGTTTAAGATTTGATGGTTTCACTTGAAGAACGGAACAATTTTCCAAAAGATTGTTCGCATAATGTTAAAAGGGAAAATGTCGCTTCTAGTGGTTTATTTTTGAGACCTTGATTCAAAGCCAATAAAAAAATCTATACATTTCGCGATCTAAAATTGAAGAGTAATATGAAGCAACCTATGGTCAGTCCAATAGACCGAAATTCAAGCGATGAGACAGAAGAAATGGCACGGTTCTATGAAGAGACACTGGGATTTACACCGAATAGTTTATTTACCATGATGCACCGACCGCGCATTGCAAGAGCTTTTTTAGAAATGAATCAAGCTGTAATGGAAAACAAAGGTCGTGTTACCAGCGCTTTAAAGAGACAAATCGCCTATCTATCAAGCATGACTGCGGGTTGTCGCTATTGTGAAGCGCACGCAGTGCGAGCCGCTGTAAGATATGGTTCTGAAGAAGACAAACTCAATAACATCTGGGATTATAAAAGCTATCCTGCATTTTCTGACGCTGAACGAGCAGCTTTTGATTTAGCTATAGCGGCTTCTTCTTTACCCAACGGTGTAAATGATGAAGTTGCAGAGAACATGCGAAAACATTGGGAAGATGGTGAGATAGTTGAAATTCATGGTGTCATAGCTTTATTCGGTTATTTGAATAGATGGAACGATGGAATGGGAACTCAACTTGAAGAGCCTGCAGCAGATGACGGGGTAAAGTATCTCGAGAAAAAAGGCTGGTCCAGAGGAAAACATCAGTACTGATCAACTTGGATCTTTCTTTTACAATTCGGGATTGGAGTGCAAGGCATTTCATTGGAATGTCCATGCAAAATTCAATTGCTCAAAACAAAACAGTTGAATTATGGTCTTCGTTCATGCCGAGGAAAAGAGAATTAGAATCTATTTCGAGTGATTTATTCGCTATTCAAAGCTACTCGAAAGGTCATTTTCAAAAGTCATTTGATCCACATTCCGAATTTACAATTATGGCCATGATCGAAGTCTTGGCAGGTCATGTTCTGCCCAATGGCATGAAATCTTTAATCATCCCTAAAGGATCCTATGCCGTTTTCAACTATAAAGGAAAAGCAGCCGATTTTGCTCAAATGGCTATGGCCATTTACGGTAAAGTCATTCCTGAAAGCAAGCATCAAATTGCAGAAAGACCCCACTTTCAAATAATGGGGCCTAAATATTTTGGTCCGGATAATCCGGCCTCTGAAGAGGAAATATGGGTACCTGTAGATTAAAGAAAATCTACTTTTCCGCTATCTAGATTGTAATAAGCTGGAACGATTTTCACATTCCCTGCGTTAACAGCATCTCGAATAATATCTGATCTACTCATTAACTCTTCTGCTGTCATTTTAGCATTTATCTTTACGACTTCTGTCACGTCTGAACTCCCGTTTGAAGCTGCTAATGCGGGTGTAATATGCGAAAGCAAATGGTTTAAGTTGTGGCCGTTGTCACCACCACTCATCGCAGCGGTAACTGCACCGCAGCTCTCGTGCCCCATTACGACAATAACCTTTGATCCAACATGAGCAACAGCGTATTCCATACTCGCAATAGAAGAATTGTTAGCGATATTTCCAGCTACGCGAACAACAAAAAGCTCACCTAAACCTGCATCAAAAGCTAATTCTGGTACTACTCGACTATCCGCACAACTCAATACAATTGCATAAGGCGCTTGACCTCCAGTAAGGTCGCCTCTTCTGGAACTGTCTTGTAATTTTCCATCTAATTTATCTTCAACAAAACGTGCGTTGCCCTCTTGCAATCTATCAATAATGTTTTCTATTGTCATTTTATTTTGTTTATGATTTCGATAAAGAAACAGCTTTTTTGCGAAATGGTTTAACACTGGACAAAATCTGCTAATTCAGCTATCTTTATAAAATGTTAAAACAGCTTTTACTCGGACTAATTTTGACATTCTCTTCTTGTGTATTTGCTCAGAATCGGAAGCCATTCAACCTTATCAATGAATCTGAAGTGACGAGCATAGCTTATTGGAATCAAGGAGAGTCTGTCACTTATCAGGTAAATGAAACTGAACGTATTCTCCGTCAAAAGAAAGACAAGAAAAAAGAAGTTTCTGAAGAACAAAATTCGTTTCATCTAACACTTTCTGTTTTGGACAGCACACAAAGTTCATATCAAATGGAAGGCTTCTATACCGATTTTGAGTTTGAAGAAGAAATGGACGAAATGGCGGAGGAAATTATTCGGCTCACTGAAAATATTCCTATCGTATATCACACCGATGAATTTGGAAAATTCGATAGTCTGTACAATGTGAAAAGCTTGCAAAGGACAACGGGTAAAATGGTTGATGAAATCATGGAAATGGCAGAGATCGACAGCCCTTTTGCTAAGTTGATGATGAAACCGTTCACCGATCAACTGCTAAAGGAGGAAAATCAAGCTGCCTTATTCTGCTCAGAAATTCTCTCTATCCATCTGATTCAAGGTGGCCAATGGAAGCGAAGCAAGGAATACATCATGGATTGCGAATTCGTCACCATGAATAGTTATAAAGTTGAAGGACAGGCTTTTGTAGAACTGAAGAAAATAGACACCAAAAACAAATTGGCTACTTTCAAAGTCGAACTATTGGCAAACGAAGAACAGATATCCAGATATATTCAAGATATTTTTGTTTCCATGTGTATGGACTTAAAACAAAAATTTGATGCCGAGAGTTTTCGCGTAAAACTCAATGAGAAAATGACTTTTGCAATTGACCTTGAAACAGGTTGGCCCAGAACAATTAATTCTCACACCGAAATTAAAGTGCGCGATTTCGAAAAGAAATTCATCAAAGAAATAGAAAAGCACTACGTTTTAAAGAATTGAAAGGCTATCCATTGAGTTTGGTAAGAATTCGCTTTTCATTCGAACAATATAAAAGATTAATGCGTTCTTTATGCAGTGTTACATTACAACACATATCTCAATAATGAGAGCGATGAATGGGTGACGTTTATTCACGGTGCAGGAGGAAGCAGTTCAATTTGGTTCAAACAAATCCGCGATTTTCAAAAACACTTCAATGTCTTACTCATTGACCTCAGAGGTCATGGAAAGAGCAAAAATCCGATCTACGAAAAGTTCAAGAAGTATACTTTCCAAGCGATAGGAAATGAAATTATTGAAGTTATCGATCACCTGAATATTGAAAAGACACACTTTGTAGGTATCTCATTGGGAACAATCATTGCTCGCGAACTTTCAGAGCGATTTCCGGAAAAAACGGCCAGCTTAATTTTAGGAGGAGCCGTGATGAAAATGAATTTGCGGAGTCGATTTCTGATGAAAGTTGCTGTTTTGGTGCAGTCCATTATACCCTATTTGTTGCTGTATAAGTTGTATGCCTTCATCATAATGCCTAAAAAGAGTCATCGTGAATCCCGCAACTTATTTGTACGTGAAGCACGAAAGCTCTACCAAAAGGAATTTCAGCGCTGGGTCACATTGGCCTCGGAAGTAAAGCCCTTATTGCGCATCTTTCGACTCAAAGAATCGGGTATTCCAACTTTATATATCATGGGCTCTCAAGACCATATGTTTTTGCCTTCAATAAAAAAATTGGTTGAAGAGCACAGCGATAGCGAATTGTATGTAATTCCAGATTGCGGACATGTAGTCAATGTCGAACAGCCCTTTCAATTTAATCAGCAAAGCATTGCGTTCTTGAAGTCAATTTAATCTCTGGTATGAAGCTTATGGGCATTAACATAAAACATTGTTAATCAGATCCTTGAACATCTTTTCTTGTAACGCTTAGGTCCTGTTCACATTAGATATTTAGATATCAAACATTCTATTCACATGACCAAGCTCTTCTACCTTTTTCTCTTTCTCAAACTCTGTCTGGTTGGTTCTTCCCAAAATGTTACTGAGGTAATTCAAGAAAACTACTCCGCATGGGTGCTCAATACAGATTTCAATTTACCCGCCATTCGTTTCAACACCTTTGAACAATCTAAAGCTGGAGAGCGACAATCGCTGGGACGTCTTTCTGTGTTTAATTCTGTTGGTGCCGGAATATCCGTGAACAGAGGCTTTTTTACTGAAATTAAGTCTGCGGATCATAAAGAACACGTTATCAATACACAAATGAAAAACCGTTTTGGATTGCATATGGGTATGCTCTTCTCTTATCCTAATGACAGCACCAAGAATTTTGTTTTCGCACCAACGTTGGGCCTGCAAATATTGGACATTCAGTTTGGAATGGGCTATGAATTGGGCACCATTCAAGTTGGTGAGAATCGATTGTTCTACACTTTGGCATATCGCATCCCAATAAAGAAATTATACAATCTAAGTTATATAAGAATGAAAAGAAACCAATAAGGCTTATGGAATATAATCAAGGTCTGCATCTCTATTTCATGAAGAAGCTACGACCGATTTCATATCTCTTTCTTTTGGTTCTAATGGCACAATTAAATCCATTACATGCTCAAGATAAAAAGACCACAAATTTGCGTTCTCGGTTAATTGATGGACATACTAAAGAACCGTTGATTTACGCGAGTATCTATATAAAAGGAAGCAGAAAAGGATGTCATAGCGATGTCAATGGATATTTCAATCTGGCCTATGAATACGAAGGATCAATTGAAGATATTACAGATACGCTTATGATCAATTATATCGGATATGAAAGCATTGTAATTCCAATTAAGGATTTCATCAACAAAAAATGGTCTTATCCACCTCAAAAAGCTGAATTAAGAAATGGTAGGTCTAAATTGAAAAGGCCTGGAATTCATCGAAGAATTTGGAATAGTATCGGACGCATTTTCTCCTAAAATTATTCATCTTTATCGCTTATAGCATTCAAGTAAGTGGCAAAGAAATCTATCTTTAGAGCCTTTGAGTTCATCTACAACCCACCCAAAGCAATTAATAATGCAGGTGCGGTAAAAATCGAAAAACGAGAGACGGTGCTGTCTTTTCTCTTTTCTTGCCTTTTGTTCTTTATTCCCTTTTTCACCCTAAACCTTATTACGAATGGGCTTATTGATTTCAATTTGAACAGATGGTCAGCCCAGTTTTTCCTGCCTTTAGAAGGGTATTTCTTCATCCTCGAATTTGGATTGCTCTTTTTTCCTATTCTTTCTATTCTCTTCTATTCCTCTTTTCTATTTGCCATGAATCAAAGATGGAGATTGAAAAAGCCCATGAATGAAATATTATTTTTCATGTCTGCAGCTTTCATCCCGCTGGGAATTGTTAGAATCGTATTCGTCTTCACAGGATATTTAAGTGTATTAAATTATGCTGAGAAGCTTTGGTTCTGCGTACTGCTTTACGCACTTATGAAGTTCTATTTCAAGAGAAAACCCTTACAATCCGCAATTTTGGCACTCTTCATTCCTGTTCTTGTCTTCATTGGAAAAGCATTACTTTTTGGAATCGAAATTTAATACCATCTCGCATTCATCACCTTTCTTCTTTCCAAAGCCACCTTTTTATTCTTAGGATACTTTACCTCAAAAGCCAAAACATACTTTTTGGACTGCCCCGGATTTAACTCTACATCCCAGGTAATAATTCCATTGTCTTCTTCTAATTTTCCTCCAGAAATCTCTAAAGATGTCACTTCAATGTCATCAACCTGAGATACGGGAATCTGATCTTTCATCGCGACAACAACGGGAATGTTTCGGTTATTTTTTAACGTAATTTCAAATTCAAATCGCTCTTTTCGTTTTGCCCCTAGCGACTTATTCTTCGTGAAATCTTCTTTTTTCACTCGTGTAATCAAAACTTGTTTATCTCTCCCTAAAGAAATATCAATGGTATCGTTCGTATTTCTCGTATTTATAATGGACTCTCCTACGTAAGTGTCACCATAATAAATATTCGCTGGACCATCAATTAGATCCAGTTTTTGCCAACTGGACAGTTTTGCAATCAAGAAAGCATCTTTATCCATCTTCGGCACTGCAAAATGTTCGAATTGGGCATCTAAATCGAATTCATTGATTTTCACCAAATAGGATTTTCTATCAGCCGGTATACTGTACAACTTCTCTATCTCAAATTCAGCGCTAAGTTCTGGAAGACTTACCATCATACTTTGTCCTCCCTCGGAAGGAATAAATAGCTCCTCCTGAAAATTATCATTGCGCTCTATCAATAAACCAGATTGACTATTGGGTTCTGACGTCAACGAAGGAACTTTCATATTTTCTCTGCCCAAACCATCATAGACATTTCCTTGAATTAATTCAGGCACGCGAGACCGATTGAAATTTAGGTTCCATGGTGTTAAAACTGGAGCTGTTGCGCATTCATAAGGATCTGCGGTAGAAAGAATGAGTTGCACTTCATTCCAGTCTAATCCTGTGTTGTTATAGACTTTACCATTGTATTTAAAATCAATGCCCTTTTCTATGTCTCCTGCTACGATATCATATGCAGGAGCCCAACCGGCATTGCTCACCAAGTAGCGCAGGCGTATTTCGACATTTTGTGCACGGGGACTGTCAAGTTCTATATTTACTACTTTTCGCGAAGGATTGGTTTGTGCATTGAGCTCATTCAGCTGTCTTTGCAACTTATATTGTTCTTCTTGTAAATCTGAGCGGTCCCACTCTAGCTGCGTCTTGCCCTCATTTATTTCCCAAATTCGCTTTCGAAAAAAGGTTGTGGCCTTATCCAATTCTGCTACTGTGACTGTTGCATTGCTCCCAACAATTTTTTGATTCTGAATAAGCATGGTCTTCTCAGTATGATAACCCTCCAAGGTATTATCAATTGTCTTTAATTCTCGCTGCACAATCTGTAAAGAATCTTTGATCGTTTTAATTCGTGGAACCAATTCCTCTGCACTTAAAAAGTCATTCTGAGAAGCGATGCCTAACATCTGCACATCATTTCCTATCCCGACTTGAACGCTTGACGGCTCAAGTGAATTGGAAAGATTAATCATACTGATCTTATTCTTTCCTGCTTTTAAACCAATATTCGCACTGCGTTTTATTTCAGCACCATTGAGGTATACAGTGATTTGTTGATAATCAGATTCAACCTTGATGGTTTTGTCCTGAGCGTTAAAATTAAATAAATAGAAGCATGCCAGAAGGCAAACAAAGTGTTGTTTCATGAGATCTTTTTTAGTTCAGTACACCTGAAGAATAAAAAAGATCAAATTATCAAAAATTGCATGCAGAATCTAATTTCTATTCAAGTAATCTTGAACACTGCCTAGGTCCTTAATACTGTAGCTAGAAATGTCAAATTTGCCTTTTTCAACAGAGGCATCTAACTTAATTTCTGTTGCCGTAACAATTTGTTTCATGCCCATCATGTCGGTTTCAGACTTCATAAGATAGGTCTTCCAATAGTATACAGTCGAGTACATATCAGGAATTGTCCATTTCTCACATGTCTTTCCTAATAATTGTTCTTCTCCTACCTTCTTGCCGCCCATTTCCTCCATGAAGCGATATCCAAATTCTCTTTTCTCCTGGTTACTGGCATCGCCTAGAAAATCATTCTTCATTTTAGTGGCCGTATTTTTTTCCTCATCAATGGCGTAAACGATGTCTCCCAAGGTGAGGGTAATCGAATTTTGCGTTTGCGAAAATCCCATCATTTCAATCTTGACTTCTGTTTCTTTGCGTTGTTTATTGCCCCAATCATCCCAATAGAGAATCTCTGTACCTTTCTGCATTCCTTTTAATTCATAACTAATGTATCCCGACTCAGAACTGAATAGCTTGTCTTTGTCTTGAGCACTGCTCGCATTCTTTGCGCCTTCTGTATTTCCAGCGCAAGCAACCATTCCAAATAAGGCAATGATTAGCGCATGTTTTAATCCAATTTCAATCATATTTAAAAGCTTATATCAAAAGTTCCTTGACTCAATTCGACCTCTATGCCTGCGCCATCCGTTACCGTAAATTCAAACGTTCCCATAGCACCCGATGAATTTAAGGTAGCCACATTTACTGTACCTTCAGGTGATAGAATATTTGTGCTTAATGCGACTCCATTGGCATCATTATAGGCACCTATATTTATATTTCCTCCACCCACTAAATAGGTTCCAGTAGAGTCTATTCCAAGAATGCTTATTTGAATCAGTGAGCCGTCATTTTTTTCAGCCTTTATCTGCAATTGACTTGCAGCCCAAAGTGCCTGATCTATGAAATCAGAAGACCAAGATACTCCATCCACCTTAGCCGCCACACTGCCTGAAGCATTGTTTGGATCACCCATTGGCATATTGTCATCATCATCATTACTACAAGAAAAAAGTATACATAGGAGAGTAATTAGGAAAAAGTGTTTTGAGATTTTCATTTGATTTAATTTAAGGTGAATAATATTCCAGCTCCAATAACCAATTGGTCAAATTCACTTAGAACGTATTTTACTTCTGCAAATCCGTTGATTTTTTCATTTAATGACAATTGAGCTCCTCCGCCCACGTTTAATCCAAATGAACTGTCCGATCCACTAAATGTTGTCGTTCCTGTTCCGAAGAAATTCGGAATTTGAGATTCGAAAGTTGAAAAGGCCAGGTTGATTCCTGCGAGCGGATACAGGATTACTTTACCCTCTTGTTGCAGCAAATAGTGCCCATCGAAATTCAAGGTCCAGACCGAAAATTTTGATTCAAAGCCCTCTGCTCCTTCTTTGTCGGGAAAGAAAAAGTTCAAGCTTACTGAGCCGTCAATATTTTCTTTGATTAAGTAGTTTCCTTTAATCACAATTCCGGGCTTGCCGATTTCAGTCCCAAAGGAAAGACCTCCTCCAACTTGTAGCTGAGCGGAGAGACATATACTACATACAAGTAGTACTATGAGTATACAATATTTCTTCATGTCGATTGATTTAATACCCTTCTGAAGTACAGAAGCAAACACCTAGACTCATCAATGAACAGCCTTTCTGTGTTCGATTATTTTGGTATGCTATTTATGCTACAAACTTAGCTAGGAGGTATGCGCAGTATGTCCCCCATTTGGGGGAAATTGGCTCAGATAAGGCCTTTCTTGATGGCCTTTTTAATTGCAGAAGCGCTATTGTTTACATGGAGCTTGCTGTAGATGTTTTTAATATGAGACTTAACTGTTTCAGGACTTATAAAAAGCTCATTGGCAATGGCTTTATAATTGAATCCTTCGGACAAAAGTTGAATAACCTCACCCTCTCTTTCAGACAATGGATTCTCCTTTTTCTCTTGAAAAAATGACTTGGCAACTTTTCGTGCAATTTGCATGCTCATAGGAGAACCTCCCTTGTGCACCTCTTCAATGGATTTCAGAATTTCGGCAGGCCCAGAATCTTTGACGAGGTAACCTGTCGCTCCTGCGCATAAGGACTGAAAAATGGACTCTTCATCTTGATGAATTGTCAACATTAAAAATTCCACTTCTGGCATTGAAGGCTTGAGCTCCTTCACTGCTTCTAATCCTGAGATACCTGGAAAGTCAATATCCATCAATACTACATTGACATATAGATTGGGAAGCTCTTTGATAGCCGACTCTGCATCAATAAAGGTGTGTTTGCAGTGAAAGCCCTTGGTTCCTGAAATGATCAATGAAAGCGTTTCTCTTATTTCATCATTGTCTTCAACAATGGCCACATGTATAATCTCATTTTCCATGTACATACCAAAAATAATGGGAATTACGAGAATTGCTATCCCCCTTTTGGGGGGTTAGTCATTCAAGGGCACATGAATTGAGATCGATGTCCCTTTTTCCTCAATAGATTCAATGAAAGCTTTCATACCATGTTTTTCTGCCCTTTCCCTGATATTCTTCAAACCATATCCTCTTTCATTCTTGTCTGGATCAAAGCCTAAACCATTATCTTCTAATTTGATAATTGCATGAGAATTTACCTCAGATATGCTAAGTAAAACTTCATTTGCTCTTGCATGTTTTACAATGTTGTTCAAGGACTCTTTAAAGATCAAGACCAATTGACGCTTGCGATCAGGATTCAATTCAATTTCGGCATATCGACTCTTAAGACCTACCGTTTTAAAGGAAACTTCTGTGTCTTCAAAAAGTTTATTTCCAAAGTCTTGAATTCTCAATACGATGGCTTCTAAGTTATCCAATTGCGGATCAAAAGTCCATATAAAATCACGGACACCTGAAGAGAGCTCCTTCAGATTAAGATCAATTTTTTTGATTAATGATTGTGTATTACGATTTTGATCATCCTGAATCAATTTCGAGTACAGTGAAATCTTGGTTAGATTATGTCCCAATTCATCATGAAAATCCTGAGCAGTTTTTGCCCTTAAAGCCAAACGTTCTAATTCTCTTATTTCCCTTAATTTTTTCTCTTCTTTGATTGCATGAAGTCTTCTTCTCATCTTAATTGACAACACATAGTACAGTGCCCCCGTTAGGATTAGAAAATAGATAAAATAGGCCAATGGCGTTTTCCATGGGGGTGCGGCTATATCGAATTGCATAGCAAGCGATTGATTTGAAAACACTCCTCCTGCGTTGCGCGCTTTGGCTTCAAAGAGGTAGGTTCCCGGTTTGAGATTGTTAAATTGAATATTTCCCGAATTGCTCAACATCCAATTGCTTTTGTTCAAAGTCCAAAAAATCTCATTCTTTTCAGGTAGTTTCTGATTCGTGCATGAAACGACAAATTCAATATTATTCATGTCCCAATCGAGGTCCAGTTGCCTTGTCAGCAAGATGGACTCTTCAAGCACTTCATTGCCTTCAATTTTTGAATGGGGCACTGCCCTTTCCCCATTTAGAAATAGATCAGTAATAATAACTGCAGGTGCGTCTTTCAATTCTCTTATGCTCTCAGTATTGCAAATGTTTATGCCATTCGCCCCTCCGAAAAACAATCTTTTACCAGAAGAGTATGAGGAACGATCGAAAAATTGATTGGACTGTAATCCTTCTTCCTGGGTATAGTGGGCCAAGACAAATTCTCTTTGAGCCAATGCCGCAGTTGGATCAATAACAACAATCCCTTTACTCGTAGACAACCAAAAAAATCCTCTATCGTCTTCAGCAATGGAAGCTATGTAAGAGTTAGGAAGACCTTCCTCAATTCCAAAAGAAATAAAGTTGATCTCGTCCTGCTCTTTTATTTCAATAAAATTAAGCCCATTAGCCGTAGCAGCCCAAAGTCTATTCTCTCGATCACGATATAAGTGATTAATGCTTTTATTACTCAAGCCTAAGTCGCTGTCTGACTCACTAAATGTTCGAAAATAGGACCTGTGGCTTCCTTGCGAAGGCACATAAAGACTTATTCCATTAAATGTTCCGAACCACATTCTATCCAAAGCATCTTTTGCAATTGTATAGGTGCAGCTATTAATATGCGACCTCGGGTTGGTATCATCACTTTCGTAAATGGAAAATTCAGGTGATTGAAAATCTCCGGCCTTGAAAGCCATTCTGGCCAATCCACCATAGGTCGCAACCCAATAAACTGAATCACTTTGCTGAAAAATATCATAGACAAAATTGTGGCAGAGTCCATCTTGGGCGTCAATTTTCCTCCACTTGTCCGCATTCAGATATTCTAGCTCAGTGAAATAAATTCCCTCATATGTACATATCCAAATAACTCCAAATTTATCTTCATAAATACGATTGATTTGATTGCTTCCCAAACTGGAATAGAGTGAAGAGTCAAGCTGAGCAAATCTAGTTTGCCCTGGTTGAAGCTCAATATTCAGACCTTCACCTTTTGTTCCACAAATCATTCTTCCATCGCTTAATTCAAGTACACTCAAAACTGAATTTTCGCTGATTGAATTCGGTTCATTCAAAATGTGCTTTACATGTTGAAAGAAATTCCGGTTGGCATCGTATTTTGAAAGTCCTCCAGTGCTGCCAACCCAAAGAATATCTTGCTCATCTCGATAAATCGAAATCACTTCATTACTGGCTATACTGCTGTTATCAAATGGGCGATTTCGAATATGCTCAAATTCAATTCCATTCTCATCGAAAACATTGAGATCTAAATGCTTTAATCCATCGTCATAGGTAGCTACCCATAGATGATTATCTTGATCGATATGCAAGGCATTTACCATATAGCTAACCAGATTATTTGGAATCTCTTGCTGTTCTGAAATACGGTCAAACCTCAAATTTCGAATATCTAAATTCTTCGTTCGAAAAAGCCCAGAAAAGGAGGCAAACCAAAAATTACCTTTTGCTTCTCTTTCGATACCCCAAATAAAATTGGATGGGATACTTTCAGCATTCAAGCTCTGTGTATAGCAATAATAATTGTCTACCTCATTGAGCGAATCGACATGGCAAATTTTCAAGCCGTCATTACATGCTATCCAAATGAACTTATTGTCGTCTTGATACAAATTCCAAATGGCATATTCATCGCTTTCTATTGAAGGTGTTTCAATTCGCTCAAATCGAGAAGTTCTTGGATCCAATTTTAATAAACCAAAATAGCTCGCACATAAAACATCTCCATTCTCTAAGGGCAAAACATCGAGAATATAGTTTGCATCATGTCGAGCGCCTGTCGAATCAGCATAGAAATATCTTGTGAACTTCTCTTGGAAAACATCATAACTGTTCAAGCCCATTTCTGTCCCAATCCAAAGTAAACCATCATTTCCTAAAGCCATAGAATAGACCGCATTGTCGCTTAGACTATTATCATTCAGCCGTTGAGATTTGTGAACTTTCACTCGTGATCCGCTCAACTGATTTAGGCCGTCCTGAGTTCCTACCCAAACAAAGCCTAATGAATCTCTCAGGATACATCTAACCTCTGCATTGGAAAAGTCTTTTGCATTGTGAAAATTTTGAAATGACCATTCTTGTGAAAAGACCAATTCACAAAGGCATAAGCAAAATATATATGTCAGGAAGCGAGCCAAGATGTCGAGAGTTCCGGTAAATTTAAATATTCTTGGATAAGCCTTTTGAACACCTCATGTTCAGCTTTTGTATTCGCGAATATGTGTCAGAATTCCTGTAATAAGAAATATTCCAGAAAATAATGCGATGTGCAAAGAAAATGGCCAATGTTGCACTTTGAAAAGAAATGAAATAATGAGTAGGCATATGCTTATCGCCATCATATAAATCGAAATTTTCCAAAGCACCTTCAATAATGGAGAAGTATTTCTATTTCTTAAGTATTAGACCACTAATAACCATTGCTCTCATAAATCTTCAATGTAATTCCAGAGATGATGCCGCTCACATCACAACTTGAATCTACTAAGTTACCATGCCCTGCATAAGCCCCTGAATTGGGGTTGTGTAGGCACTCTTCTCCGCTTTCGCAGAGACCGTTATCATTGCCCTTATCATCTTGCATAATTTCAGTTGCCGGATATAAAAAAGTAGTAATACAGTTACCACTACTATAGGTTGAATCAGCATTAGGAAACTTCGTACTACAATCTACTTGGTCACTGCCTGTTCCCCAAATAAAGGTTTTTGAGCTATAACCAGATGGGCAGGCAGCACCGCTATTGATTGCATCACCACCCGTTCTTAATAGAGTCATCTTATCATAGTTCGAGGTTTGTGAGCCCCAAAGCGTGATTGGTATACCCGGGCCTAAATCTTTTTCTAAACTGGGTGAAAATGTAATTCTAAAATCAACAGTGCATTCAGTAGATAAAATCTCTCTTGCTACATTATCATAGAAGTATTCGAAGTATTGCCCTACACTGGTAGTATGTTTATGCGGGAAGCTTGCGACAAGTATTGTAACTCAAAAA
>JBCCIF010000019.1:0-41050 GCA_039028335.1 Bacteroidota bacterium
GGCAGTAATTGTTTGGTCGGCTTTATATTCTCTTAATAAGGCTCTTCCCTGGTCGGTACTTACAAGCCTTTTGTGAATTTCATCGTAATAGGCGCTTCCTTCAGTCTTCACCTCTGTTTCATTATGACACTGAATGCACCATCCCATTGTCAATGGAGAAACCTGCTCAATCACTTCCATCTCTTTCACCTGGCCATGACACTTCTCACACTCCAATCCTGCGACATTTGTATGTTGAGCGTGATTAAAGTATACGTGATCGGGTAAATCATGGACCTTTACCCATTTAATTGGATCTTCTTTTGATTTGTCGTATTTCTTGGTAACCGGATCGAATCCAATTGCCGCATAAATCTTTGCTATCTCTTCCGTTTCTCCTGTTGGACCTTGCTGAATTGCAACGTGACAGTTCATACACACATTCACTGAAGGAATAGACGGTGTTTTACTTTTATAAGCTGTCGAATGACAATAGACACATTCAATTCCATTCTGTCCTGCATGCAAGGCATGCGAAAATTTTATCGGCTGCTCTGGGCGGTAATTATCGTCTTCACAAAGGAAAGGTGCATCTGTATAATCTGGCCCTTCAAAATTCCCTTCCTTACCTCCGTAAACACCGACTTCATTCATGCCCAAGCCGTATAACCATGAAACCAACCACATTACACAGAAAATTCCGATCACACTAACCAGTGCTTTATTGTTCCAAGCCCAATCCTTTAAGCTTTCACCATACGATTTAAGCGGCACCGGCTCTAGACCTTCATCTTCTCTTTTCTTATTGCTTAATGTTCGCTTTACACCACTTGTAGCAAGAATCACCGATACAAAAAGCAAGATGAGAATCAGAAACCACAACCAATTGTTGGATGTTTCTTCTGGGCATATTGGTCCTGAATCATTTACTACTAAATCAACAGGAGGCTTATACGCTTCAACATAGGCCAAAATATCGTCTATTTGCGCTTCATTAACTGGTTGCGCAACCATGTCTGGAACTCCATTAGCTCGAAAAGTCTTGAGTAAATCTCTCAGGTAAGGATCACCAGTAGCTTCTGCCTTCTTGGGCGCCATGACCCATTGATAAAGCAATTCCTTGCTCGAAAATCGCTCTTCAACACCCTTCAAGTTTGGCCCTACATTTACAGGCCCTCCTGGTTCAGTCGGGTTATGACAAGTCGCACAGACATTGTTAAAGATGATTTCTCCTGCAACCGGGTCTCCTTGTGCCTGGGCAGTTGAGAAAAAGAAAATCAGTCTAAATGCAATTTAGGTAAATTTTGCTGTTAGCTTGGCTACGTTAGTTAGAACCAAATTACTTCTACTCATTTCTTCAGATTACCTAAAATTCTTCGTGGTGAATCGCGGGCAAATTTAAAAATCCCGTGAAAAGAGAATTAACATTTATTAGAAAAACAAATAACAGATTTTTAATTTAGAACAGTTCTAAATAGAAATGCTTTTTCTTTTGAAAACAGCGCTGTTTTCAAAAAAAGAATGCTCTCAAATGAATCAGAAAAGTGAACATTTCGTTAAGACTAATAGGACTTTAAAAGGTGATAAAATTTCATAGCAGAAGCACGAAAAGCAAATATTTCAATACCTTTGTATCGATGAAGAAATTCTTGATCATATTCTTATTCCCATTTGGCCTTTTTGCACAGGAGGACCTACCCGTTGTAAAGGTCAATGAAGAGGGAGAGTATACTTCTAAAATTGCAGAGCGAAAGGACAAAAAAATACGTTCAAAAGATGCGATTAAAAAACCAGGTGAATTGAACGTATTACTTGCTGATGAGCGCATTCAAGTTTTGGATGATTATATCAAAGAAAACCCATTGACATTGACTGGTTTTCGTATTCAATTGGTTTTTGGCAACCGAAACACGGTTAATAAGGCAAAGTCTCAGTTTTACGGAAATTTTAATGGTACGAATCTATACGAGTCTTACTTGGCTCCAAATTTTCGATTGCGAGTAGGCGATTTCATTACCCGCCTTCAAGCGGATGAATTTTTAAACGAGGTCAAATCTGTTTTTCCCAATGCCTATATTGTCAATGACCAGATCAATGTTCCTGACTATGTAAAATTTGACTGATTTGTCAAAAGTAGCTGTAATTGATATCGGAACGAATACTTCCAAAATTCACATTGTAGAAATTGCTGGTGATCAATTTACCAGTATTCGAAAAGAGAAAATTCCAACAAAGCTAGGTAAAGGAGGCATTCAAAATATGCGTATATCGGATGAAGCTGTCCAAAGACTAGAAGATGCCCTCTTGATCTTTAAAGACATTTGTATCGAAGAAAAATGTGCAAATATCATGGCATTTGCCACTGCAATGATGCGCAACTCGGAGAATGGAAATGAAGTGGCCGAATACATACACGATAAAACAGGAATTGCCATCCAAATAATTGATGGACAAGAAGAAGCCGATTTAATTTTTAGAGGCGTTTCTGAATGTGTTGATTCGAAAATTGGTCAATACCTTATCATGGATATAGGAGGAGGCAGTACAGAATTTGTTTTGGTCACGAACGGACAATCAGAATGGCAAAAAAGCTTTCAATTTGGAGCTACAAGTCTTTTGGAAAAATTCGTAAAGGATGATCCTGTTTCTGCCTCTAATATCAGGGAAATAAATGGCTTTCTGGAAGATGAATTAAGCGATCTTTTTTCGCAAATCCGAAGTGTGAATATTCCACTGATAGGATCTAGCGGGACATTTGAAAGTATAAGTGAAATGATTGCACATCGCTCTGAAAAAATGGAGTCCTATGAATCAGGAATGCCAAAAATTAATGCTATTGAGTCCATTCAATCTTTGCATAATTCCATTATTCATAGTAACAGAATCGAAAGAAGTAGAATGAGAGGATTACCTGAGTTTAGAATTGATACGATTGTGACGGCTTTAATAAGCTTAAACTTTTTGTTTTCGAAAATTCAATTTTCTGCAGTGCATACCGCTCCTTATTCCTTAAAAGAAGGGGCAATTGTAAAGTATTTCTTAGGTCAAAAGGAACAACAGCATTAGCAATTAAAACCGCGCACGAACCATCAATCGCAAATCTGTTCGCGTATTACCAGAAATCTCATTGAATCCGCTTAGCACCGTGTCTTGATCTTGATATGCGAATTGAGATAACCTTATCCAAAATTCAATTTTCCTTGAAAATTTATAGCGGCACATGGCATACCATCTTGTTCCTGTACCCGAAAAAGCGGGAATAGAAAAGGTATAGATAAGATCACTTTCATATGCGTATAGCCGGGCATCATAACTTGGTGTATCAAATAATGCATAGCGCAATTTTATTGTCCACGGTGATTGCAATGGTTGAAAATTGAGATCTTGATAGATCAGAAATCCGATTTCTCTTTCCTGGAATTCTTCATCTCGTTGAATCCATTCAATTCGGTTTTTCAACATTACTGAAGGGGATATTTTGTATTCCGCATGCCAACGGACATTCACTCTTTCTGCATCAGAGGGATAATCAATAATGGCAAGTGGATCATTGACATTCTCAGCTTTGATTCGCTTTCTGTATCTAAGATAGGTTTTGAATGCTCTGCTCGGGCGCCATTGTAATTGAACAAATGCATCCTGACCTTGGCTAGGAGCATCTGATAAAAAACGCAACCAAGGAAATTCAAATCGATCAAAATATACGCTCAAATTCCATTCGCGACTTGGATGATAATCCAATCCCAAAAGCAGTCCTTTCTCATTTATCGCTCGAGAACTTTCCATTGTTGGATTCGACAAAATTGACTGAAAATCTCTGGCAAAATTGCGATAAAGTGCACTGAGCGAAAGTTTAGGATCTAGCGCTGCCAATAACCCATTTATTGTTCCAAAAGCACCATTCTCACTTCGTGTTGTCTCTCCATATAAATTAAAGTTCCTAATGGTCCAATCATAGTGTAGACCCGTTGCAAGATTTTGATTCGCATTAAAATCAAATTGATTGTAGACTTGTAAGTTGCGCTGAAATTCTCCTTCATATTCGGTATGTAATGCGAGAACTCCAATTTCTAAGTTCCTTTTTTGAAAAGCTAAACTCGCTCCAAGATGACGCTCTCTAATGGCGTCTTTATCAAAGAGTTCATTTTCTGTTCGATGAAATCCCGAGTTCTGAATACTACTAAAAACCAATCCCGGTTCTTCGCCATTCAATGTGTCTCCCAGAACAAGATTTGCATCAATTCGTTTACTAGAACCAAAAACAGTCCATGAAAAACTATTGAATTCACCTCCTACACTGAACCCTCTCAGAAATCTATTTTCATCAGCGGAAGCATAAGCGGATATTCCTCTTGGATTTCTTTTTAATGAGGTCAAGTCTATGGATTTGCCAAAAGCTAAGCCCGACCAAATGGTAAGACCTTGACCAAATTGTGCTTGAAAGTCACCAATTGCTATCTTATTAATTTTACCAGGATATGACCAAAACAAATGCCCAGAGCTAAAATCAAAAGTCTTTTGTGAACCTTGAAAAAGTTCTTCACCGGGATCTTTCTCTCCAGTCAATCCAATGCTAATATTGTTTTTATATCGAAATCGATACCTTGAATAAATCCTATTCGGATCCCCTAGGTAAGGTGTTCCCTCTCCCTCAGATCCTTCTTGCAATTGATAACCTCTTTGACGTTCTACTATTCGGGAGCTCAAAATGAATATCTCGTGTTTACCCAAGTCCTTGACGCTTTGTAACGAAATTGCACTTCGATCCAAATCTTTTGAGACAGCAATAAAAGGTCTTAAATTCTCATAATCATAGGTGTCAAATTCATCAATAACTTGTAGTTCATATACATTGAGTAAAGGTCCAAAATTCTCGATATGATTCTCGAGCGCATCAATTTGCCCTCGGCTTAACAAACTTAATTCCTCGAGTTCTTCCCTGCTCGCTAGATTAAGATTTAAGGGATTGTCAAAGTAAAAATCAAGGAGATCGGTCAAATGACTATAGTCCAATTGTTCGTCCTCATTCTCTTCCGCAATTAATTCTATTCGCTGCTCAAGAATGCGGGTTTTTTCTTCCTCTGCAATCTGCTGCGCTTTAACCGATATGAGTATGAAAGAAGAAATTAAAAAAAGAAAGGAGCGGAGCATCACTCTCCCTTTTTGTCAAATTGATAAGACAAAGAAAATTGAGGAGTGTAGCCAAGAATAGGCTGATAATTGGTCGCAAAGTCTATCTTAAATTGATCCAAAACATACCCAAAACCAATACTTGTATAAGTTGGATTTGTAGAAATCCCTCCTCTCAAATAGAGCTTCTCCAAGATATGATATTGCAAGCCTGCCTTAAAAAGAGCTGGGCGATCCAATTCTTTTTCGCTTTCAACAAGGACAAAAACTTTTTCTGAAACGAAGTATTGTCCTCCCATTCGGAAAACCGTAGGAATTTTCTCTAAGCCATTTTCGATCAGTTCTGTTTGAGTAGGGTTAAAGACATGTACACCTATGCGAAGATCTTCTGTGAGTTCTGCTTGAATTCCCAATTCAACGGTCAAGTTTCTTGCATTGCCAAAATCGGCATTTCCTTGACGAATGGTCATATAATTCAACTGAACTCCCATGCTCATTTTATCACTCAACTTTCTTGCATAACCCAAACCATATTTGGCTTCATTGTATAAACTATAACCAAAAGAAAGTGCACTCAATGAAATGGTTCCAGATTCAGTAGGGATCGCAATTCCCACCAAATTTCTACTCAGTTCTTTCAATAAAAATCGATTTTCATATGAAATCCCTGCGAAAGGTTTTTCCAAATTAGCCAATCCCGCTTGGTTATTAAATATTCCCCAACCGTTTGAAAGAGCAACCGATGCATGACCCAAGGCACCTGACTCGGCCCCCATAGGGTCATTATTCTGACTGTGGACAGAACAAAAAACAAATAGAACAACTATGCTAAAAAGTGCTTTCAAACTTTTTTATTGGAGTTTTCAACTTCGGAAATGGAATTTAAAACTTTGTCTTTTAGGCTTTCCTTAAATGTAGTCAATTTATTGCTGACTATTGGGTTTGATGTCCCAACGATTTGTGCAGCAAGAATCCCAGCATTGCGCGCACCATCTAATGCAACCGTTGCCACCGGGACACCAGCCGGCATTTGCAAAATACTTAATACTGAATCCCAACCGTCTATAGAATTTCTACTCTTTATTGGCACACCTATTACTGGGATGCTTGTATAGGAAGCAGTCATTCCAGGCAAATGTGCAGCACCTCCTGCCCCAGCAATGATAACTTTCAAACCGCGATCTGCTGCTGATTTCGCATAATCCACCATCCGATCGGGAGTGCGGTGAGCTGAAACGACTGTTATCTCAAAATCAACTCCGAGTTCATCCAAAACATCGGCTGCGAGCTGCATAATGGTCAAATCCGATTTCGACCCCATTATAATTCCTACTTCTGCCATATTCTTGTGCTATCAAAAGTATAATAATCTTGAAAAAACTCAGAAAGTACAGAACATAAAAAGATCAACTCGATTGAAATATGGCAACTATTTAGTGTCTTGTTCAATTGAATTAATCGAGTTTTTTGGCTTTGAAAGTAAAAGAAGAGGGATGAGAAGAAAGACTCCAAAAGTGATTAATTTATAATATTGACTCAACTTGCTTGCATATTTTCCTATTAGGCCGTCTGTGGTCAATGTCGTCAAAATAAAAATCAATACCAATGTGTAAAATCGAATGCGAAAATAGCTCGTATTGATTCCTTTTTCAACCTTAACTTGAAACAAATGGTAAATGCAATAAATAAGCGCAGGACAGATTAATAGAAAGGCATATTTCTGCTGATGAGGAAAGATGAGCGGTGTGATGCAAAGGATATAACTGAATTCCCAGAACACCCTAAAAGGATTATTCATCCTTATAAAGGGCGGTTTTCGCAGAAAATAAATGGTCAAAAGAATCAAAGCAATACGGCATGAATTAAGCAAAAAAGAAAGTTGCTCAGTTGATAATGAGTGGATACATCTTGAAAACCCAGAGCGTTCGCCAACCAAGGTAAAAAAACCAGCAAGGAAACCTGATAGACCGTGAATTCCTTCACCAATCTTGTTCTGCTCTGAAAGAAATTCTGAATTATTTGGATTCACTATATCAATCCAATCACTCAGCAATAATGCATTGAATTCCCATCCGAAAATGATTGAGGGGAAAACGAGCATTAATCCGATAAAAAAAAGAGTTATGAAAACTGGTTTGAAATGCCTTCGATAAACGAAATAGGGAATGACCACAATTGGAATGAGCTTCACCATTATTCCAATTGCCAGCAGCAAGCCACTTTTTACCAATTTTCCTTTTTGAGCTTGACGCAAAGACTCCAAGCAACAGTACAGAATAAATATGGTCATTTGGATCATCTCGAAATTATGCAGAACAAATCTGATTGAAACAATTAGGCAGATGAAGCCAAAAAGAAATCTATCTCTTCTTCCTAAAAAATCAATTGGAAGGAATTGGATTATAATTTCCTTTATTTTGTTAAGAAAAAAAATATTTAGAATAAGCCAAAGTAATGGCACAATTGGCCAAGGGAAATAAGTGAAAGGAACTAAAAATGTAGCAAAAATCGGACTGTAACTGTATCCACAATAATTGTCTCCGCCAAGATGTATCCAAACATTGTAACAATTTTCACCATTCTTAAGCAATTCTGCGGCTCCCAAAAATATCTTAAAATCCCCTCCAGAATTGGCTTGCAGGAAACAATATACACCTACCGCACAAACAACTAAATATTTAAGAATTCTAATTCCGATGACATTCTGCATCGTTGCTCTTTGAAATTTTGATACGATTTGAAAACTTCAGCATAGCATTTGATGCAATCCTATCATGCAACGCACTGAACAATTTCTTTGGCACTCATTGCTTTTTCCTTTGCATCTTCTATACTTTCGGCTAAAACCGTAATATGGCCCAACTTGCGAAAAGGTCTGGTTTTCTTTTTTCCATAAAGATGAACAAATACTTCACTTTCAGTCTCGAGTTCATTTATTCCTAAATAACGAACTTCACCTTCGTATCCTTTAGCCCCGAGTAAATTTACCATAACCGAAGGCTTCGTAATTTCAGTACCCCCTAAAGGCAGCCCAATTATGGCTCTTAAATGTTGCTCATATTGAGAAGTTTCATTTCCTTCAATGCTTTGATGTCCGCTATTATGGGGCCTTGGAGCGGATTCATTGACCAAGATTTGACCGTCCTTAGTCAAGAACATTTCAACGGCCATTATCCCTACCAGGTTAAATGCCTCGGCTACCTTGTTGGCTATAAATTGTGCCTTTTCTTCGACTTCATCACTTAAATCGGCTGGAGAAAAAAGGAACTCAACCAAATTCGCTTCTTCATTAAATTGCATCCCGACTGTTGGAAAGGTCTTGATCTCACCTTCCGTATTTCGAGCAACAATGACTGAAATTTCTTGTTCGAAGGGCACAAAATCTTCTAAGATCGAAGGTGCTTTGAATAAGTCTTTGAAATCTTCTTCAGATTTTACGATTTGAACTCCCCTACCATCATACCCTCCTGTTCTCAATTTTTGAACTGAAGGAAAGGAATGAATTGCTTCCTGGTAAGCTTTTTCATTTTCACATAGCTGAAAAGGCGAAGTGGGAATTTGATGTTTGCGATAAAATTCTTTTTGAAGTCCTTTGTCCTTAATGGTTTCTATTAAATCGGGGCTAGGATAAACTTGGATACCCTCTTTCACAATAGATCTAAGAGCTTGCGTATTTACATTTTCGATTTCGATGGTGATAAGATCTTTTCCCTTAGCAAAAGCAATTACATCTTTTTCATCCTTAAAATCACCCAATGTAAAATTGGACTCAAACTGCGCACAAGGTGCATTCGGGTCAGGATCCAAAAAATAGAGCTCAACATTGAAACCAGCAGCGGCTTCCATAAGCATTAGACCAAGTTGCCCACCTCCTAAAACACCAATTTTTTGGCCATTTCCCAAATTCATCGCGCAAAGCTAAACATTCTTCATATCAATGCGTAATCCTTATTCTCACAGACAAAAAAGCCTGGACTTTTGCAAAGCCCATGATTTTAAACTACTTTCGCATCCCTTTAAAAATGAGCAAGATAAAGCTATTAGATAAGACATTTGAAGAATCCATTTCAGCAGAGAAATTGCAAAATCGCATCAGTGAATTGGCAAATAAAATTAATGCTGATTATAAAGGAGAAAGCTTTATCCTACTTGGTATTTTGAGTGGTTCATACCGATTCATAGCCGATCTTTCAAGGTATTTAGAAGTAGACGTACAAATTGAATTCGCCAAAGTCAGAAGCTACGAGGGCTCTGAGAGTTCAGGAACGATCAAAACCTATTTTCTTCCTAGTGAACGACTCGAGGGCAAGCATGTCCTCATTGTTGAAGACATTGTGGACACTGGTCTTACCTTAGAGTACCTAATGACTAACATTCGTGCATTTGATGTGAAGAGCATTAAGGTTGTTTCATTACTCTACAAGCCAAACAAATATCAGGGAAGTGAAAACATAGATTATGTGGGATTCGAAATTCCCAATGACTTTGTAGTGGGATATGGCCTAGATTATGATGAGAAAGGCCGAACGCTGAATTCAATTTACAAACTGGCTAAAGAAAAGAATATGTTAAATCTGGTATTATTCGGACCTCCAGGAGCAGGCAAGGGAACACAATCTGCAAAATTGATCGAAAAATATGGCTTAGTACACCTGAGTACTGGTGACATCTTTCGATACAATATCAAAAACGAAACAGAACTTGGCACATTGGCCAAGTCATACATGGACAAAGGTGAATTGGTGCCAGATGAAGTAACCATTAATATGCTCGCTGCAGAATTAGACAAGCATGAGAATGCCAATGGCTTTATTTTCGATGGGTTCCCGCGTACAAGCGCACAAGCCTCTGCATTAGATGAATTACTTCAAAGCAGAACAACGGCTATCGATTGCATGCTGGCTTTAGACGTAGACGAAGAAGAGTTGAAAAATCGCCTTTTGGAAAGAGCTAAAACGAGCGGCAGGGCCGATGATGCTAACCCTGAAGTTATTCAGAACCGAATAAACGTTTACAACGCTCAAACAGCGCCTGTAGCAGACTACTACAAAGCAAAGAACAAATTCACTTCTATTGACGGTATTGGAAGCATAGAAGAAATTTATGATCGGCTGTGTAAAGCCATTGATGGTTAAACCAAGAACCTTTCTATTCCCATGGCGCAGCAAAATTTTGTTGACTACGTTAAAATCCATTTGACCTCTGGCAATGGCGGAGCTGGTTCAACCCATTTCTATCGCGATCGAACAACTGCCAAAGGAGGACCTGATGGTGGCGATGGAGGTAGAGGAGGACACATTGTCGTAAAAGGGAATAAGCAATTATGGACACTCTTGCCTTTGAAGTACCGCAAACATATAAAGGCAGAACATGGAACTGCAGGCTCTGGCGGGATGAAGACTGGCGCTGATGGAAAAGATATTATTATTGAAGTGCCATTGGGAACTGTCGCCAAAGACGCAGAAACAGGCACAACGCTTTTTGAAATTACAGAGCACGAGGAAGAGCAAGTGATATTAAAAGGAGGTCGAGGAGGTCTAGGAAATGTTCATTTTAAGTCTTCTACGAATCAATCACCTCGCTATGCTCAGCCTGGTGAAGAAGGGTTGGAGGGATGGAAAATTTTAGAATTAAAAGTCCTTGCTGATGTCGGATTGGTGGGATTCCCAAATGCCGGTAAATCATCTTTGCTGGCTGCACTTTCAGCTGCAAAACCCAAAATAGCCAATTATGCATTTACAACCTTGACTCCTAATCTTGGTATAGTATCTTACTATGATGATCAGTCTTTTATAATGGCGGACATTCCTGGGATAATTGAAAATGCACATCAAGGAAAAGGCTTAGGAACACGATTTCTAAGGCATATTGAAAGAAATGCGGTTTTGCTTTTTGTAATTTCTTGTGAAAGCCCAGATATTAAAAACGAGTACGAAACCTTACTCAATGAACTCAAACAGTACAATCCTGAACTCCTTGATAAAAATCGCATCCTCGCGATATCAAAATCCGATCTTATTGATGCAGAATTAGAAGAAGAGATGAAAACTGAATTGCCGGATGTGCCCCACATTTTTATTTCATCTGCAATTCAAAGCAATCTAAAAGAATTAAAAGATCTGCTTTGGAAGGCGTTTTAATGTAAGATCAATTTCTTTTGAAGCCGATTGTCAATTCGGATGATATACATTCCCCTTTTCAATGTGCTCACTTGAATGGAATGCCTCTTTTGGTTGACCTCATTCAAGAATAACACGCGTTTTCCAGTAAGAGAAAATATCTCTACCTGATCAAACGCATCCTCAAATTCAATGGTCAAGTCCTCAATAGCTGGATTAGGATAAATATCCAGTCGAGATCTATTGGATTCAATAGGTATAGGATTATTCAAAATTTGATCCAATAGTGAATCTGCAAGACAGGCATCAGGAATTCCATAGCCAAAGAAATTATTTGGCATTTGGGATATGTGTCCACTCATCCTAATTCCATTCAAAATATCGTTCACTCCTAATTCTGGATAGGCCTGAACCAACAATGCCGACATTCCGCATGCTAATGGAGACGAAAAAGAGGTGCCGAAGCAAGGACCAATAGACCCGTCAGGAGCTATACAATTAATACTTGAACCCATCGCAGCAATGTCTGGCTTTATTCTGCCATCTGCTGTTGGACCGAGAGATGAAAATCCGGCCAATTCGTTTTGTGGATTTGTGGCACCTACACAGAGCACGCTATCTCCATCACAAGGGGTGCTAATATGACTTGGTCCGCTATTTCCGGCTGAAGTCACTACTAGAATGCCTTTATCTGCAGCTATCTGAACACCGATTGAAGAAATAGTTGTTTGTCCATCTAGATCATCAAATGAATAATCTGTTTGGAGAGAATCAAATTGAAAATAACTCAAAGAAATATTCACCAGGTCTGCTCCAACAGAATCTGCTCTTTCCAATCCAAGAACCAAATCAAATTCTTCTTCGTTAACTTCCTGGCTCACATCTTCGGTTATGTATAGACACAAAGAAGCTTGAGGAGCAGCTGCAATATATCCTTCTTGATTTGCAGCAATTACTGAAGAAACACGTGTTCCATGACTGCTCTTTTCATACACTTCCTGATCATTGTCGACAAAATCATAAACATCAATAACGCGATTATCCTGATACAAAGAATCAAATGCAGGAATGGTGTCCATACCCCGGAATCCCGCATCTAAAACTGCTATGATAATATCTTCACCCAAGAAGCCCTTATCGTGCATACATCCTATATTAAGCTGATCAATAAAGGGTTCAGCAAGTCCGTATTCCAAGTTTTTTTGCTGTGGAACAAGTGGTTTACCTCTGCTATGATTTTTGTTCTCGCCTGGAGCTAAAACCCTTCGAATGAAGTTTAGTTTTGATATTTCCTTCATGGAATAATCAGAAGTTAAGACTACCGCATTTAGCCATCTTGACTTTTTCTTGATTTCTCCATAATGACTTAAATCATCAATGTAATATTGATTCATTCTTTGATCATGGTAATCCAAAGCAAGTCCTTTCTTTTTTCTTTTGAGAAGACTTCTTTCGCTTATTGAATTTTTAGCATCCTCACTATTAAATTCTCCTTTATCATTGAAGAATACGATATAATCCGTTTGTGCAATTGAAAACGCACATGAAAAACAAAAGAGCAATAGGAAAAATAAATTTCGACTCATCATTGTATCAAAGCTCGAACATTTGTGTTGAACAACAAAAGAAAGGAACTATCAAATTGCGCAATGATGGCTTACCTATTTCACTCCAACTCCAATTTTCTGGAGGTCTTCGAAAAAATTAGGATAGGATTTTGCTACACAAGAAGCATCATCGATTTCGATAGAACCATCTGAATTTAAAGCAAGGATAGCAGCCATCATAGCGATTCTATGGTCATTGTTTGCTTTGATCTTACCCGAAGAAATCTTGCCGCCATGCACAATCAAGCGATCGTTATTTTCTTTACACGATACACCAACGGCTGTCAAAGCGTCAATAATAGATTGCGTTCGATTGCTTTCTTTGAATTCAAGTCGATGCGTTCCTTTAATTGTGCATCTCCCATCAATATTCGCTGCTAAGGCCGCCAATGGTGGAAACAAATCAGGGCAATTTGTAGCATCAAAATCGAATGGCTTGAGTTTGTTTTTTTCAGCAACCAAAGAAGACATAGAAAACAAAATATCCGCCCCTACTTTTTCCAAAACCTCTACAATATCGTGATCCGGTTGGCAAGATTGTATGGTCAAACCCTTTACTTTTACCCTTCCTGCAATTGCTCCTGCCACCAACATAAAAGCACTACCGCTCCAATCACCTTCTATAGTAATTTCTTGAGGCTTGAAAGTTTGATCGCCCTTAATCCTGAAAATAGAATATCGTTCATTATCAACTTTCACACCGAATTGATCGAGTACTTCAAGCGTTAAATCAACATATCCTTTACTCCTAAGATTGTTGACAATAACTACAGAATCCTCTTTTGCCTTTGGCAAGGCCATAAGAAGCCCTGTAAGGAATTGTGAGGTATGCGTTCCGTCAAATGAAAACTTCCCTCCTTTTAAAGGGCCTTTGACTTTGAATGGAATAAACCCTTTTTTGCTGCTACTTTCAACACCAATCCGGTTAAACACTTCTTCCATAAAGTCTATTGGACGCTTCTTTAAAGATCCTTCCCCATCTATTGTAATTTCCTGTTCTGATAGACTAACAATCGGACTGAACATTCTTAATCCCAAACCACTCTCTCCACAATTCAGCTTCTTAGCTTTGAATTCAAAGCCATCTGATTCGATCTCAATAGATCCGTTTTCATTCACTTTTGAACCAAGTGTCTGAATGATTTCCAGAGCAGCAGAACTATCTTTGGACCGATCCGGATTGTGCACGATCGATTTACCATTTGCCAAAAATGCAGCAGCTAAGGCCCTTTGCATGTGACTTTTGGATGGATTCGCCATCAAATCACCGTTAACTGAACTATTTGAAATTTTCCTCTTCAATCCTCTCCTATTAAGGCCTGCGAATATCGCAGAATTTCAAGAATTCTGCAATGGCTTTTTGCCTATTTACGATTAATCTTCAGGTATAAAAGCATTTTATTTGCCATATTGTTCAACGATATTATTTTCGTCTTTTCCGAATGCAATGATCGAACAACTGGAACAAATAGATCGTGATCTATTTCTCTATCTCAATGGACTTCATCAAGATTGGTTAGATCCAATAATGGTTGGGTTTAGCGACCCTTTGTGCTCTTTACCTTTGTATTTGCTGGTTTTTTATTTCATAAAAAACAAGTTTGGTTGGAAGATCGCCCTTTGGAGCCTATTGGCCACGGTCATTGTAATTCTTCTTTGCGATATGATCTCTTATCGCGTTTTTAAACAAGGATTTCAACGTTTTCGTCCCTGTCATAATTTAGAAATACAGGATCTTGTTTATTTGGCAAAAGGATCATGTGGAGGAAAATTTACTTTTGTTTCTGGCCATGCGACCAATTTCCTTGGCCTTGCTACATTCTGGGGCTTTCTTTTAAAAAACAAAGTCAATTTTATTATGCCCGTGCTCTTTATATGGGCAATAATTATTGCTTATAGCAGAATATATCTCGGAGTCCACTATCCTGCTGATGTTACCTGTGGAGGAATCTTAGGAATATTTCTTGGATATTTAGTTTTTAGATCCTTCAGAAATATCTTACATAAACGCAAATGGGCTGAAATATGAAATTATTAGCAATTTTCATAGGTGGTGGACTTGGCAGCCTGCTGCGATATGGAATATCAGTTTGGGTGCTCTCTTTTTCTAAGAGTAATTTTCCTATCGGAACTATTATAGCAAATGTTCTGTCTTGTCTTATTCTGGCCTTAGGATTGAATTATTTTCTTTCGAAGGGAATAGAAGGGTGGCAAAGGTATTTTCTCATTATTGGATTTTGTGGAGGCTTTTCTACTTTCTCAACATTTAGTTTCGAGACTTTTACCCTTTTAAAAAATCAAGATTATCTTATCGCTATTCTCAATGTAATTGTCTCTGTAATCCTTTGTTTATTCGTATTTTGGGCATTATTCAAGAACTTTGCTCAGAATTGAACCAATGAAAAGTATGCTCCTCTTCTTCTTTGCGCTATTTTCTTTTGTGCACTTAAACGCGCAAGATCAAAATCCAAAATTGGTTGTCGGAATTGTTGTTGATCAAATGCGACCAGATTACCTCAGTAAATTCTGGGACAACTATTCAGATGGAGGCTTTAAGCGCATGGTGCGAGAAGGCTTTCATTGCAAAAATACGCATTATGATTATGCCCCTACGAATACAGGGCCAGGTCATGCATCAATATTCACAGGAGCTTCGCCTGCAATTCATGGCATTCCAGATAATGACAGTTACAACCGCTATTCAGGCGAACAGTACTATTGTGCTTCAGATCCAGATGTGCAACCGGTTGGTGGATTAAACGGGAGCATGTCTCCTCACCGTCTGCAAGTGACGACCATTTCTGATGAATTGAGAATTTTCAATGACTTTAAGAGCAAGTCTATAGGATTGTCACTAAAAGATCGAGGTGCAATTTTCCCTGCAGGACATAGCGGAACAGCATTTTGGCTTAATGGCCCCACTTTTATGACAAGTTCCTACTACATGCCGGAATTGCCGAAATGGGTAGAAAAATTTAATGAAAAAGAAACAGTAAAAGAATACCTATCTGGCAAATGGGAACAGGTGTACCCAGCAGAAAAGTATGTCTTTTCAGAAGAGCATAGCCAATATGAAGGCAAACTAGGAAATGTAAAAGCTCCGCGTTTTCCATATGATTTAGCTGGAACTATGGATTTAGTCAGAAATTATGAACTTATTAAATCAACTCCTTTTGGAAACTCCGTTTTGGTAGACTTTGCGCTCGAGGCTATACAAAATGAAGAATTAGGGAAAGATTCGCACCCCGATATGCTTTGTATTTCATTCTCATCGACCGATTATATCGGTCATCAATATGGAACGAGAGCAGTTGAAATTGAGGACTGTTACTACCGTTTGGATAAAGATTTGGAGCGGCTTTTCCAATATCTTGACAAAGAAGTTGGGAAAGGCGAGTATACTGTATTTTTGACAGCAGATCATGGAGCAGCTCATAACCCAGGATGGCTAAATTCGAAAAAAATTCCCGGTGGAACTATCAATATCAAAGAAATTGAAAATGAGTTAGATTCATTGATTGATGAAAATTGGGGAAATGGCGATTGGATAGAATATATGAGTGGAAATCAAGTTTACCTCAATCACAAAGAACTCGTAGAAGAAAAACTTTTACTGCGTGATGCACAAGATCACATTATGAAGTTGCTCTTGTCATTGCCAAATGTAGAGCGCGTTTATACTGCCTATCATCTTACCAATGGTCAAATGACCGATAATATTGGAGAACGTGTGCAGAAAGGATTCAATCAAAAGTGGGGTGGAGACTTGTTCTTTCTTATGCGACCTCATTATTTTTCTGGACGTAATACAGGAACAACTCACGGCAGTGCTTATATATACGACAGTCACGTTCCGCTTCTTTGGATGGGCAATGGCGTTCCTCATGGAGAGACCATTGAGCATATAGACATAACAGATATTGCCCCAACATTATCATTTATGCTAGGAATCAATCTTCCTTCAGGGGCTTATGGCGATGCAATTGATTGGAATAACTAAACGCATTTACTTCATACAATGCCTTCAATATAATTTGTAAACTCATTTTAGATTTTTTCTTTTGAGGACGCAATCTAAATCGAATGCCAAATATCTCTTTCGAAAACACCAAGATCGCTTTCAAGCATAAGAGCAATAGGGAATTGACAAAAGCTTATTTGCTCTTCAAACTATTGGCACATCCTTGGCTGGTTAATGCAGGATCATCCCTGATAAACTTGGCACTTGCGCTGCATATTCCAATCAAATGGGCAGTAAAACCAAGTATTTTTTCTCAGTTCGTTGGAGGAGAAAGCATCGCTGAGGCAGCAGAATCTACGCAGACCTTAGACAAATACGGTATAGGCACGATATTGGATTATTCCGTTGAAGGAAAAGAAGAAGAAGAAGCTTTTGAAGCGGCTACCTTAGAAATCATTGAAACTTTAAATATTGCAGAAGGCAACCCTCATATTCCTTTTTGTGTTTTTAAGGTATCCGGCTTGGCTAGTAATAAATTACTTGAACGAATTAATCAGCGGAATACAAAATTAAGCCAGGATGAAGAAAAGGAATTGAAAAAATTAAAATCACGCGTTTCACAAATATGCGAAAGAGCCAAAGAAGTTAAAAAACCGATTTTAATTGATGCAGAGGAAAGTTGGATACAGGATATTATTGATCGCTTGGCTATGAAAATGATGGAAAAGTACAATAGAGCTTCGCCTATCATATACAATACCATACAGCTTTATCGACATGACAGATTAGCATTTCTAAAAGAGTCTCATCTTGAAGCGAAGGAAAAAGGCTTTGTTTTTGCCGTTAAGCTCGTGCGAGGTGCTTATATGGAAAAGGAAAGAGAAAGAGCCAAAGAGATGGGTTATCCATCCCCTATTCAAATCAACAAAGAAGCCTCCGATCGAGATTTTGATACGGCATTGAATTATTGCATCAAACATTTGGATGAAATTGCAATGGTAGCGGGCACACATAACGAAAAAAGTTCAATGTTATTGGCCGAACAATTAAAGCAAAGCGGCATATCTGAAAATGACCAAAGAGTCTATTTCGCTCAACTCTATGGAATGAGTGATCACATATCATTTAATTTATCTGATGCGGGATACAATGTTGCCAAATACGTTCCTTATGGGCCGGTCAAAGAAGTGGTGCCTTACCTCATCCGCAGAGCGCGAGAAAACACTTCTGTTGAAGGACAAACAGGACGAGAATTAAGTCTGATCCTACAGGAACGAAAAAGACGCAAAGAATCGGTTTAGTCAAAATTTGGAACAAGAAATTTGTGACTCTTGCATGAATATTTCATTTCCGAGCATTTATTTTGATAGAACAAACACAATACAATTTTTACAGAGATTAACAAGATCTTGATCAAGCATGAGCTCAATACGAGCGCATCTGCAAACTCAAGAATCAAGCATCAATTCTAAAAATTTTGTATTTTTAGTGAACGTTAATCAAAAAGTCAGGGTCATCAAACATTTTTCTTCCATATTATTAGTGGTCTTTTTTCTTGCATTTTCATTTTCTCAATACGGGCAAAATATTCGTATTTCAGCGGATGGCTCACAATCAGCAGATCAAAGTGCCATTCTTGAACTTGATGGATCTAATGCCCAAGGTCTTTATGTCCCTCAAATGACCGAAACGCAGAAAAATGCCTTTGGTCCTAATCTAGCTTCATCTCCTGACAATGGAGAAGGCATGATGATTTACCAGACTGATGGTGATATAGGCTTATATTATTGGGAGGGCCAAAGATGGGTAAAGTATAAACCCTATGGTTTTGCAGGTATTGTGGGGAATAATTGGGATACTTTGGCAAATGGAGGAAATGGTGCTTTCGCTTTTTCTTCTATAGGATCTGGGTTCACGGCTAGTGAAATAGGAACGGGAAATTATGAGGTCAATTTTGGTTCTCCAATAGATAATTATCCAACCATAGTTTTAACTCCAGAAGCCAATCAAGTTCCTTTACCAGATGCGCTTCCAGTTCCTGATGTGACCTGCACACCAAGCTTCCTTGCCGATTGTACAGATGATTTTAATTCTGATCAAGTAGAAGCCGTTCGTGTCGTCTCAACTGTTACCATAAGTTCGGCCGGAGGCTTGCAAACACAAGTCATGCAGAATGGAGTGGGATTCTTACCATCCTTGAATTCTGCCAGTATTCCAGTTGGCTATGTTAACGATACTAGTACCCCCGAATTTGTAAGCTTAGGTGCTGACGGAAATGGGTGTTCTTGGCCTCAAAGCTGGATGATTGGTAACCCACCTGCCTCTTTAAATGCGCCTCCTGCTGCTGCCAACTCTTCCATTTTGACTGGTGGATGTTGGGGATTTACAACGGACTGTATTCTTCAAGTTTCAGATCCATGTGTGCTTCAAAATGGTGGTGGGAATTATGGCAGGTATCTGCCCAACAGCAATATTACAGCGAACACATATTGCAACAATATTTATCATCCTTCTGAAACTGTTGGCACACAACAAGACAATCAGCCGACCATAAGAATCGGAAATAATGCCGCAGATCATTTCGAAGTTTATCTCGAATCTTCTCCACATTGGTCGGATGCCATGGCCGCTTTCATTGACTGGAACCGAGATGGTGACTTTGAAGATACAGGAGAGTTCCTCGGACAAATAGACTCCCCTCCTTGCACAGCAGGGCAAGGAAATCCAAATAGTGGATGCAATGGATCAGCGCAATTAGGTGCCCATCCTACTCAAACATCTCCCTTTATTCAAAATGGAACAGCTGGGCAATTTACCTTTCCCACAGATCCATCCATAGATGTCGAACTTGGACTGACCAATTTTCGAGTTTATTCTAATTTTATAAATGTACCTGCGTGGGATGAACCCTGTATAGCATCCGTTTGGGGTGAAACAGAAGACTACGTTGTAGAAATTTACGATGATGTTGTTGGCAGTGTAACTGGATTGGGATCTGATTTTTCTTACACTCCGACAGTTTGCGGAATAAGTCAACTATTAGGGTCTTCAGGTAATTATACTGGATTTAGAGTTGAATGTACAGATCTAAATGATAATCCGATCAACACTAAATTTCATTTCAGCATCACGAAAAACAGCATCTATTGATTAAAAGCTGCGCTTTTTGACACGCTACTTAACGGACCTCTGAACCCGTTTTCATTTCTTTCTCAGGACTAACGAATGCCAAATTTCCCTCGGTATCCTCTGCCATCAAAATCATGCCTTGTGATTCTACTCCTCTCAACTTTTTCGGAGCTAAATTCGCTAGAACTACTACTTTTTTCCCGGCCAAATCTTCAACTTTATAATGAGCTGCAATACCTGAGACGATTGTTCTTTTTTCATGTCCTAAGTCCACAGATAATTTGAGAAGTTTGTCTGCCTTCTCAATCTTTTCTGCTTGTACTATCTCTCCAACACGAATGTCCATGTTAGAAAAATCTTCAAATGAAATATTGTCCTTTGTAGACACTTCTGCTTCTTCTTCCATTTTATTCGCTTTTAACTTGGCAATCTGCGCCTCCATTTCTTCATCCTCAATTTTCTTAAAAAGTATCTCTGCTTTATTCAAAGCATGACCCGCGAGCAATTCTTGACCATTTTCTAAATTCAGAATTCCATGAATTTTCTTTGACGTTCCCGGTAAAAATGAGGTCAAGGCATCAGCGCATTTTATAGCTATTTGAAGGGATATATGAATGATATCTTTGGCCTTTGCTTCATCTTCCTTAATGACCTTCCAAGGCTCCTCATCTGCTAAGAATTTATTTCCAATTCTCGCTATATTCATTGCTTCACTCAGCGCTTCTCTGAACTTAAATGCTTCAACACAGGCAGATGATTTATCTATGGATTGCTCAATTTCTTGAAAAAGGGTCTCGGAGTGAATTTCATTATTTCTTTCCGGGACCAAACCGTTGAAATATTTATGCGTGAGCACAACTGCCCGATTTATAAAGTTTCCAAGTATTGCAACCAGTTCATTGTTAACTCTGGCCTGATAATCTCTCCAGGTAAATTCAGCATCCTTGGACTCAGGCAAAATTGAAGCAAGTACGTATCTTAATTCATCTATCTTTTCTGGAAAATCCTCAAGATATTCGTGCAACCAAACCGCATAATTTCTCGAGGTAGAAAACTTAAAACCTTCTAGATTGAGAAATTCATTTGCAGGTACATTTTTTGGAAGGATAAAATCGCCATGTGCCTTCAATAAAATAGGAAAGATAATGCAATGGAAAACGATGTTATCCTTGCCAATAAAATGAATGAGTTCTGTATCCTCACTTTTCCAGTAATCTTCCCAATTCTTTCCATTGTCCTTGGCCCATTGCTTAGTAGCAGAGATATATCCTATGGGCGCATCCAGCCAAACATAAAGCACTTTTCCTTCGGCATTTTCAAGAGGGACTTTGACGCCCCAATCCAAATCCCTTGTCATCGCTCTTGGTTGAAGACCTGCATCGACCCAAGAACGACATTGACCCAAAACGTGCTTTTTCCACTCATTAGGATCATGTTGATTTTTTCCGTCTAGCTCTCCTGTATTTAGCCATTTAGACAACCACTCCTCATGCTGATCCATTGGAAGGTACCAATGTTCAGTTGACTTTTTTACAGGAGTATTTCCGCTCAATGTTGAGATCGGATTGATCAAATCAAATGGACTTAAACTCGAACCACAATTCTCGCATTGATCTCCGTAAGCCGAGGGATGGCTACATTTTGGGCAAGTCCCAGTTATATAGCGATCAGCCAAAAACTGCTCGTGCTCTTCATCATAATATTGTTCAGATTCCTTGCGGACAAAGCCATCCGAATCATGCAAAACGCTAAAAAAAGATTGAGCAGTTTCATGATG
Source organism: Bacteroidota bacterium (assembly GCA_039028335.1). Lineage (GTDB taxonomy): Bacteria > Bacteroidota > Bacteroidia > Flavobacteriales_D > JABDKJ01 > JABDKJ01. The sequence continues at coordinate 21,703 of JBCCIF010000019.1, forward strand.
TAAGTCACTTGAGGTACGATGATAGATATCGAAAGAAATTCCAAATTGTTCGAATGCCGAAGCGATAATTCCATGATACTTATCGATAATATCTCGAGGAGAAATACCTTCTTTTTTCGCTCGCAGTGTTATGGCTGCACCATGCTCATCTGATCCACAAACCCAAACAACATCTTTTCCTTGTTTTCTTAGATGTCGGACATAGATATCAGCAGGCAAATAAGCCCCACAGATATGACCCAGGTGCAAAGGACCATTGGCATATGGCAATGCCGATGTTATTAAGTATCTTTTGTTCGCTTCCAATTGTTCTACTAAGCTTTTAACTTCGCGCAAAGATAATTATTTGCTTATGCAAAGCCCCTCAAGTTTACGAGAAGGCAATCGAATAAAAATCATCTCAACGGCACGCAAAATTTCACATGAAGAGCTTGTCCCGGCAATTACGCTGCTCAAATCTTGGGGATTAGAAGTAGAATTAGGTAAACATCTCTTTGACGAGTATAATCAGTTTGCAGGAGAAGATGAAAAACGCGCGGCAGACTTTCAAGAAGCATTAGACAATCCAGATATCAAAGCCGTACTTTTTGCAAGAGGCGGTTATGGAACTGTGCGAATCATAGATAAAATTGACTTTTCTAAATTCAAGAAAAATCCGAAATGGCTTTGCGGATATTCAGATATAACAGTCATTCACAATCATGTCCATCGACTAGATATCGAGACACTTCATTCGACAATGCCCATTAATTTCAAAGACAATTCGGTGCTCTCTTTAAACAGTCTTAAACAGGTTCTTTTTGGGGAAAAACTGCATATCAGTGCAGATCATTTTCACCTCAATCGAAATGGAAGTGCTAATGGAGAGGTGGTTGGTGGAAATCTATCGATTTTATATAGTTTGACAGGAACAAATTCAGATTTAGACACAAATGGCAAAATATTATTCATAGAAGATCTGGACGAGTATTTGTATCATATAGATCGCATGATGCAGAATCTCTTAAAGTCCGGGAAACTAGCGAACTTAAAAGGACTCATTGTTGGTGGCATGACAGAAATGAATGACAATTCTATCCCATATGGAAAAACGGCTTCCGAAATAATATCGGAAACCGTTTCAGAGTTTCATTTTCCTGTATGTTACATCTTTCCGGCAGGTCACCAAAAAGACAATCGTTGCCTAATCTTAGGTCGTCAAGCAAATTTCATTGTTGACGAACAGGGAGCTAGTCTTAGTTTCTAGCTTCTCTTTCAAATTTCGTATATCCAGTTGGGATAGCAAATAGCTCATCAGCCAATGGAGATTGATTTACTTCTTTGACTTCTAACTTTGTCAATTCAGTACCATCATCTTGTGATTCTACACCTAACATTGGAAAAGCTCCAGTTTGGTTAGGCAATTTCAAGAAGAATACCGCCAATTTGTCTTTTCTATTCAATGTCTTCAACATTGGAACGAAGAAATCAAAGTTCTGATCGGCAAGCCAATAAGAGATTTCACGGTTATCTTCTGCACTGATTACTTTCCATTCTTTACATTCTAATCCCAAAATCTTCTTAGTGTTTTTGGTCTCTTCAATGGATAAGTCAGTTTTTCTATTCGGACGCTTATTGGGTACCTCAATGAACATTTTACGTTCAGGGCTCAAAGCAAGCACTTCGTTTTCATTTGTATTGACCAACATAATTCCTTGTACGTTGCCTTCTTCGTCAATTTCTTCAATTCTCACCTTATCGTTCTTCACATGATAAGTGTAATTTGCAGTAATTGGTCCTACTGATTTCTTGAAAGAAATGGTTCCTTCAAATGATTGCGCTTCGGCTGTGCCGGCAAAACCAAACGAAAGTGCCAATGTCAATGCTGTTCCTACAAGATTTCTTAATTTCATAATACACTAATTTTTAAATACTTGGAAAATAAATTACTTGGTCGCCATGGCGAACTGATTGCTTGTACGCACCTTCGTAAGAATGGTTACTCTATTCTAGAACAAAACTGGCGCTACGGAAGGGAGGAGATTGACATTATCGCCCAATTAAATGACCTGATCGTTTTCGTAGAAGTTAAAACGCGAAATACTGATTATACTGGTGATCCAGTTATGGCCGTTAACACTTCAAAAAGAAAAATAGTTATCAGAATTGCCAATGAATACATTTTATCGAAAAATATAGATCTAGAATCACGCTTCGACATTATCGGAATCGTTCATAATGCGAAAGAAACACGAATTGATCATGTAGAAGATGCATTTTTCCCAACTATTTAGTGGATTATTACTTCTAATTTGACTTTTTTTGCAGCATGAATAAGCTGGGAAGCCAAAAAAAATCCTTCGCTAAGCCCAAGAGAGGCGAGAAGGGACAAAAAAAATCGAGTGAAAAAGGAGAAAAGAAACCATTCTTCAAGCAAACTGACGGTAGCGGAAAAGTAAAGCGCGTATCGTTCAAGAAAAAAAGCCGCTCTAAACAAGCCCCCAAAAGGGATGACGGCCTAGTGCGACTAAACAAATTCATTGCCAACTCCGGAGTTTGCTCGCGAAGAGAAGCAGATACATTGATTGAGTCTGGAGCTGTAAAAGTGAATGGGAAAATAGTTACACAGTTGGGCACACGAATCGATCCCAATGATAAAGTAAGTGTTGGTGATGAATCTCTCGCAGGAGAGAAACTTGTTTATCTGCTTCTAAATAAGCCCAAAAACTATATTACCACTTCTAAAGATCCGAGAAATAGAAGAACAGTAATGCATTTGGTAGGAGATGCTTGCAAAGAGCGCATCTATCCTGTTGGTCGACTTGACCGAAATACGACAGGTCTTTTGCTTTTCACCAACGATGGGGACCTTGCAAACAAATTGATGCATCCCCGCAAAAATGTCCAAAAGCTCTATCATGCTACACTGGACAAGAAAGTAAAAGCTGGAGACTTGAAGCAGCTAGTTGAAGGATTGAAACTTGAAGACGGTTTCGCAACTGCCGATGAAGCCGCCTATGTCGGACCTAAAAAGGATCAGGTAGGTGTGATGATGCACATGGGTAAAAACCGCATTGTGCGAAGAATGTTCGAGCATATGGGATACAAAGTCACTAAGTTGGACAGGGTTATGTTTGCCGGATTAACCAAAAAGGATATTCCTCGAGGCAAGTTTCGATTTTTGAAAGAAAAAGAAGTGAATTTCTTAAAGATGGGTATCTAAAAATTCGATCCTTTCAGGAGCTTTCTTTTCAAGGGTATTTCAATGTAATGATGCAGTACTATGCTTGACAGTATCAAAATCAGAGTATAGCAAACAAAGAAGGCTTCTTCGGATAAATAATCATTGCATATCTGGTCGAAAAGTAAATAGAGCGGCCATTGAAAAATATAGAGCGCATAACTGCTATTTCCGAGCAAATTAAAAAACCTGTTTCCCATAAATCGAGATAATCGATTTTCTACTAGTGATAATGATAAAATCAAAAGGGCAAAAAGTGGCGCGAGTAGGCCATTGTGAGAATAAGAAATTATTGCATTGTGCGTGCTCAAAATGAGAACCAAGAGCGTACATGAGACAAAAAACATCAATGAGCCAAGCCAATTTGAAAATTTTACTTTTCGTTTTAAATAGAAATCTGCTGAGAGCATCCCCATTAAAAAAGTGGTCAAATGAAAAATAGGACTATAAAGTAAGAACTCCCCATTAAAGGTTCCTGGAAAATCCGCATTGATCCAACGCAGTTCAATATAAATCCATTGACTTAGTGCCCATGCTATTATAACGAGAGGTATAAACCAATTTCTTATTTTTCTCTTCAAGTTCCATATTAAAGGAAATAAAGCATAGAAGAAAAACTCAACGGAAATGGACCAAGAAGGGAAATTAATTTCAAGGCATTTTCCAGGAATCCAGGCATGCAATGCTAATACTTGTAAAATAATGCTGTTGCCTTTCGGAAATGCCTCTAAATAAAACATCGCCAGGCATAAAGTCATAAGAAAAGCAATCAAATACAGTGGGTATATTCTGGCTATTCTTTTCTTATAAAATTCTTTTGCATTTAAAAAGGCTTTTGAAGAGGTTGAAATACTCAAGACATATCCCGAAAGAAAAAAGAAAAACGATACTGCTATTGCACCTTCTGAAAAGAGCGCGTTTAGGCATCCATTATCAAACAAAGGAACTTTTAAGCCAAAGTGAAAAACGACAACAGAAAATGCTGCAATAAAACGCAATACTGTAATCTGTCGGATATACATAAATATTATAAACTTGACTCAATAAGAATACGCCTTAGCTCGCTATGCAAGGTGAACGTGATACTCACATACTCATTAGACAAGAAGGGCTTACTCAATTCAGGCCATTCTATAAAACAATAATTATCAGAATCTATGTATTCTTCAAAACCAATAGAGAGCAATTCTTCGGAGCTATTTAGTCGGTATAAATCAAAATGAAAAAGTCTTTTTTGACTGGGCAAGATGTATTCATTTACCAATGAAAATGTAGGAGAACTTGCTTGGTCTTCAGAGTTTAGTGAGCGCAGAAGACGCTTAACGAGGGTCGTTTTTCCACTGCCCATTTCTCCATTTAAAAGAAAAATCCTTTGGTCTTTCATTAGAATCTTTAATTCATCTAACAAAAGATCCAATTCTTCTTCATCAAGAATATCAAATTGCTTTCTCATGCTTTCGCAAAACGCCTTGAGGAAAATTAATTTGCATTTATCAAGTAACGCTCTTCAATTACTGATTTATGATGCAATTCATGTCCACTAATAATATAGGCTAATGCTCGACAGGAGATTGGACTATTACTTGCAATCCCTTTTCTTTCGAGCATTTCAGATGTAAATGAATTAAATAATGATTTAGTCGAGAGGCGAACAATTTTATACTCTTCGATAAGGTCGCTTAATCGTCTTTCAGAGCTATTCGAAAAAGGAACATAATCGTCTTGCTCAAAGCCAGCTAAAGGAGTGAGGTCATTTCGAGCAATTCTCAATGCCCGATAAGAAAAGATGCGCTCGCTATCCATTAAATGAACCAACATCTCTTTTAAGTTCCATTTCCCTTCCGCATAGGCAAAATTTCCTTGATCTTCTGTCAGCGAGTTGAAAATACTTACAATAGATTCTTCGCTCTGCGCAAGAGCTTGTGCGATAGAAGTCTCGGGTGCTAATTTTACATACCGAGCATAAAATTCAGCGTATTCCTTTTCTTTTGGTTTCATGCTTAATATTTGCCCGAAAGATACGAGATAAAAAGGTTAAAAAGTTCCGAATAATTCGACCTGAATCGATTTACAAAAACAATTTTCGATCTATTTTTGGGTTAATGATTTCAATGAAAAGAGCACATCTATTAATAGCCCTCTTTCTGTCCTCAAGTGCAGTAGCACAAGTCCAGTCCTACTTCGATTATTGGGACCAAGATTCGACTATACTAAGAACCGAAGGAAAATACTTGAACGGCCTTGAACATGGCGAATGGAAATTTTATCATCAAGATGGTGAATTGAAGGAAGTGGCTAATTATCAATTTGGCAAACTTGAAGGAGAACATGAAGTGTATTTTGATAATGGAGGCCTTCAGACTAAAGGATATTTTAAGTGGGGAAGGCTGGACAGCACTTTGAGTTCATATTACAGAAATGGTCAAATAAAAGAGTCAGGTAATTATTCCGCTGATGTGAAATTTGGGTTGTGGTTCTATTTCAGAGAAAATGGAGATACCCTTATGGTTGAAAAGCATACCAAGGGCGACTCTACGATTAGCTCATATTCTCCCGCAGAAGGCTATACCTTCACAAGAAAAAACTACAAGCCCGGAGAAATGCTATTGCTCAGTTATTTCAATGAAAAAGGAGAAAAAACAGTGCATAAGGGGAATGGAGAACGACAAGCGGAATATGACAATGGCATAATTAAAGAGAAGTATTCTTACGTGAATGGACGTATTGAGGGACCATTTGAAGAGCGCTTTTACTCGAACAAAATAAGTGTAAATGGGAGTTTTGTAAATGGCCTAAAAAATGGTGAATGGACCTATTATTTTCGCGATGGGCAGCTCAAGCAAAAACAAGGATATATTGACGGGAAACGAGATGGCACTTACGCCCTTTATTTCGAAAATGGCAACGTAAAGACCTCAGGAAATTATGTTAAAGGTGAGAAAGACAGCGAGTGGAAATGGTATTTGGAAGATGGAACTCTGGAGTTACAAGGTGGTTTTTTAGAAGGGTATCAGGACGGAGAATGGCAAGCATGGTATGAAAACGGAAAAGTAAATTATTCGGGTAAATATCTCGGAGGTAAGAAAACTGGGCATTGGGAATATTTTTATCCTGATGGCACAAAATGGAAGGAAGGCGGTTTTATCCAAGACAAAAAGAACGACCTATGGACAACTTGGTTTGAGAATGGAGATAAATTGCAAGAAGGGCCTTATTTAAACGGTTTGGAAAATGGCTTTTGGACATCTTGGTATGAAGGTGGACAAAAAAGAGATGAAGGAACATTCAAAGATGGCCTCCTCGATGGTTCGTGGAGAGGCTGGCATGAAAACGGAAAAGAACGATATGAAGGCAATTGGATATTGAATGCAAAGACAGGCTACTGGAAATATTGGGATACCTTAGGCAGAATGGAAGAGGAAGGATATTTTAAGGAGGGCATTAAACATGGCAAATGGATTGATTATAATGCCGATGGAATTCGAATCTCAGAAGGAACCTACTACGATAACAAACCCAATGGCTCCTGGACCTATTTTTTCGATCATGGAGGCAAAATGAGAAGTTGCTTTTATAAAGATGGAAAATTAGATGGCTTGGTAACCGATTATTATCCACATGGACAAAAAGAACGAGAAACACAATTTTCGAACAATGTCCGAAACGGAAAATCAGTACGTTACTCAAAAAGAGGAAGTATAATTGAAGAATCGATCTTCAAAAACGGTAAAAAGGTCTCTAAATAAGAATCTCTAATTCGAAATTAAGAGCATTAGTTTGCCATTCGATAAACATTAGCTACATTTGCAGCGCGAAATAGTATTGATGAGAGGGGTTTAGAGCCCCTTTTTTATTATACTTTTTTATGATTAGTGCACAGGATATAACCAAAAAGGTGCGGGAGCATCTTGATGATAATAACGGATTTTTGGTTGACTTGAAAATCAGCCCCAGCAATGAGATCCAAATTGCTTTTGACAAGTTTGAAGGAGCCGTTTCTATACAAGATTGTGTAGCACTGAGTAGAGCGATTGAAGGAAGCTTAGATAGAGAAGCCGAAGATTTCAAACTCAATGTTTCTTCCCCGGGGTTGAGCGAAGCATTTAAGGTTCGCGAGCAATACATTAAGAATAAGGGGAGAAAAGTTGATGTCGACTTGATTGAAGGTCAAAAGGCCTCGGGTTTACTTCAGGAAGTTGAAGAAAATGGAATCGTGTTATTTTGCAGAGAAAAGAAAAAAATTGATGGGAAACGCAAATGGATCGAAGAAAGCAAGAGCATCAATTTTGAAAATATAAAGGAAACCAAAGTTGTAGTACAGTTTAAATAATTTGAAATTAGAATGGACAGCTTAAATTTAATTGAGTCATTTTCGGAGTTTAAAGAGTTTAAGAACATAGACCGAGTTACCATGATGAATATTCTTGAAGAGGTGTTTCGCAATACGCTGATCAAGAAATATGGAACAGATGAAAACTTCGATATTATTCTCAATATTGATAAGGGAGATTTGGAAATCTGGAGAAATAGAGAAATTGTTCAAGATGGTGAAGTAGAAGATGATAACATGGAAATTGCGCTTAGCCAAGCACAAAAAATTGAAGAGGATTTTGAGGTGGGTGAAGAAGTTTCCGAGGAATTAAAACTTGAAGACTTTGGACGAAGAAATATCTTGGCCTTGCGACAAAATTTGGCTTCTAGAATCATGGATCTAGAAAAAGATAGCATGTATAAAAAATATTCTGAGCGTGTAGGTGACATCATTACCGGTGAAGTTTATCAAGTTTGGAAGCGAGAGATGTTAGTGCTTGATGATGAAGGAAGCGAACTGATTTTACCGAAATCGCAACAAATTAAAACGGATTATTTTAAGAAGGGTGATGCGGTCAGAGCGGTAGTTGCGAAAGTAGAAATGAGGAACAATAACCCACAAGTTATTTTATCGCGAACTGCGCCAGAATTTTTAGAGCGCCTGTTTGAAATGGAGGTTCCCGAAGTATTTGATGGACTCATCACCATTAAAAAGATTGTCAGAGAGCCAGGGGAAAGAGCGAAAGTAGCTGTTGAGTCCTATGATGACAGAATTGATCCTGTTGGTGCCTGTGTTGGGATGAAAGGGTCAAGAATACACAGCATTGTACGTGAGTTAAAGAATGAAAATATTGACGTGATCAATTTCACAAATAATGCAACACTTTTCATCACAAGAGCCTTGAGCCCAGCAAAGATTGTGAGTATTGATATCAAGGACGAGCAAAAGAAGGCTGAAGTTTATTTAAAACCGGATCAAGTTTCCTTGGCAATAGGTAAGGGTGGACATAACATAAAACTTGCGAGCAAGTTGACAGGTTATGAAATCGATGTCTACAGAGAAGCGGATGAAAACGAAACAGATGATGTTGATTTAGAGGAATTTGCAGATGAAATAGAAAGCTGGGTTTTGGATGAGCTGAAAGCAATAGGCTGCGATACGGCACGCAGTGTAATTGAAGTAGGAAAAGCGGACTTGGTTTCTAGAACTGACTTGGAAGAAGAAACCATTGATGATGTATTGAAAATTTTAATTGAAGAATTAGAAGCATAAAATTATTTTTAGCAATTGCCCATGGCAGGAAAACCAGTAAGATTAAGTAAAGCAGCGAAAGAAGTCAATCTTGGAATTGGCAGAGTAGTTGAATTCCTGGAATCGAAAGGATTTGAGGTTGAAGCCAAACCTACGACCAAACTCGAACCAGAAATGTACGATATGCTGCTTCAAGAATTTGCAGCCGACCGTGATATGAAGCAACAGTCGGAACAGAAATCGACTGAACGCGAAATCAGAGAAACCATTTCGATTGAAACTTCACAAAAGGAAGAACGCAAACCAAAACAAGAGGAGGAAGAAGTAATAATCAAAGGAATCAATGTTCCTGAGACTGAAACGGTGGTGGCCAAGGTTGAGCAAAAAGTTGAAGTAAAGGTTGTAGACAAAATTGACTTAGAACCCAAGAAAGTCGAAGAGCCGAAGAAAGAAGAGCCAGCTCCTGAAGAACCCAAGAAAGAGGAGAAGGAAAAGAGTCCTGAAAAGGAGGAAAAAGAAGAGCCTAAAAAAGAAATCACTGTTGGTTCTGAGACCAACACACAGGTCGTAGTTGAACCAGAACCAGAACTGGTTGAAGCCAAGGTCGATAAACTAAAAGGGCCAAATGTTGTTGGAAAAATCACCCTTCCAGATCCTCCTAAGCCCAAAGCAAAAAAAGTTGCTGATTCAAAAGGAGAAAATAAAAAGAGAAGAAAACGAATTTCAAAACCAAAAGTCGATGTAAACAAAGTTGCCAGAAATACTGGAAGAGGAGATCGAAGAGGTAGAGGCAATCCTAAAAAAGAGCTAGACGAGAAAGAGATTCAAAAAGAAATTAAAGACACATTGGCTCGATTGAGTCGTGGTGGAAAGAATAAGTCCGCTAAACTTAGAAGGGCTAAAAGAGATGCTGTAGCTGAGAAGAGCGAGCTTGAAATGATGAAGCAAGCTGCAGAGCAGCACATCTTAAAACTGACTGAATTTGTTACTGTCTCAGAGTTGGCCGTAATGATGGACAAGTCTGTGAACGATATCATTTCTGCATGTATGTCTCTCGGGATATTCGCTTCGATCAATCAAAGATTAGACGCTGAAACCATTACGATTATATCGGAAGAGTTTGGTTATAATGTTGAATTCGTAAGTGCTGAAATTCAAGACGCCATTCAAGAGGAAGAGGACAAAGAAGAAGATTTATTAGCGCGTTCTCCAATTGTCACAGTGATGGGTCACGTTGACCACGGAAAAACGAGTCTTTTGGATTATATCAGAAAGGCTAATGTGATTGCCGGTGAAGCAGGTGGTATAACCCAGCACATAGGAGCCTATAGCGTAGAAGTGAACGATGGAAAGAAAATCACTTTCCTTGACACTCCAGGTCACGAAGCCTTTACAGCGATGAGAGCCCGAGGTGCGCAGGTAACCGATTTAGCAATCATTGTAATTGCTGCTGATGACGCTGTGATGCCGCAGACTAAGGAGGCCATCAACCATGCACAGGCTGCGGGAATTCCTATGATATTCGCTTTCAACAAAATGGACCGTGATGCTGCAAATGCTGATAAAATTCGAGAGGAGCTCTCTCAAATGAACATCTTGGTTGAAGAATGGGGAGGAAAATTCCAGAGTCAGGAAATCTCTGCAAAGAATGGAACAAACATAGATGAGCTTTTAGAAAAAGTATTGCTTGAATCCGAATTGTTGGAGTTAAAAGCAAATCCAAATAAAAGAGCTACTGGAACGGTTATCGAATCCTCTTTGGATAAGGGCCGAGGTTTCGTAACTACAATATTGGTTGAAGCAGGAACGCTGAAAATTGGTGATGCAATGCTTGCTGGAAGTTACAGCGGCAAGGTAAAGGCAATGTTCAACGAAAGAGGTCAAAACGTGAAAGAAGCCGGACCGGCTGTACCTGTTTCCATACTAGGGCTTAATGGAGCTCCCAATGCAGGAGACAAGTTCAATATCATGGAAGATGAGCGAGAAGCCAGAGAAATTGCTTCTAAGCGTGAACAGCTGCAGCGAGAGCAAGGTGTAAGAACGCAAAAGTCCTTGACCCTTGATGAGATTGGAAGACGTATTGCTGTTGGGGAATTTAAGGAATTGAATATCGTCTTGAAAGGAGACGTTGATGGTTCGATTGAAGCCTTGAGTGATTCGCTCCAAAAACTGTCTACGGAAAAAGTCCAAGTTAAGATCATTCATAAAGCAGTAGGACAAATTTCCGAATCTGATATTCTTCTTGCATCGGCTTCGGATGCTGTTGTCATTGGCTTCCAAGTTAGGCCTTCGACAAGTGCGCGCAGAGTAGCTGAAAAAGAAGAAGTTCAAATCAAATTGTACTCCGTTATTTATGCAGCTATCGAAGAAGTGAAAGATGCCATGGAAGGCATGCTTTCTGCGAAAATTGAAGAAGAGATTGTTGGTACAGCTGTTGTGCGCGAGACCTTCAAGATATCTAAGATTGGAACCATTGCCGGTTGCTTTGTTGAGGATGGAAAACTTTTGCGAAACAGCAAGGTGCGTTTGATCAGAGATGGGGTGGTGATATACACTGGAGAGTTGGGATCTTTGAAGCGATTCAAAGACGATGTTAAGGAAGTAACTCACGGTTATGAGTGCGGATTGAATATTGAGAAGTACAACGATATCAAAATTGATGACCGCATCGAAGCCTTCCATGAGGTTGAAGTAAAGCAAACACTGTAGTCCAGCGGAAATCTTTTTATCCGATATATTTCTACGAAAGAGAATGAGCTATTGCTCATTACGTACATAAAGTCTTTCCATTCTGAACAATAGGAATGCAGGTTTAGTACTCCCAAATTTTGATGGGTGTTTTCTTCTGTCTATGTAAATCACCACCGCTTATTCTATCTCAAAATCTACCCCCAATTATTTGTTCCATATCATAGGTACAAACAAGATAATCCTCAATCTTTCCGGGGAGTCTCTTGTTTTCCATCTCAAAGGTCCAAAGAGACAGTCTCCCTCTTATGTCTTCAGCAAGGACACTTTTGACAAATCCATGAGGGATAGGAACGTCAATTCCATAGCGATCAGAAGAATCACCTATGGTTTTAACTTTCTTATCGAAATAAAAAATCGGGGCGGTCAATACATAGGTCTCAAGAATTTCTTTTTTGTCATTTAAGGTTCGAATCGCTTCTTCTAATTTTCGCCAAATCCGCCTATTAAAATGCGGTTTCTGAGGGGACATATTCGACAATAAAAAGGTCTCAGAGTTTTGAATTTCTTGAATGTCCTGATTCGCACTGGCGACAAGGTGACCTCTGTCATAACCGCTGCCTTTATAGGCATTGAGGCCTGCTCTGAATCGCTTTGGCAATCGGGTATCCGCTCTAAAATTATTGAGTCTGTCTGACTGCTCAAGAATATAGTTGTTGCGATTGATTATTTCTAAGGTCCATTTGGGCTGTCTGAAATACCATGAATAACCAATGGTAAAGTATCTGTTGGTTAGTATTTCATCGCAATAGGGAGCTCCATAACGAAGCTCGGGTTGAATTTGAAAAGGATCGTTCATGTGTGTTCGGTTTTTCTCTAATTAAACCGAAATGTTGAGATCATAAAGAGAAAAGAACCCTTCCAAATGCGTGATTCCATCGAATCAGTCCTCCATGGTCACTTTGTATGCCAACTTTATCCTTGAGATTGGATCGATATGAGTTGTTTCTTCAAAGCAAGGCCCAAATCAATAAACCTTTGATGTTTTTCACTTTGCTCTTTTCGTAATCTTCTTAAGCGCCACCAATAGTTAAATTGATCGAGCACGCGTTTATTCTTTGCAAAAAAGAAACAGCCAATGACTACCAATAGAAAATATATCCCGGGTAGGAAGAGCTGGAAAAGTCCATACATTAAAAACAGATAGAGCGGTGCAAAAAAGAGTGTAAATGCAAAGGTCATGGAAAGTCGAAAGGACTTATGGCTCGTTATTTTTTTCATAACCGCTTTAACTAGTATCCGAAAGGGCGCAATGAATAAATAGACGAGCACTACCAGCACCAATGTGGGAATATGCCGGGCTTTTAATGCTTTTGCAGGCAACAATTTATTCTCGAAAGCCAATGCCCTCCACGCTCTTAAATCATTCATGAAGCGCTCATCATTTTCTAATTCGATAAGGGATTTTTCTTTCTGAATGCCCTTCCATGAATAGGAAGCAAGGTCAAGCCAAGCGCTCTCGGAAAGGCACTGCAAATCATAGTCCCCAATTTGCTGAGTCAAAGGCCGCATAGATTCACGCAATTCTTCTCGCTCTTTTACAAAACCATTTGACAATGGAAAGGTGTAAGAAATGGCAGGAGCATAGTGTACGATTAAATTATACCCCGTTCGGGTATGGTGCTCATAATTTAACCCAACCGGAACAACTTTGGGTAATTTCTCGTTTTTTTGGCATTGATCGATTATTCGAAAGATGCCCTTTTTCAATGGCCTCAAATAGCGCATGAATTTCTGATTGCCCTCAGGAAAAATCAAAATGGAATTCCCAGCGCCCAAGTGCTCTTGAACAGCAGAAAAAGTTGCATAATTCTTACTCATTTCTGAAGCGCCATCGCGTAAACGATACACTGGAACGATTCTAAAAAAACGGAGCAAAGGCTTCAAGGCATTCACTTTAAAAACATCAGCACGGGCGAGAAAACTCACATTCTTACGCGCCAAACACGATGTAATGACACCATCTATGAACGCATTCTGATGATTGGGGGCAAAAATGAGGGGTCCATCTGGTACATGCTCTTTCCCAAAGACCTCAATCTTATCGAATAAAAGATAAATACATAAAGTTGAATAGGCTTTGATAAGGCCATATGCCAATCGATGGATCATCTATCTGAGGCTGGCTCCCAATTGTTTTTCGAGCATCGCTCGAATATCGTTCATGAGACCGTCAACAATTTCATCTTTAAGAGTCTGCTTGGTATCCAACCAAGTAAACTTCACAGCATAGGATTTTTTCCCTGTCGGTAAATTCTTACCCTCGTAAACATCAAACAAATCGACATCTTTTAAATAATGGCCACCCTTTTGCTGAGCAATCTTTTGAATTTCACTGAAAGGTACAGATTGATCCAATAATAAAGAGAAATCTCTTCGGACTTCTGGATACTTTGGAATATCCGAAAATACGGTTCCTTTTTCATCGACCAATGCAAGCATGACATCCCAATCGAGAATGGCAATATATACTTCCTTATTGATTCCAAAATCAGATTGGACTTTGTTATTGAGAACGCCCATCTTGGCGACAGCCTTCTTACTCAATTTTACTTTGACCGCATTGCTCAATAAAGGATCTTCTGCTTGCTCTAATTTAAATTTCTTGAATATGCCTAACCGCTTAAACAGCGATCGACATAGGTCACTAATACTTGACTCACTGTTTAAAGTCCCTTGGTTAAACCAAGACTCAGGTTGTTTTTGACCAGTGAAAAAGAGGGCAAGTTGTTGATGCTCATCATAGCCTTTTTCATTCTTGAAATAGGTCTTGCCGAACTCGAAAAAAGCCAGATTTTCTCTTTGGCGATTCTGATTGTGAACGATGGCTTCCAAACCATTGAAAATGAGCGATTGGCGCATTATATCCAATTCATTTGAAAGTGGATTGAGAATGGATACGAAAGCTTCGTTCTTTACTTTTTCCGAATAAACTGCCTTGGTCAATGAATTGGACATGATCTCATTCAAGCCACGTGAGACCAAAAAGTCAGCAACTGAATTTTGGTACTTTTCCTTGTCCAATTCATCTGAATGTGTCAAAGCAATTTTCATATGAGGAGGGTTCTCGACATTGTTGTAGCCGTAAATGCGAAGCACCTCTTCTACTACATCTGCAGGTCTTTGCACATCAACACGGTATGGTGGAACATATAACTGAAGTCCCTTTTCAGATTCCTCTTTGATTTGAATATCTAAAGATTCTAAAATCGTCTTGACCGTATCGATTGGTATAGCCTTGCCAATCAAGCGTTTTGCATAGTCGAAGGGATATTCGACCTCAAAGCCATTTATCGCTTGGGGATAGAGGTCTACTATTTCTCCTGCAATTTGACCACCTGCTATATCGCACATCATTTGAGCCGCTCTTTTGAGCGCATTAACTGTATTCTCTGGATCAACTCCGCGTTCAAATCGGAAGGAAGCGTCCGTATTGAGTTGATGACGTTTGGCACTTTTACGAATACTTACGGGATTGAAATAGGCAGATTCAAGAAAGATATGGTTTGTAGTTTCACTTACTCCAGATTCAATTCCACCAAAGACTCCGCCAATACACATTCCTTTGGCCTCATCACAGATCATCAAATCTTCTGGGTCAAGCTCGCGTTCTTTTTCATCTAGCGTGACGAATTTTTCTCTCTCGTGTGCGCGCCTCACAACAATTTTCTTCCCGCCAATTTTATCGGCATCGAAGGCGTGCAGGGGCTGCCCAATTTCATGATTGATGAAATTGGTAATGTCTACGACATTATTAATAGGCGCAAGGCCAATGGCCTTGAGTCTATTCTGCAGCCAATCAGGAGAAGGCTCAACTTTTAAATTCTTTATTTCCACACCAGCATAACGTGGACATTTCTCATAGTCTTCAACTATAACTTCAAGACTTGAATCGCTTTTCGATACTAATTCGGGATACGAAATATGCTTAACTTTCTTCTCACTCTTCAAGTTCAATACAGCCGCCAAATCTCGTGCAACACCAAAATGAGAAAATCCATCTGCTCGATTTGGTGTTAAGCCAATTTCAATTGTATAATCTTCTGAAATAGCATATAATTTACGAACACTGCTACCGGCTTCTATGGCATCGTCCAAGACCATTATACCATCGTGACTGGATCCTAATCCAATCTCGTCTTCCCCGCAAATCATGCCTTCAGAGACTTCACCTCTTATCTTGGCTTTATTTATTTGGAAAGGATCGGCATTTGTAGGGTGAACTGTTGACCCAACTGGCGCAACAATAACGGTTTGACCTTCGGCTACATTGGGCGCACCGCATACGATTGAAAGGAGTTCATCTCCTCCTACATCAACTTGTGTGCATTTGAGCTTATCTGCATTGGGGTGCTTCTGAACAGATTTAACTTTTCCAACGATCAAGCCCTGTAATCCACCTTTGATGCTTTCGCATTTTTCAAGACCTTCTACCTCTAAGCCTGTAAAGGTCAAGATATCTGACATTTCTTCCGGAGAAAGATCAGTATCGATAAAATCTTTGATCCAATTGTATGAGACTTTCATAAGCGCTTAAAAATGAAGCGACAAAGGTATTTTAAATTGAATTGAATGCTGAATTTTAAATTGCGAATTTTGAAGAGAAAAGATCCTTACGCCTTTGCAAGGGTAAAAGAAAATGTTGATCCAATACCCACAGTACTTCGTGCATTGATACTTTGCTCATGCGCTTCGACTATGTGTTTTACAATTGCCAATCCCAGTCCGGTGCCTCCCTCATGTCTGCTGCGACTCGCATCGACACGATAAAAGCGTTCAAATAATCGCGGCAAGTGCTTCTCTTCAATGCCTGGCCCATCATCCGCCACTTCAACAAGTATGCGCTCATTCATATCGTGAAAGCGAATAACGGTGCTTCCTCCTTTGCGCCCATAGGCAATGGAATTCTTAACCAGATTGGCAATAACTTGAGAGATCCTGAACTCATCCATCATCACAAATAGCTCAGCATCGTATTTTTTATTGAATGAGAGGCTAATGTCCTTCTTCTGAGCTAAATCTTCCAACTCATCAATAACCGAACGGGCTGATTGAACAATATCAGCTCGATCGATTTCTAATTCCAAACGATTCGACTCGAAATGTGAAATGGTATCCAGGTCTTCTACTATTCGTGTCATGCGCTCCACGTTCTTTGCAGCATTCTTAATAAAACGTGACCGCACTTTAGGATCTTCGGCTGCACCTTCATGCAAAGAGAGAATATAGCCTTGAATGCTGAATAATGGTGTTTTTAACTCATGAGCGAGATTCCCAATAAAATCCCTTCTGAAATTATCCTGTTCCTTCAACTGACGTATTTCACCAATTTTATCCTGCGCCCAATCTTTGATGTCTTCATCTACCTTCTCAAAAACATCTTCTCCTAAATCAATATCAATCTTATTTTGACCCGAAATTTTCAAATTGTGGATTGTGCGATAAAGCACATTTATTCTTTTACTGATAAAGCGTCTGAAAAGACTAAAAATGATAAGAAATCCGATTCCGAATGAAAGCAAAAAGGCAAATACCAATAGCCAAATCTTTTCAGCGCTAAAGGATTGAGTAAATAGAAGCACCAAAAAAATACTCAGACAAGCGAGAATCAGCGCCAAAAAAAGTGCTATGCTTCTTGGGCTGTTTAACTTCATTGGCTATCAAACTTGTAACCAACTCCTTTGACAGTTGCAATCTTGCTGTCTCCGATCTTCTCTCTTAGTTTTCTAATATGAACATCAATCGTGCGATCTCCCACAACTACGGTCGTGCCCCATACATCCGACAATATCTTTTCTCGCGTAAATACCTTTCCCGGCTTTGAAATCAATAGATTCAGAAGTTCAAATTCCTTTTTTGGCAAACTTACTTCAACACCATCGATAATGGCCAAATAACGTTCTCTATCGATAGATATTCCGCCTACTTCAGTGAGTTCTTGCTTGGCCTCACCTTTTCTCCTCAATAAAGCTTGAATACGGCTGGCTAAAACGCGTGGCTTAATGGGTTTGGAAATATAATCGTCTGCTCCCGCCTCGAAACCCGCTATTTGTGAATAATCCTCTCCTCGTGCAGTCAAAAATGCAATCAATACATTTTTTAATTCTGAAATTTCTCTGATTTCTCGGCACACTTCTACCCCATCCATTTCTGGCATCATAACATCCAATAAAATCAAGTCGGGTTTAAAGGTTAAGGCTTTTTCAATGGCCGTTCGTCCGTTATTCGCAACATCAACTTTATACCCCTCTTTCTGTAAATTATATCCTAAAAATTCGAGAATATCCTGTTCGTCATCGACCAAAAGAATTTTTGATGCCTTCATTATATCGTTCTTAGTTTCCACAGGTCGAATGTATTACACCTAGGTAGCTACAAAATTAGCTGAATATTATGATAGCATGAATAAAATGAAGGGAATTTAAATTCCACGTTAATATTGTTAACATAGAATTAATGTCAAATTAATCGACTTATAACACCGATCTAACGTTGGGTTAAACTCTAGACAATTCCTTTGCACCCGGTTCCTGAAAGGTAATCAGGAGCGAACCAAAATTGAATTAAAAGTAACCAATTTAAGGAATTGAAAAATGAATAAGTTTAGTTTAAAAAATATTGCACTTATATGCGGAATAGGGACAATCTTAATGATGAGCTCTTGTGGGAAAGAAACGGGTTGCACCGACCCAGATGCTGTAAATTATGATCCTGATGCAGAAGAAAATTGCTGCTGTGTTTTTGAAACACCTACAGGTGATCAAAATGTAATTGTTTCTGGAAGTATTACTACTGATACAGAATGGACTTCTGATAACATATATGAATTAGCGAATAAAGTTGTCGTAGAAGACGGGGTTACTTTGACTATCCAAGCAGGAACAATAATCAAAGGAAGAGAAGGAACAGGTTCTTTATCTTCTGCTTTGATCGTTGCAAGAGGTGGTAAAATCATGGCTAATGGCACAGCAGATTCACCTATCATATTTACTTCAATCCTTGACAATATCGTAAGAGGTCAATTGACCGGAACGAATCTTACTGAAGTTGACAATGCCAAGTGGGGTGGCTTAATCATTTTAGGATATGCACCCATATCTGCAGAAGAAGGAGACAATGAGGCACAAATTGAAGGAATTCCTGCTGATGAAGATTTTGGTAGATACGGTGGAGGATCTAATCCGAATCCAGCAGATAATTCAGGGGTATTGAGATATGTATCCATCCGTCACGGTGGTTCATTGATTGGAGAAGGCAATGAGATCAATGGCTTGACGCTAGGTGGTGTTGGAACAGGAACTGTAATCGAAAATGTAGAAGTGGTTGCGAATCTAGATGACGGAATTGAATGTTTTGGAGGCACAGTAAACATTACAAATGCGATTGTTGCTTTCCAAGGGGACGATGGAATCGATTTAGATCAAAACTACTCAGGAACAATAGATAATTTCTTTGTGCTTCACGGCATTGACACGGATGAAGCAATGGAAATTGACGGACCAGAAGGAACCTTAAATGATGGATTATTTACATTGAGAAATGGAACGGTTCAAACTACAGATGGAGCCGGTTCTGCAGCTGATTTAAAATCAAAAGCTCAAGGATTAATCGAAAACACGACTTTCTGGGGCTATGCAAATGCAAAATGGTTGAAACTAAGATGCAGCTTCACTGATGATTGTGCGACTCCTAAAACAGATGCATACGATTACTTCACCAATGGATCAAATAATTTGGTGTTAAGCGGATGCGAATTTGGAAATACTGCAGGTGATGAAATGGTATCCGTTTATACCAAGTCGGAAGATGAATCTGTA
>JBCCIF010000020.1:0-40930 GCA_039028335.1 Bacteroidota bacterium
ACAATTTAGCAATTTCCTTTGAACGTATTCTTTTCTCGTCTGCTGTAACTGGCTCTCCTGTAGAATTATGTTTCTCCCAAGTTTTAAATTTATAATTAAATAAGTAATCCTGAACTAACGTTTCAGAATACTTTGTTCCACTTATTGCATATCCAATTTCCTTTGGATCAATATTATTTAATAACGTCAAATCAGTCCAACTAGGTTTGCTTCCAGCCTTAATTGCTTCATCTCCTCTTACTTTAATATCTTCTATTAAGTTCAATATTGATTGTGCAGGAACAAATTGTCCATCTTGTTTTCTTATTTGAGGATCAATTGGTCCGATGTTGGCAGAATGAGTCATTATTATTTCGTCTCCGGACAATGCAAATATCGTTCCCGCAGACATAGCCATATTTAACAAAATGAAGTTCACTCGATCAAACCGAGGCCGAAGTTTTGAAACAAACTTTACAACTTGATTTGATAATCCCCCTGGGGATACTAACACAATATCCAATTCTTTTGTGTCAGGAGGCAGAGTATTTATCAATTCGGTAAAAGGTAAATCATCCTGATAATCTATAGACACAGAAGACTTAGTTGGCTTGACTACATTAGCCACATAACACACAATTTCATTGCCCCTTATACTCTGAATTTCTTCAATACTTTTTCTTATTTCTTCTACTATGTTAACCTTTGTAAAACGATGCGACAATAAACTTTCGAACTCTCGTCCATCTACCATTTTATCCAAAACCGATTGGACACCATTATTTGAAATTTCTTCGGTAGACTTTTCAGCAGGGGTTTTAGTTTTTTCCAATTTATCAGACATACTCATTATAATGAATGCTTTTTTTTACAAAATTACAATTAAAAGTTTACAATCTAGATGACGCCATTTTGCATATCTATTGTTCAAAAAGCAATCATGATGTAATATGTTCGATGAAATTTAGTTGCAATTTGGTTGCAAAATGGTCAAACACATTTTGCCAAAGGGGAATTTCGCTTGACTTTGGCAAACAAAAAAAGCCCCTTTTTGATGGGGCTTATTAGTTTAAGTACTTGATATTCAGCAATATAAGGAGTGAAAAATCGTACCCGAGGAGGGAGTCGAACCCTCACGCCCTAATGGACACATGGCCCTCAACCATGCCTGTCTACCAATTCCAGCACTCGGGTAATTGAGGGGCGGCAAATTTAATGCTTTTTGAACTGTATTTGTATTTTTTCTTAAAAACTCGTGTGATGAGTTTGAATGCTGCCTTAATTCACATTCCAACATTGTCGGAATAATATCACGGGGCAAGGAATGCACCCTTCGAGTCCCTGTTTCACTGTGTTCAACAGCCTCAGGGTGCGGAATAGGAAATTTGAGAATTAGTTCTAAATGAATTAGAACCGATCGTGGCCTGAGGCTGATCTCCAAGTAATTGGGGTGAGGAGACTCGAAGGCCACGAACAAATGCACCCTTCGAGTCCCTGTTTCACTGCGCTCAACAGCCTCAGGGTGCGGAATAGGAAATTTGAGAATTAGTTCTAAATGAATTAGAACCGACCGTGGCCTGAGGCCGATCTCCAAGTAATTGGGGAGAGAGGAAATGGCCACGAACAAAAATTGCTTAGTTTTATTCGATGGCCCATATGTATATTCTCCTTTGTTCGAATGAAAGCTATTACACAGGAAGCACCAAAAATATTGAACTTCGATTAGCTCAGCATTTTTCTGGAGCAGGGGCAAATCATACGCGAAAATATCCTCCTGTGAAATTGGTTTACTATGAACACTTTGACCGTGTTGAAGACGCATTTTACCGTGAAAAACAAATTCAAAAATGGTCTAGAGCAAAAAAGGAAGCGCTTATTAAAAATTTGAATGAAGATTTGAAAGACCTTTCTATAGCGAGCTGGCAAAAGAAATGATTGACTTTTTCTAATTCAACTGGTGGGACAAGGGAATGCACCCTTCGAGTCCCGCTTTCACTTCGCTCAAGCGCCTCAGGGTGCGGGATAATCTATTCGGGAAATAATGAGATCTAAATAATCGTGGCCTGAGGCCGATCTCCAAGTAATTGGGGAGAGGGGAACTCGAAGGCCACGCACAAATGCACCCTTCGCGTCCCGATTGCGCTTCACTCAAGCGCCTCAGGGTGCGGGACAATTAATTTGAGGTCCAATGAGATCTCACTAACCGTGGCCTGAGGCCGATCTCCAAGTAATTGGGGTGAGGAGACTCGAAGGCCACACACAAATGCACCCTTTGAGTCCCGATTTCGCTTCGCTCAAGCGCCTCAGGGTGCGGGACAATTTATTTGAGAATTAATGGGATCTTCCTGATCGTGGCCTGAGGCCGAACAATCTGCGAGGGGATTTGACCACGAATTAATAATGTAAGCAATTTTGCAAAGGCTTCATTTATCGCTACATTCAAACAAACTCTAAAAACCTAAACTATGCCCAGACGTATTTCTGTGAAAAAAAAGGACAAGGTCCTTTCTCAAGACATTTGTTTGAAATTATTGGACGAGTTCATTCGCGATTCATACAATGGTCGTAGAACCAAAAAGGACGGTTCGCGCATCACTTACGGAACCGTTCGCAATTATACCTTCTTACGAAAAGCACTTGAAGGATTTATTGAGAATGCTGGCGAATGGAAAATCTTTGTCTTTGAGCGCCTTACCATGAGGGAGCGCGAGCGCGCAGGTAATTTCAATAAGAAGTTCTATCAGCAGTTCACCCAATACCTCTATTTGAAAAAGGGCTATTTTGATAATTATGTAGGGCTGATCATTAAGAACATGCGCATCTTTTATAATTATTTAGAATTAGAACGCAATATTCCTGTTGGGGTCTATCATAAATCTTTTTATGTACCCTCGGAAGAGATACCCATCATCGCCTTGAACCCTGAACAGCTACGCTATATTCTGAATGACAAAGGATTCAATGAACGTGTTCAAGAAAAGAGTCTAGAAAAGATTCGCGATATTTTTGTCTTTGGCTGCACGGTTGCCTTAAGGGTTTCGGACTTGCTTTCTTTGACCCAAAAAAATTTAATCATTGAAAATGGCGTGCATTATTTGCGGGTGAAGTCTAAAAAGACGCATACCTATACCTCGGTGAAGTTGCCCACCTACGCTTTGGAAATCCTATTCAAATACAAAGACCGAAGAGGTGAAAGAGGAAAGGTAAAAACCTTGCTCCCTTCTATTTCTGCTGCTTATTTGAATTCCTCTTTAAAGAAAATGGCCGCCTTACTTGAAGATAATTTTGTGTTTGTGAAAACGCGTGAACGCAGAGGCAAACAAATTGTGGTTTATAAAGACCCTATTCGCAAAGCGCATTATACCCTGGCTGACCATATCAGCACGCATACCATGCGAAGAACGGCCATTACGAATATGCTGAGTTTGGGCATGCCCGAACACTTGGTGCGCAAGATCTCGGGGCATTCTGCCAATAGCAGAGAGTTTTTCCGCTATGTGGAATTGGCCCAGTCCTATATTGACCAAGAAACCGACCGCGTTTTTGAGCGTTTGGCGAGTTAATATTAATTTACAAAAATGAGAAATACAACGCTTATTTTGTTTTTGCTTTTGAGCCTTATTGGCAAAACACAAGTCAAAAGCTTGACTTTAGATAATATTCCAAAGGGTATTTATTTCCAAGAGAGTTTTGATTTCAACGATGATGGTTTTGTTCTCCTTTTAGGAAATGATCCTTTATTGAGTGTTGTCAATTCTCCGAAGATATTGTACGGTTTGGATACCGCTCTCAATCTAAAGTGGAAGACCATCATTGAACCTTGGAAAAAGAACCCCGATTTCAGTGAATACTTCATTGTTAATGAAGAACAAGATATTGTCATTTTGCAAGTTATGGCTGAGCTGGGAAGAAGCGCAGTTTATGCCACGCATGTGAACAAGGAAGGAGATTTCAAATCTTGGGAAGTGGAGGCCCTTTCTTTTAATGCCTTTCAAGACGTTAATTTTGCATTTGTTGATGACGGAAAATTACATTTAGTGGATCTGGAAAAAGGGGTTGGCCCAAAAATGACAATTTATCAGGTTGATATTTGGAATAATACCTTTCAAACGTTGGAGCATACATTGCCCACTAAACCCGAAGACGAATTTCATTCTTATTGGAACGTTGTGAGGGCCCGAGAAGGAAAAATATTGTTCTCCTATATTCGGCATGAGGAAAACCAATCTAACTATTCATTGCATGATTTAGACATAGAAAAAGGAACATGGAGTGAATTGAGTTTCGAACTGGAATTGCCCAAATCGGTCTACTTATATCCAAGTTTTGAAGATGACTTTTCTCAGAGTAGCTTAGATCATAAATTGATTTATGTTTCTTATTCGCGAAAAGGAATGAGCAAAGCCGGACCTGCCGCCTTTAGTTTTTTACAGACTTTTCCTGAAGATGATAATTATTATGTAAGCGCTTTATATGGAACAGCACCCTTTAAAAAGGACAAAGGCCTTTATTCGGGTATTCTCATTCAGAAATACACTAACAAAGGTGAATTAGAATGGAGTACCAAAAAGAAATTTAAGAGTTCGGCACCCGATTTGGCCAAACTCGAATTCGAAGAACGATACAAAGGCCTTTTAAAAACAGACGAAAGACTCTATGCCCAATGCTGGTGGTACTATACCTTTTTCAGTGTTCTTCTCAATGAGAAGGGTGAGATTATGGACAACAAATGGGACGGCACAGATGTCAAAGAGCGATATGACCGGTTGAATTTAGAAACATCTTGCCGGCATGTACAAACCATGGAGGGATTTCACCGCTATATGCGCAAATATTTGGAAGATGTGCCCAGTTCTTGGATTAACACTTTTCTTTGGAACAGCAATGGAGGTGTATTCATCGAAAACCATTTGAAAAAAGGTTATTTGGAATTGCAGAAATTCAATTTGAAAAAAGAAAGCAGCAATTGATTCTGTATCTTTAAGAGAGCTAATTTGACCAATATTACACCCACATATTCTCTTAAGATGCTGATTACCAGCATTAATTATTATCCGTTCGGGATGCTAATGCCAGGACGAATTTTTTCGGATGAGGGTTATCGCTTTGGGTATCAAAGTAGTGAGAAAGATGACGAAGTATCGGGCAATGGAAATTCTTATTCTACACATTTTAGACAATACGATCCTAGGCTAGTAAGGTGGAAATCTATGGACCCAAAGGTCACTGCCTATGAGAGTCCATATCTGTCAATGGGTGGAAATCCTATTTTATACAATGATATACTAGGCGACACTATTGAAGTTGCGGGAAGCTCAGGCGAAGTCGATCATATTATTAGTGCAATCAACAAAGGGTTTAATTCGAATGTTAATTTTAATTATATTCAAGACAATGAAGGGAATACAGTAGGTGCTAAAATTTTTGGGGAAACCAATAGCCAGGGTGATGTAAGATATAACGACCTTCGAGATTTTCTTTTTGTCGCAATGAATGCGGATCAGACCATTGAGTTATACTTCTTAGAAAATAATCCGGGTGTTGACCCAATTGAAAGAAGAGGTGGAGCTTGGTATGGTGATAGAAGTTCGACAATAGAGTTTACTGATCAATATTACACTGGTAATTGGAAAGGGTCTGGTAAAGAACGTCCTCATTATCTTCAGTATACTGTTGGAGGCGGTTGGTTTACTGATGCAGAAACTTTAAAAGCTTCAATTCCGTTTTCCGAGGTTGTGGCTCATGAGTTGTTGCATTTCGTGGGAGATATTATGGGAACTTCACTAGGTTATGGAGCCGAAGAGGAAAATCGCGTGAAAAAACACATGAATAAATGGAGAGAATCCATGGGATTTCCCAAAAGAGAAATTCAGGTGAGGGCCAAATGGATGGATAAAATAACAGGTAATCACGGATGGATAATGACTCCGTTTAATTATAGCATAGAAGAATATAGAAAATTGAAAAGAAATAGTGATTAATATTATCAGTTTATGACTAGAAAAGCAAAGTATTATATTCTCTTTTTAGTGTTGATTTTGTGTCTGGCATTATTGTACATTAGAAAAACTAGTTCGCATAAATGCGTTGATTGTTTGAATGAGATATTGAGTTATAAGACGGCAGAATTAAATAGTGCAATCGGGGATGGTTATTTAACAGATCATTTTCGAGACTCTTTATTGGTTGAAATGAAGTTTGGAGATTTGTTAAATGGTTATTTACTATTAGGTAAAGAGAATAAAGCAGAGATGGTATGGTATGATTCTTTTCCGACTTCTGTACCATATTATCGAATGAAAATTAATAATCAAGAAATAATAGCAGTATCAGTTTTAAACAAATATGGTACAAAGTTAAACTTTGAGTTTATTGAAGATGAAAATTCTAACAATTGCAAATTATATTCTATTAGTTGGTAATTCAGAGAATTATATTTGGTGGTCCATCAAAGGAGTGGTTGCTAACTAGTGAATTTGTAAATCATTGATATTTACCTGAGGTAAATTCGAAAATTTTGCCAGCTTTTGCAGACATTCCTTTTATTAAGTTACTAGTTTTTACGTTGCCATATATCATTTCAACTTTTTTAATGAATTACTTCACTTATAAATCTCGGGTATATATAATTTATCAAAAAGCACAATTTCTTTCAATCGATCATTTGAATAATTTATTTCTGAAATTTTTGAGTGCCACTGTTTGGTCAAATTGAAACTGGATGAAATCATGTCATTCTTAATTTCCACCGAGCCTTCATTGCTCACATATCTAGTCGTTTCTTTTTTCCACACTTCTATTTCATTTGCAAACTTCTTGTCTAAAAAAGAAAATAGTTCAATAAACTCAGAATTCATTAGATTATCGAAATTGATTTTGTTCGTTTTACTTAGATGTCTTAAATAATAATTTATGAACGCATGAAACTCGAAGTAAGCCATTACAACATTATTTCCAGATACATAAAACTCTGGAAAGTGTTCTTTTAACCATTTACTATCAAATTGTTCGGAATAGCTAAATAGGGTATTGAAAGATTCCATTGAAATTCGATATGCTGAAAATTCTTCTAACAATCCATAAATACCATTTTTAGATGAATCTTGTATGCTATCTATTAAATAAGTATTTATTCTGAGAGCGCTAATCCATTTCTCTTCCGATACTGTATCTCCAATTATCTTAGAAGTTGGTAAGTTTTTAATTTTCTCTATGAATCTCACGCTATCTGTCGAGATAAGATAAAATCTAAATGAATCTCTTGGCTTCGATTTCTGAATAACTTGGTATGATGAGTTAAAAACATGTAAAGTCTCATGAACTGCTTTAGGATACTCCAAAAATCTTGAAGAGCAATTTTTTCTTTTGATAAAAATAGTAGGGTCTATTACCGAATTCTGGATTAAGCTGGTAATAAAAGAGCTTTCCTTTGAAATTTCAATAAACTGATCTTTATTCTTCAAACAATTTCCGAATTGACCCAATGACACTTCGGCAAGCACTAACCCTGCAATAAACAAAACTAACTGTTTCATAATATATTTTATACTCCTTTACAATTTTTGAACCAAAAAATCAATTTTAGTCAGTATACGCATCGTAAATAGTTTCTGTACTTGATTCTGTATCAACAGTTGTGTTCACTGTTGTAGTTATGGTCGTTCTAATGCTTACATTAAATGTTAGTCTATTTAATGTGCCTCCGGTAGCAGAGGGCGGTGCAGACCATTGTGTGGTGCCCAAATTTATTAATCCTGGAAGAATTCCCATTCCTCCGAGCCCAGTTCTCACAAAACCAAGTCTATTATTGACTAAATCCATCGAACTCATCCCACCAGGCCCGCCACCAGGCGGTGTAAATGGCCCTTGAGTGGCATAGTCCATAGTAATTCCTGTAATCGTATTTGTTGTCGTTACATTCGTTTGCACAGTAGTAGTCACTTCGGTAGTCGTAACTTTTCTCACTTTTGGAGATATCCTTTCAGTACTTTTTGTGGGAGGAGAAGTATTGGAAACCGGATCTCCAGTATCCGTATTGGTATTATTTAAGGCCGCCACTCCAGCTAAAGTTGCATTGGCTGAAGCTGGTGAAGTCGGGTTTGCTGTCCATGAAATGAAATTTAACCCTCCTCCGTCTACCTGCTGAGTACTTTCACTTTCATCAGTATCACTATTAGAATTTGAATCACTATCTGTGTCCGTTTGAAGATCTTTCAGCAATCGATAATACATACGCTCTTTCCCATTTCTTCTACCGAGCACTGTGGAATAAAAAAAGTTTCCAGGTTTCAAGCCTTTTGAATTTTCCTGATTTAAATAGACTTTTCCTTCAATATACTCCCAGTCTTCACCCATTTTCCCTTCAGGTACTTTATCAAAGGAAGCATCAAGCCTATTTTCGGCTTCCTCTAGGCCTTCGAGTTCTATGAACTTTATAACTTTATTGCCAGAAAAACTATAAGGTGTATAATGCGGGTATTTTTTAGACAATGGATCAATAGAAAGAAACCTTCCTAATCTAGGATCGTGCATTCGATATTTGTAGTTGACCGCATTTCCTTGGCCTTTAACCTCATTGTCCTGTTCCTGTCCTTGAAACCCATAGCGGTAGAGCATCGTAACTTTATTTTATTTCAAAAGAACGCTCACAAAACTTGTCACTGTTCTGCCAATTAAAAATACGAACTTCAGGTCTCAATACCATGAAAGCTGGCCCGATAGTTTCCACTTTTATCCCCAAAAAAATATCTTTAAACAAGCCACCAACATAACTTGCGTTTTTGAAAAACAGATTGTCTTTTTCTGAAGCCTTCTCAAATGTGTTCTAATGCATAAGTTCTTGTTTTCTATTCCATTGGTTCCTCTCCACTTGGTACAATGAATATCTTCTGGAATTAAATATTTGTAGTTCCTAAGTTTATCAGTGTATATCCTCCTTGCCTTTGACAGCAGCAAGGTATTTACAACATGCCTCAAGGTCTTGTTCGTTCTTTTACCAACTTTGAAATCCACCGGATCACGGGTCTGTTTATCAATTGCATAAGCTAACCAATACCTACCTTTCTTCTTCACTTGGATAAAAGTACAAAGTTCATCAAGTTCATAGGCTCTGCCAAAGGGAATAAAAGGCTTCTTAATTCGCGAAGCTATTTTCAGTATTCTGCTTATGACCGTATTCTTTGAGATACCTATTATCCTTGCAGAACTGCGAATCCCAACTCCTTCTTTCAGGAGAACTTTAATGGTGGAGTTGGTGCTGGTTTCATATGCCTTATAGGAATAACTTTTTAAAAAAGTAGAACTGCATTTTTTGCATTTGTATCGCTGTTTGCCCTGATTTGTTTTGCCATATTTTATGGCCGAATATTCACCAACACATTTGGGACAGTCATAGAGCGTTTTCTTCATTTGAAAGCGTTTAAGAGCCTTAAAATACCCTTACTAACCTGAACTACCTTTACACTTCCTATTTCAATACTGCAAAGAACGCTGATCTTCAATCAGTTACATTTCATTTTTATAAAAACAACACGTTTAACCCATTGCCCCACTTTTATTCTATTCCGTCCGATTCAGCAGGAATAATATGTCATCAGCATTCGTAAGCAATTAAATCAAATCGCTCAAATCGATGATTATATTCTGCATTACACCATTATTGGCAGATTGATATTCAACCGAAATTTCGTTTGAAAAAAAATCAATACCATCTATACATTCTTCCACGAAATCACAAGGAGCTAATTCTTTTATTTCCACGCTCAAGAAATTTTCCGTCAATATATTCTCTACAATTAGAAAAACTCCATCGACAGTTGTGTTTGTGTAACAAATCAAGCTTCTATCAATATCCTTAGCAAGAACATTTTCTCGTTCTATACTACTGTTTCCTTTATTTAGAAAAAAAAGATGTTTTGAACAATATGAACCACAACCCCTTATTAAAGCTACAACTTCATTATTATTCCATTCATATCGTGGCACTATTGCATTAGGTGCAGAACAATCAAAACGATAGTTTAATTCTTTATTCCAATCTCCAAGTCCTATTCTGATATTGAAAACACTATCTATTGGAAAATACCTCACAAACCCTTCAATATTCCTATACTCAAAAACAGTATCATTTAATATACAATTTGAGATTTCATCAGCTTGTTCTAGATTGTAACCCTGTTGAACATCTTTATTAGAGCAACTAACTAGGAAAAAGAAAAGTGTAATTAACTGAATCAAATAATGCATTCTTAAAAATTAATAAAATCTCCAATTATATCCTTCATTTGGAGCATGAAATTCTTCTTTGAAATCATCGGAAAAGGTTCCATCTGAATTGTATATTCTCTGTTTTTCAACCGTAAAATATTCTCGGTCTACATTTGGAGCCCAAAATATAGTTCTTCCATGAACTGCTGAAGATTTATACAATACTCGACCTGCATTATTTCCTGAGGTAGCGAGATGAATTCCAGGTTTTAAAGAGGATGAAAATGATGTCATAGTACCCCCACTAAATGCGCTTATTTTCTGATCTGGCCAAGCGTCTTGAAAATCTGACAAATGCTCCTCTGAAATTTCTACTCCTTGATTTACTGGTTTTCTATGACTTAGGCCGTTGCCAGCAAAGTCAAAACCATCCCAATGAGTGGCCCCATTAGAGTAATCATGTCCTCCTTGCATGGCATTTATAACCGCGGCAATAGCCTGCTTTTTTGTTTTACTTTTGTTATTTACTGAAAAACTCTTGGAAGCCGAACTGTAACCGCTATTAATAACACTGCTATAAGTCGTTTTATTACCATTGGCATTCTTGAAAGCGACATAATTTGACAAAGCACTTGCAGTAGCAAACATGGATTCTTTGTTCGTAGGGTCTTCATTCTTCACTATTCCAGCATACTTCTTGAAATTGCTATGCGTAATATCCAACTCTGTAGCATCCTTGAACTTCTCTTTTCCTTTTTTCCCTTTAATGGTTCCAGTTGCAACATAGACCTTGCCATCTTTTTTTCCATCGCTGCCTAAATAAGTCCCATCCTTTTTATAATAGTCCCCCGCATTATCTCCTCTAGGGTCAATTCTCAGGATAGGATTTCCGTTGAAACATGCATAAGGGGATTCGAAATGTTTGACAACAGGATCAGTATTCCATCTTTTCATCAATCTAGAATCATACTGCCAAAACTCAGCAGTATAACTATTTCCACTCCCAGAAATTTCATTGTCTTTCTCCTGTCCATTAAAACCGTACCTATATTCATCTGGGTCTTGGATAGAGCGTCCTGGCATTAGCATCCCGAACGGATAATAATTATTCTGAGCCGTCACTTCAGGTTGGAGCACATCGGTGCCAAATTCTGCCGACATCAATTTACGATCGGTAATGATGCTGCGCACATTGCCCAAGTGGTCGCTCAATTCATAGCGCTTTTTCTTCAAATCACGCTGGAAGAGGTTAGCTGAAATCACATTGAGATCAGGTTTGATGGCATAACCATCCGGCATTGGCCCCGATAGTTTATAGTCTCCTGCTTCGTCTAATACAGGAACCACGGCAAATACATGATCATTCGGGTTAATTTCCAAACTGTTTAGCTTAAATGAATCAAAACCACTGATATAGAATTTATCATCTGACCATCTTTTCACATTTCCTTCAGACAAGGCCCGACTTTGCCCATAGTATTCTTTCACTTCGTCTGTGTTGAAGTCATAGGAATAAACAAATTGCATATTGTCCTGTGCGCGGTAATTCACGAATACCATTTTCTCTGCAGTACTGGAGAAATCAAAACTACTGATGCTCCCCTGTGCTTCTATGAAACTTCTTTTTCGCAGGTAAAAAGGATTGTTTCGATCAAATGGATCAAACATCAACATTTGAACTTCTGAATAGACGCCTAAATCACCGCTTTGATCATTGTTTGCAATCACCATAATTCTGCCGTCTGGAGTAGCCCTCATGTCGGGGCTATCATCTCCATCTTCCGTATTCATCACTATTGAGCTGGCCACAGAAGTTGGGGCCATCACACGTGTATCGATATCAATGACATCAATGGAGTGCACCAATGGATCGTTGGTCTTACCTCTCAGCACAACCCAGCATCGTCCATACTCATCAGAGCAATAGACGCCTAAAGACGGAGTATATTCATTTGATGGAAGAGTTGGAAATCGTAAATTCTTGGCTAGACTTCCATCTTGCATCAGCATAATATCACCCAAGCCATTGTTGAGATCCATATCGACAATATGGTAATAGGGTTGCCCATCCGTACCTACTGTAAAGAGCAGATAATAGTTGGTCTCTGGTATCACTAAAGCTCCTATTTGGCTCTGGTTATGTATAGACATTCCCGCAGAAGAAGGCATACTTGTCTCATTTGCATCTAAAATAAGCCCCAATTCCGAATAGGTCTGTCCTTCGTGCTCATAGCCCTCAAATGATTGTACGGTGAACAACTTTACGCCATTCTCATCTGTCACCACGCCATGGTTTTTAGCAGAACTGGCGCTTATCACATTCGTCACTGGAGAGAAAACAAACTCTCCATTCACCATTTCTTTTTCAATCCATGCAACAGAGGGTTCGGCAGGATCATCGCCAATGACAATTATACCCGTCTCAAAATCGAAATCGTCAGGCGCCTGCTCTAAACAAATAGGTCCAAGGTAGGAAGTCCCTACAAATTCATTCCGATTGATAATTCCCAATCGCGAGCTTCCATAAATGGTTTGTTCGTCTAGCGAAATTTCTCCAATGAAACTGTCTCCCACATCACAAGGCTCTAACCTCTTGGAATAAGTTGCCATGGTGTTTCCTTGGGCATCTCGCACGTAATAAGTATAAACGAACTGTGTAACATCTGTGGTTCCTCCGGGCTTCTCAATTTTCGCCACGCGATTGCCTGTAGCATCATAAATAAATTCCAAATCGCTATCTGTTGCCGCGAGGTTATCGATGCTCTTGATTTTACCTGAAACCGTCCATTCTATATTTTGGATACCCTCTTGATCAGCAGCGTGAATGTCTGAGATTAGGTTTCCAATCTCGTCATAGATAAAATTGGTCACTCCGTCTTCGATGTCATCAAAGGAAACAGTAGTGGCATGGTCTTGCACTTGACTCAAACGATTATTCGCATGCCCAAATTGATCCATTTCAGTATATGTATAATCCATCTCATCCATAATTAATTCACCACTTGCCGCATAGGCATTTCGGTGCAATGACAGAATATTTCCATTACGGTCATAGATATATCCGCTGGCATAATCGTTTCCTGTTTGCCAACCCGTAGCCCCCTGTGCAAGTCTAAATTCTGAAGTCAGGATACGATTCAATTCATCGTATCTATAGCTGTTGGCTGAATGATTATCGATTCCATCAACTAAGGTTCCGCTACCCTGTCCATTTGGTACAAACATATTGTTCTGCCATGAGCTGATATTTCCGTTGAATAAATCTGTTGAATTCGCATAGAGTTCAGAAGCTTGTTGGCTTGTATAATCCAATGGGCTGGAAGCGGAAGAATAATCACCCGTAAAATAGTTGAGTGTCATAGCAAAGGCATCTCTTGCAAAATCTTTAACCACCAAACCATCTTGTGAAAGGTCGCTACTCACATCCATATTGACATTATTAATGGCCTTTAGCCAACCGTGGATGGTATAGGTATAATCCGTTCCTTGAACCAAGTCTTCACCCAATTGGGTTCGCTTTAAAGGACCGTGCCTGTAATAAGTATATTGAGCATCTCTGTCCCAAATGACGCCATCTTTAGAGGTTAAGACGCTGGTTATTCGATTGTCCGCATCATACTCATAACGATGAATCAATTGATCCACTTCTCCTTCTTGATAATGTACTTCCAATACATTTCCACTCACCAAATCATAGACATATCGCAAATACTTGGACCCTATACCGGGAATCACTTGAAGCAGGCGGTCCACATTGCCATGCGGATCATAGCTGTAATAGGTGCGAATATCGTCTTCGGAATTTCCTGCCTGTCCATAATTAACTGTCCTACTCACGCGATTTTGCAAAAAGGTCTGCTCAAATCCGGCATAGTTATAGGCCTTAGAATAATCGGTTTTTACAACTTCATTGGTATAATTCAATGGCCAATACGGATTGGAAATGGCGTTTTCCACCTCATCGGTCAAAGTTGTATGCAGCACAGGGTCAAAAGTCTCTGTAAGGTTGGTAAAAGTCATGTTTTGATCCAAATCTGAATACTCTCCTACCTCAATTAATCTCCCCAAATTGTCATAGATGGAATAAGAAAACTGATCATCTACGCGTTGTTGATCATTTTGAGAAAGGCGTAATCGTCCTAAATCATCGTACCAGAAATATGAATTCCCTCCATCCGGTGTTGTTTGAAAAACCAATTGTCCTAAATTATTGTATTTATATTTTGTGACCATTTTATGAGCAGTAGGGCCTTGGTAATACTCTTCTGTGTTCCCGTCATAGGTCTGTGGTAACACACCTTCTGGCGGAACAGTTTGAATCAAATTTCCTGCGCGGTCATAATAATAAAGTGTGTAGTGGTAATCGCTTAAGATTCGATCGTAAGAGAATTGATCATCAATGGTCAAAGGATCAGCGCAGGTTTGTGCATATTGATTTTGGTAGCTTGTCTCAATATTCTGTAAAAGATCAAAAATCTGCGCATTGATTTCAGTCTGAATCATATCTGCGTTGGCGTCCTCGCAATTGTAGGGTCCATTGATTTCTTCATCATCGTCAAGAGGAGGTGCGATGAAAGGGTCGTTGATCCAACGGAAGCAGAGGTTTTGTTGGCACTGATAATTAGAAAGGCATGTAGTAAATTGATCCTGCCAAGCAACAGGATTTGGATTGTTAATATCTGGATGATTCTGAAATTCAGGATGATCCTCCAGAATCATATATTTATCAAAAAGGCACCAAACGCTAGGCGAAGAGAGTGGTTGATAAATACAACCGAAGTTATAATTCAAATCGATATCTACATTACCGCTTTCATTCACAAAAAATTCAAAATAAGATTCCGTGAATCCCCCATAATCCATACCACTAGATTCTAGATCATTTTCATTTAACATATCTTGAATGGAAGGCCTCCCATAATAATCTGCTTCGGCAGGTGTAAAATAGAAATATTCCTTTCCTGCTATGAAAAGGTGACCCACATAAATACCCCACTCGTTAAGATTATTCTCATTCAACAAACAATCAAGTGGCTTGTTAAATCCTATACATCCATCAGGATCGCCATTATTGTATGACCCAGAGTACGTCACATCGCTTGTCAAATTCAAAGTCATGCTAATTTCACAACCGGTTAGATTTGCTAATTCACCATTCCAGGACCAATTTACACCGTTCCATCCATTATACTCAAAATCAAAGTTTCCAATTTCAAGACCAGTTTTTATGTAAACTATATAATCATTAAGTGCCTTATTCAGAATATCAGTTAATTCAAGAGGAGACGGAATAAGATTATTGAACATACCTGTGCTGCCATCAGAAACTACTTCCTGAAAGTTATATTCAGGATCACTACATGAAGTATTACTGTTATTTAGATAAAATTCAAATCCTCCTGCCGTCATCACCTCTTGCATGGCTTCCAATTCGGCCAAATCAGCCGGCAATATGGAGTCATCTGAGTAGTCATCTGGGGTATTGTTGTTATCAATAGTTGGATTTCCAATGCCGGCTTCATTGACAAAATCTAAATCACATGCATCCCTGCAATTCGCCACCAAAGCCATGGCCATGCATTGGATTTCTTCATAGCTAATACTTCCAAAAGGGCCCGTCCACGTGCCATCCCATTCCCAATTGTAATTGGGCGCCCAATAGTAATCTCCAGCATTGGCATTGACCAACCAATTATCATAGAGACCTTGTAAATTAGTTTCTAAGCCTTGAGGTATATTAGTATTTCCGAAGTCGATGTAATTAATTGTAAAGGGATATTGATCGGCCAATGTCTGATCTACAAATACGGGGATCAAATAATGCATTGAATAGCCTTCTACATAAATGCCTTGTTGATGATGTTGCTCCACCAATTCCTCCACAAATGCATCGAAATAGGCATCGCAGACATCGAAACATTCTAGTTCTAAATCGCCATAGAAGTTGTTTTCGAAATAATCGATTTGATCTGTTGTTAAGTTGCTACCAGAAGCCTGTGCATTTAAACAAGAGGCCAGGTTGGTATAGAGATAATTGCTCAAATCCTGAGGGCTTTGAGTAACACCCGTTGGCCAATCTGATGCGAAACCAAGTGTAGACCACTCTGCAACCATGCTATTCCCAACTATAGTTCCATTGCAAAACGAGGGTATACTTACTAAAGATCCTGAAGGAGCATTGGTCCATCCCCAAAAATCAAATATTGTGCTTCCGTCATTGAAATTCACGAAATCTTGTGCAGATATGCATTCCAGAATATTCTGTTCGCTGGAATTACAATCTGGCATGGAAAGATGAACATAGGCATAGGCATGTGTCAAATAACTTGGGCTTGTACTTTGCGGGTTGATAGCTGCTCCACTAATATTCCCTCCTTGATCTGTAAATCCAATATAGTTATATCCCGCGCAGGAGATAAAAAAGTCTACAATATCTGGTTCGGCCGAACTGGTTATTCCAAATTGGGTTTGTGAATCCACAGTGAGTCCCGGATAGAACACATCTCTTGCAGCTTCCCAACACTGCACCAAATCCGAACAGGCATACAGTCCCAGTTCCGCTTCCATATTATGAATAAGGGTATTAAAAGTTGCCTGATCATATCCGCTCGGATAGGGAAAGTCTAAAGGAGTCAAATTAGGCGTAGTATTCTGCGAGGCCTCATCCGTGGCATAAATGTTATTCCAATAATCTACCCAATTTTGAACAAAGTCATAGGTGCTGAAATTGTCAATCGGACAGGGTTCATCACCACAGGGATAATAAGGTACAAATATGCTTTCATAGCAGTTTTCACTCGTATTCTCAAGTAAGGTAATTTCAAAACCAATTACTTGACTTACAAATTCTTTAGGGCCTAAAGGATTGTATTCAGATTGCCCTTCAACAACGGTCTCGTAGATAATGGTCACATCATCATGCAGATTATTCAACCAATCATCATAGGCATCATTCGACTGAAAAACAAAAGTGCCGTCATTCAATTCAACGCCATTCAACCAACCACCTGCAGCTGTTTGCAAAACAGTACTGATCTCTGTTGAATACTGTCCCATGATATCGCTGAGTGCGATATCCCAAAGTGTCTGGTTGTCGCCAGGAGCAGTAATATTGGTATAGATGGTTTGTGAAACTTGATATGAACCTGCCTCAAGCAGCACTCCTTCGAAACGGATTTCAACAGTGGCTGGTGCTCCTGAGGAGCAATCTTGGGTCGTATAGTTTTGGGCATTAATGATCCACCCTTGATCGCCATTGAATTCGGTGCTTTGACTGTTTAATTTTGGTTCTACCGTATTATTCGGAAAATCCGGATCATTGGAGTTGAATAAGTTATTGACCTGGTCACCACAGTCAGGACCATCCAATGCGATCAAACTAAAATTGACGCGGTAGTCGCATTCGTAACAAAAGGCTATGCCATTGTAATCACAAATCTCTTGGATTTGTGCTGGATTCAAGTCGTATTCAAAGGTAATGGTTTCATCAAATGGAACGGTTATTACCGATGTAACCTGTATCCCATTATCAGGTACTTCCTGGTGATTATTTGGTGTAGTTGTCGTTAAAAAACTGGAATCCTTATCTTCTAAACCAATCATGGTTTGTGAAGCCGAATTAATTGCATTCTGATAAGAAGCATTTGCAGAAGAGTGCCCTGTGACTGTCTGGTTTTTTCCATTATCCATTAAAAAGGTAGCCAGCGTCTTTCCATCTTTGGACAAATAAGAACCGGACATCACCCCATTCGGATCTTCATTTATAATTTTTTGGACAGAATTGGCAATGGGGGCTTCCTCACCAAATATACGGTCCAGTTCGTCTTGAGAAGGTGTTCCAAAATACGACTTTGTGCTCTTCGATTCAAGCGGTTTTAAACGCATGGTCGCTCCTACTCCTCCCTGCTCTTGCACACGCTCACCATCGGAATAAAAGAGCGTTCTGCTAAAAGGATAGCCCTCTGCCGAGGGAACAAAGTCATTGTTATTATTACCCAATCCGTCATAATAGGCAAAAGAACCGCTCATTCCTGCAATTGCTGGATCATTGTAATTGGTACATTGATCAAAATCTTCTGGCCCATACCGTTCACTCGATGCATTGTTCATTATATGATCGGGGTTGAATCCGAGATGATACTGTCCAGTTGGTACCGGCAATGTGCTCACACTCTGTCTTCCGCTGTAATCATAAATTCCATGTTGCGAAACAACACCAAAAGTATTGGACAGACTTTGACTTAGAATGGATTGATTCAATCCATTGGCAAAGGACATTTGCTGTCCTATTTTAACTTCATCTTGTTCTTCTATATTTCCTTCGACAAAAACGCGCGAATAAATCCAGTTAATATCTTCATCTAATTGTTCTTGAATTTCAAAATAATCGACACCCGAGGGTGCTCCTGAAATTTCGCCATCTTGAATGTTGTTCGACCACATTCCCCAATTGCGATCGTTTCCAATTCCTCCTTCAAAATAATCTCCTATGGGTCTCACGCGCCATACATAATGACCAGGACCTTCAACTATGTTCAAGTCAATTGAGGTAGCCCCAGAATAGGTTTCAATGGACAGGGCTTTGCTCCAATCGAGATGAAATACATCGGCATTTTCATCATAGATATAACCCTCTAGGGTAGAAGGGAATTGATATCCTGGTTTATTGAACAAACGTAAAACTTGGATCTCGTAATTTTTGAAATCAATTGGGCATAAATTTGTCCAATCGAAGTGCACCTCCTTAGTGGTGGGATTGATGTTTGCTCCCACGTTTTGAACCAATGCAGTGCTCGATTGCACATTGTCTTTCCAATCAATTTCATATGCTAAACTTATTCGCAAATCTTCCTCTGGATCAACATTGGTCGTCAAAACCACATTGTCTAAAGTGTGCTTAACAAAATTGCTCATTTCAGTATCGAAGGCAACGAGCACTTTAGCCTCTGGCTCAAAGTCGTTGAGAATGATATCAAAATCAAATGAATTGGCAGGTGATGTCGCATTTATATCCGAATAAGAACCAATTGTTCCACTAAGATTTAATTCAAAAGCGTTTCCGTGAAATGTAAATGTATTTCCGAAATCAACTGTGAGGTAGAGACGCGCCTTATCTATAGTTCGCTGAAAACACTCGTCTGAATATTCACATGGATTGAAGAAAACTTCTGGTACGGTATTAACCGAATAATTTGACCATAGTGCGTGTGGCACGTCTACTTCAGCATAATCTACAGAGGACTGTCCAATATCTTGCACCACTACAATATCAATTGAAGCCGGGTCGCCAAAACCGCATTCCCCCTGCGCCTTTACAAATAATTGATAGTTTCCTAGCGACAGAGATGGAAGCGTTAAATTGGGCTGTGCAGATGACCAACCATTGACTAAGCTACCACCACTGAACAGTTCCCAACTGTAATTCGTTGCATTTGGATGATCGTCTGTTGTGTAAAGCAAATTTGTTCCTGGACTACAAATTAACGTTGGTCCGAATAAATTGAACAAATCCGGACTGTTGTCATTTAATTTAAAAAGTGGAACGTTGACTTCATGCATATCACCGTTTGAGGTCTGGAAGCTCGCTTTGATCATCCCAGAAACGGCATTCTCTTGTAGATAGATGTCTAAATCTTTATTGCCATTTGTTGCACTCAAAATATCCCATCCAAATGGCAATTGCCAAGCCACATCTGAATAAGAAACACCCGATTTTGGCACCAAATCTAAATTGATGCTTTCTTCGCGACAAACAGCACTCGGATTTATCATCAATCCGCAATCCTGATCAACGTTTATGTATTGTATCGAAGTATTCGAACTGCCATCGTTCAATAACATTTCTATTTGCAATGCAACGCTGCTGCCATAAGGAAAATCCTGTTCAGGCGTCAATTCAATTGTCATTGGATTATCTGTACTTTTTACATTTACGTTGTTGCCGCTTTGCGCACTTATGGCAATGACATCGTCATTGTTCGCAGGCTCATAGGTTAAGGTTTGAACTCCTGCAATGCAATCGTTTCCTCCCCATATCCAGTTTCCTGTTTGAGCAGAAAAATGTTCAAATGAGAAAAGCATTAAGAAAATGCATGAGCTTGTTTTAAAGAGTGACTTCATTGTGTTTTTCATTTTTGGCAATTATTTTGTTAAGTCAATGAGTGCGTAATTTTTGTACTGTTCGTGAACAGTATTCTTTGAAGCATAGATAAAATCTTTGGGCGCTTTCTTCAGTTCTTCGAAAGATTGGTCTTTTTCGAAAGAATGAATCTCTAAAAAGACCAATTGCTCCTCTTCTGGATCTCCTAAAAAAATAGTGTAATTGAATATCTTTTTATCCTCTTCATTGAACTCGACAAGTACTTTCTGATATTCATCCGATTGGTTTATCGGCTTGAGTTCAACGAGCGTATTTCCATTTTCTAAGCCTGCGCAAGAAACTTCTTCTGCGTTGTCGAAAAATTTTTCTTGGAGTAATCTAAATTGATTTAATTTTTTTGATTCATCTTCATCATTCTCACTTATATAGATCATGTTCTCTTGTCCAAGGATACTCACCGTCAATTGGTCTTCTCTGAGCACTTTATAGTTATCACTGAACAAATAAGCCTTGCGATCATCCTTGCAAATGATATAAGAAATGCTCGACTTCTTTCCTTGAACCACATTGGTTTGTGTAAAATTCAATCGATAAGAATCTAGGTCATCCATTTCTCCGAGAAATGAATCATATGATTGATATAGTGCACTTTTACAATCTTGGGCTTGAGCAGCAAAAGAGCAGGCAAAAAAGCAAATGGCTGCAATCATTTTCAATTTGAACTTCTTATAATTCATCTCTATTCTTGCTAACTGTATTGTATTGAGTTTCTGTGATGGTCTTCATTCCTCTGACCGTTTCCTTTAATTTACGGACCAGTTTCCCTTCTTCATTGTATTGATAGAAGAGTCCGAAATTCTGATCGTCAAATTGTGCAGTAAGCCTCAGGTTGCTATCGTAGACATAGGTCATCAATTGACTTTCTAAAGGTTGAATTCGCAAGTCATCGATCCATACATCTTCGCTCGAGCTAGAACTCGTGTAAAAGATGGAAACAGCATTTGCATTGTTCATATCCATAGCGTCAATTTTGCATTCTA
This sequence comes from Bacteroidota bacterium, assembly GCA_039028335.1. Taxonomy (GTDB): domain Bacteria; phylum Bacteroidota; class Bacteroidia; order Flavobacteriales_D; family JABDKJ01; genus JABDKJ01. The sequence continues at coordinate 21,325 of JBCCIF010000020.1, forward strand.
ACAAGGCCCAATCACCGGATCGTGCTACTTGTGCGAATGAGTGATAAGATCCGTTTATATCTAATTTCAATGATGACGCAATGTTTTCTCTATCACTGCGATCTGTTTTAATCCAAACTTTGGCAAGGAGTCCTTGGTCAAGAATGTCGGATAAAGGACCTAAAGTCATCAGAGATTGACTTAAACCAGAAACAATCTTCAAACTGAATTCACCAGAATGTGCCTCGGCATTGCTTCGAACACCAAAAGAAGGATCAATGACTAAGGCATCTTCTAATTGATCTCCGTATTGATTTTCAAAACTCTCAGACAAGGCTGAAGAATAGTCAGAATTACTTGCGACCATATAGGGCACGTTATAATGGTAACCATACTTGGCACAGCTCCTAATTCCAAGAATGTTTTGTTCTTCAATAGCATTTCCATGTGGATCATAAGCAAGAACTTCACTCACTCTCTTCCAATTATTCCCTGTACTAGGTGGATTGTGCCAATCGAACATGGGCAAGTCAAATACCCCGAAATTGTAATTTCGTTCTTCCAGTCCTGCATATTGATTGAGAACGTCTAATTCAGACTCATAAGTAAATGAAGCATCTGGACGCCACTTTCCTTTCAATCCTAGCTCATAAGGATTTCTATTATCGATATCATTTTGATCTGACCAAAATGCATTGAGATTATAATCCCATGCATCATTAAATGTCGTAAATGAAGCCGCAACTACATCTCTGATAAAATTATCCCCTGGTTCTCCTTGCTCACAAAAACTAATGCAATTCATTGGCACAGGAGAACAATTACCCATTGAAGGATTGAAATAGAGATTTCCGAATGGATCCAATTCAAAATCACCATTCAATGAAACTACTCCAGTCTCGTTATTGGTGAGCAATTCATTAGTCACATCGATAGAACACAGTGGTGTAGCACAACCCGTTTCTGTCCAGGTACAAGTATTTTGAATTTCAAACAAAGGCAAAGATTGTATGGAACCTGTCCCTTGTTCTTGATACTTTAAATAAATTCCATTCTGTCCAGGAATCATATAAAAATCAAGATATCTTCCACTGGCTAATTCTTGTAACTTGACCATTTGATCTAGATAATCTACACCAGAATCTGGGTCGTAATTCGGAATTATCCCGAAATACATATGTGTTAAATTGGGATTATTTGGATCACAATCTCTTTTCAAAACAAGAAAGTCAGGTCCATTCAGAATTTCAAATATGAACTCCTGATTGATATGTTCATTCGATGAACTTTGATTAATAATGACAGATTTGTCTTGGTTGATAGCATGAACCGGTTCTATGAAATCTAATAGCTGATTATATGAAATACCATCACATTCAAAACCTCCTTCAGTTTCTATACAAGGCGGTTCTATTCTCAATTCAAAGTGCCATTCCGAAAGGGCGTCATTCCCTGGAGAATCGAATTTCCCAAACAAATAATCGTTTCCATTTTCGCTAAAAGATGCTCCTTGGCAACTGCTCGCAGGGTTGCTCGCAGTTAATAAATTTTCATCCAATACGTACGATAATATTTCACCTTGCGCGCTGTTTAATTCAATGGCCAAATAATCCCATAAATAATCCAAATAACCAGTATAGGTCTGATAGTCTTCTACATAGAGATTAAAAACACCGTCATTAAGGCTACCCACGATTGGCAAAGAAGGGTTGATGGTGACGCATTCTCCTTCATGAAATACGCTTAAAGAATTTGAATATTCAAAATCTGAAATTCCAGATAAATCACCACTCAAATGAGTGTTCAAAGCTGTAACGAAAGCTTGTCTTTGAGCCAAATCTGGTGGCACTGAATTAGGACCGTTGAATTCGGCTAAGGATCCATATGTTGTTATGGAACCTGCAGGTGCTTTCAGTTGATTCGTTTTTCCACTTCTCAAAATGTACATATCCACAGAATTTCCGGGTGCCAAATCATAAATCGAGCAGAATGAAACTTGATCAAAATGGATATCATCTCCAGCTATTTCAGATATTTGGTAGATATTCTTTGGAATTGCATCAAAAGAAGCCGTGCTGACTTCAGAAATTGGAACTGCGATAAATAAATCTCCAGGGCTGAGCAAATCAGTCACATCACAAGTATTCTCTTCAGTACTTGATGAACTCACATGCATTATATTGCTTCCCTGAAAGTCAATACTGAGATCTTGAAAAGCATTGTTCTCGAGAATGAATGACTGTTCGGTTCTCGACTTTTGCCCCATTTCTTTATAAATGTTTGCTGCAGGGAATTGATAACTTGTATAGTTATAATCATGATCAATTCCTGCTATAGGGTTATACAATCCATTTTCATACGAGAAGTCATCGTAAGAACGCGTTATGATAGGCTCTCCCGTATGGTTATCGAAAGCTAAGTTTTCCGTTACATGCTGTATACCTTCTTGCTTCTGAACAATTTTCTTGACAAAAGTTGGATAATAAATTACCTTGGAATTCGTGAAAGTCTTCAACTTGGAAGAGGAAGTGGTATACGTTGGCACACCTGATAACCATGGAACAGGTATCCCAAAGAATTGAACCCCTCCTTCTCCATCAATAGTCGTGTTTGAATTGAAATCTTTTATGAACTTTGACTCCATTGCAAGATCCATTTCAACTCCTAGATTTTGATAAAGAATTTCTGATAGCGGTCCGGTTGAGACTGGCACTTGATCACCTGGTGAGTAATACTCGTAATTTGTTTCCGAAACTAGCGTTTCGTTATTATCTTCATATAAAACGCCCCAATTATTCGATTGGGCGTTGTCATAGGACTCTCCTTTTGAGCTATAGGCCAATTGAGACTTCATCTGTCCGTGCATAGAATTTTTCTCAATAATAAAGCCCTGTGCGAGTTTTACATCAAAATTGGATACACCGATAGCAGCAGCGAGACTAACTGGAGTTTGTTTTTTGTCAATCTCTGTTTCCTCAGCTTTGAATGGAAAGTCCTTCGCTGTGAAGTATTGACTAATCGAAAAGCCTGTATGGGTTTTTCCGTTGTGAATGCTCTTGCTAATAATTTGACTGTACCCAACACTTGGGCTTGGCATCGCATTTTCACCCAATGGTCCTTCCATTTGCTTGCGATCTCTTCCTCCAACTACTCTATCAGCCCATTTTTGCTTGTATCGTGGCATAAAAGTCACCCATGGATTCTCTTCTCTATTTCCATTCGGCTCATTGGTTGCTACACCGCTTGATATGAATTCCGAGGTCTCATCATCTACAGTCTTATAAATGTATTCCTGTCCATATAAAGCAGGTTCAGAAACCAATTGGTTTGAAGAAGAGCGCACATAACCTTTCTCATACATCATTAATCTCTTCACACGAATACCTCCTCCTCTTTTTGGTGTAATCATTGGAATTCTCAAATAAGAAAATTCCGGATTAAATTCTTTACATGTATTGCATGGCACAAATGCAGAAGCCATTGATTTCAGCTGATTCAAGACATTGACCGGATTCTCGGATTGGAAAGGTCCCGGATCTGAAGGATCACATCCAGCCCCATCACTAATCATTCCAGCTCTGCTGGACTTGACAAAGTCTTTGCACAACTTTCTAGGAAAGTTTTTGATATCATCCTTGAATTCAATCACTATGACATCCTCGGCACAATCAGCACTCGCAAGCGCAAGATCTGCATACCCTTCCAAAAAGTCCGCGTTGCAATCTGTCAAATTAGGCACACCACTGTTCTGCAGTTTGTAGAGAAACTTAAAGAACATTTTCTCATCCGTATTTTGATAATATGCATTGATCGCCTTGACTACTTTGTCCAGGTATTCTTGTTTAGCCGTACCTGATCCACAACTAACATCATCTGGGTAACCCGGTAATAAAGTGGCATCCAAATAATAGGTCGGTGTTTGGGAAGTTTGATTACTACATAGTCCAATTGGACCTAGTGGGTCATTGTGATCGGCACCATTCTTGAGTTGCGCAAGCATGTGCACAGGTTTATCTTGTACATAAGCGTAATCATCTGATTCGTATTGAATATGAATTTCCCCTCCCGAAGGAAGGATAATCTGCTTTAATTGATATGCCGCAGGATCAAATTGACTATCATCTAGTATTTGATCATTCCAACTTTGATAATTTATTGATCGGGCTATGCCATCCTTTTGATAGTTACCCCAAGCATCAGAATTTAAGGCATCGTATATAGGATTTTCATCATTGACCGTATAGCTATCCATTTCATTGAATCGCAGGCCGTAATCGTCCTCTCCAAGGCCGGCATATAGCGAGCCAAAATCTGGATATTCATAGTTGAATTGATAAGGAGACACCTTGGCATTGACAACACCATTGTATTCCATCCATACGCTTTTCAATGTCAACTTCCCTGAGCTTCCTCCGGCAGGATCAAAATTAGGAACTCCCTTCCATGTAGAATAGTCATATCTAAAATGAACAGTTTGTAAGAGTTCTTTCTTCTCTCCATTTTCATCTAATCGATAGAGTTCTATTCTATCAAGCTTCTTTAATCCACTCGTATTTGACGAGCTGATCGAATTTTCGGATCCCGCTTGCTCATTCGACTCTGCCGATCTCGCATCGAAACGAGGACTGGTATAAAATATGGCCTTATGTGTTTTGGTTTCAACCTCATTGAGGTAATAAATTTCCTTTTGGCCGGAAGAAAACCCAATTAAATCGTCTTTGGGATCTGAAAATGAATTTCTCGCATAGCGATATCCTTGATAAGGGCTTCTCCATCTGTACCCTTCAAATTCACTATTGTCCCAGTTAATTGTCTTATAATCGTCATATGTGAATTTTGTATAACCACCAAAATCATCCGGTGTAGGGCCATCCAAAGTTCTGTCAATATAATCAGGTGTGGTAATGTCTGTCAACAACCAAGATGTTGCATAAGGCATGTCACTTACTTCTCCCATCAAGGTCTTTAAATTATCAATGTCATATTCTCCTCCATTGTAAATACTACTGCCTCGAAAGACAATACTATTGCCTTCATAATCATACCCTACGCCATCTCTAATTCCGACTTGAATATTCTCTTCGTTGAAAGAGTATGTCGGGAGGCCATAGGTATAGCGCATACCTGTCTCATTGACTACTGAAACTTCTCCAATCTGGTCAGCTGTAGACGCATGCGTTCTAAATCCATGAGAATTGACATCTGGATCTTTGCAATATGAATACGGATACGAAACTGTACTCGATTCATAAACATTGTCAACAGCAAGAATATCTTTATTGAGGTTGTATCCAACCATCGAAGATCTTCTTTTACTCTCTTTGTTGGAGAGTTCATCAGAGATATTACCTGTATAAACTCCATTAAATTGGGTCAATGTGGCTGACTCCTCTTCGAATATTGAAGCTTCTTCGCCATAGGTTAATTCTCCGCCTTTATCATTTGAAAAACGCAAGAACATTCCATTATCCGTCATGCCCAATTTTTGACTGAAAGGGTGTGGAGTACCCCAAGCCTCTACTTTTGTTTTTGATTCACCAAAATTCAATGTAGGACCGCCACCTGAAGCACCACCTACATCTGCAGACAAACCGACTCCTACATTCTCAATAACAGATTCTGTTTTTGCAGGTCTAAAGTGTCCAACCTGAGAACTAAACAATTTAAAACCACCACCAATTCCTTCGCCTGTCATACCAAAATTATCCTTGCTCGCATAAGGAATCGGTAATACTTTATCATGTTTATCATAGCCTGAAGGTCGTTCAAGATTGTAATCCATTTTAGCATAGTCATTTTGCTGTGCATCTGCAGAATAGAGATAACCAAAATTTGCCTGAGCTGGAATTTCAGCTACATTTTCGACAACAGAATACGATCCAAATACCTCCGGTTCTATTCCAACTTCTGCCGGTGAAGGCGTTATTAAAAAACTACCATCAACTTTAAAGGATTGCCCGCCATATTGAGGACTCTCATTCACCTGCCCTCTCATGGACATGGAATATAGTCCATAAGCCGAAGACGTTAGAGAATTTAAAACATCTCTTCCTCGTTTGTTTTTATTAACGCTTTTACGAATGGCGCTCAATTGATTCTGTCGAACTTTAAAACCTTGTTTTTTCTCGAGCTTCTTGACCCGCTGGCGTATAATTCTTCTGTTCCACTTTGCATTACCTTTTAAACGATCCGCTATTGCACCAGGACTGATGTGAGGACTGTATGAAGTATTGCCGTTATCAACATGCATCCCCAAACTTGCTACCCCATCCATAATGGAAAGTTTAAAATCTGCCGAATAGCCAAATCCTCGAAAATTATTGTAGCGGATAGATGCTGCTCCTGCCAAATCTAAAAAGTCGTTACTATAGATTTCCAGAGGGCCAGCTAGACCAATAGTTGCTGTTCGATTAGGGACGTTTTTATTGTAGACTTTTTTAGTCAAGCCCTTCCAATCATCCGGTACACCTACTTTACTTCTCATTACAGCTCCTGGATTTAAGGTCCAACCATAACCCACCCAAGAAGCCTCCTCCTCCATAGATGCTCCACTATGATAGGACAATGACATTGCATACCCTCCGCCTTCTGGTCCAGGTATATTCAAGACCGATAAATTATATGTGAAATCACCCGTGAATTCATTCACCATGTTTGTTGTAGCAACCGGTTCAAAACTGGAAAATTCCGGCTGTGTGGGACCGCTGGTAAGGGCAAATGCCATAGTCGGAAATCCAATATCTAAGAGAAACAGCGTGATAAATGCTATAGCTATTTTTTTTCTGAGGCTTCTATTATAGATCAAAGTCATAGTGGGGTTTTTAAAATGTAAGTTGTGGTAGCTCCACGAGATTTTTTTTATCAAAAACAAAGTGATTCATGCCTAAAGAAAAGAGCCTGTCATCATAGACAAAATCCAATTCATCTAGATGTTCGAATAGACTAAATTCGGCTTCATTTCTCGGTGCAAAAACCAGATTAAATGTTCTTCCTTTTTTCAATTGATGCACAGGCTCCATGTGAGCCAAAACAGGACTTATTTCATTTCCATCTCCTGTTTTTAACCTGATATCCTCTTGTATATAAAAAGAAAGCTCTTCATATTTTCTTTTAAATTCTTCAACATTCATCGTGTTTTCTAGCACGATGTCCTGGGTTTTGTCTTGTTCATCTGGAATAATCGAAAAGAGACAATAGATTGATTTGCCTCTATTCAAATCTTCTTCGCTATCGTTTTGAATACCTTGTTTCTCTTCCTTCTTTTCAAGAAATGAATTCGGCAACAACTGCCACTTTAGAAAATATCCATTGACATGCTTTGTTCTCGTTAACCCGTTTTGCTCATCATTGATGTAACTCTCAAAATCATTGAGGCTGGAAAGCTCTTGTTCTCCGCACGCTAAAAGACAAAATGCAAGAAATATTGGAATTAAATGCTTCATGAATCTGAATAGTTTTTATTTAAATGCTCCAACACTTCTTGCGTAATGTCTTCTGTATCATCAGCATATAAGAGGTTTCCCGCAGTCGTTGTTCCAAAAATATATTGGTAGTTTTTCTCTTTCGCATATTGTTCAACAAAAGAATTGATCTGGTTCAATATGCCTTCCAACATTTCACTCTCTTCAGCTATCAACTTGTCCTGTATGTTATCTTCATACTTTTGTATGTTCATCTCTTGTATGCGCAATTTTTCTCTTTGCTTCTGAAGTATTTCTGGGTTAATGGTTTCAGCCTGTGTATTGAAATCTTGAATCGCTCTTTGAAGCTCATACTTCAATGAATCTACACTTGATAGCATTTTCTTTGAACGGATGTCAAATTTGGTTTCTGCTTCTTTCATGCCCATATATCCATAGACCAATTCCTGGCTCTTCACATAAGCCAACTTGGGTTTAGAAGTGAACAGATTGAATAGACAAACCGTATTTAACACGAGAATGGCAAGGATTGCAATAAGCATCCAATTTTTCTTCATAAAAGTGATTTTTCAGCTAAAATCACCAAAAGGCTATTGGTTCAACGTGCGCTAGCGTGCGCGGTCATTTTTTAAAAATTTGATACGTGTTTAACAATTGGCTTTGGTGTTTGAAGCATGTGTTTCAATAAATTTTTCAAACTAGGCAATCAAGAAAAAACACAGAAAACGGATCAATCGGCACGGTCAAATAAAGTTCTTAATAGGTCGTCAGTGTTTTCGTATTAGAGTGCATAGTGTTTTTAAACATTAAATAAAATAGTCAATACAAAACTGGAAATTTTTTATCAAGAATCCCAAATTACGTTTTCAACAAAGTGTTTATAAGTGGCTTAATACTCTCATAATCAGAAGCCATTTTGTTCATAAAGAACTGAGTGTATTTTTGACGCTTAACATTAATTTAATTATGAACGCATACTAAGCAATCACATTCGAGATCTCGAAGAGTGGCATATACATCGACAATAAAATTACACCAACAATAAAAGCAATTATGATCATCAACAGCGGCTCTAAAATTTTACTAAAAATCTTGCTTTGAATATCCACTTCGGCCTGGTATTGCTCACTCAATTTCCCAAAGACTTTGTCCAACTGATTGTACTCTTCGGAGACCTTGACGAGAGAAATGAATTTGTTTCCAAACAAAGAATGAAAGGGTAAAAGTGCTTCATTTAAACTTATTCCCTTGACCACTTCTCCCTCAATTTTCTCCAGTGCTTTTTCATAAGGGTAAAAATTGATCATCTGTGCACTTAAATGAATGGCCCTATTTAAGGGCGTATCGCTCTCGACCAGTAATTTCATGGACTGGCAAAAACGGGTGAGATAAATCTTCTTGAGTAGTTTTGCCAAAGGTCCTGTTCGCAATGCAATTGCAGCAGACAACTTGCGCAGCCAGGTCTTTTTTCGTTGCTGAAAGAAAAATGCAATGGCCACTAATAGCCCTGCAAAGAGGAAGAGAACATTGCTTTGAAACCAATGCGATACCGCAATAATTTTTTGAGTCAATGCGGGCAATTCCGAATCGAAAGATTGAAACATATCTTCGAACATGGGCACCACATAATAGAGCATGAAAAAGACAATGCCCAGGGTAACGAGGAGCACGAAAATGGGATAAACGAATGCACTGCTCATCTGCCGCTTCAACTCAATTTTTCGTTCATAGAACTTGGCAATCTCCTCACTGACCTTGGCCAACTTCCCCGTTTCTTCGCCTAAGGCAATGGTATGTACATCATATGCACTCATCCCTTTTTGCACTGTCAAAGCTTGGGATAAAGCATCTCCTTTCAGTAAAGCCTGACTCAATTCTTTGTACAGTTGCGCGTCCTTGCTTTTCTCCGATTGTGCCATGATATCCAATGCATTCTTCACATCTACTCCGGCATCAATAAGCATGTGCAGCTCCGAAAATAAATTGTACTTTTTCTTATCTGAGATCACTTGAACAGAAAAGGAAATGTCCTTCTGCAAGAAGACGAAAACGGAACTTTTCTTCTTTTCGCCTTTCGCTATTTGATCTATTCTAATGCTCATTTTTCATCAAATGAATTGGAAAGTCTTGCCCATCCATTTCAATAGCTATTTGCAAACTAATCTTATCCTGAACATCTCTCCATGAGAAGTCTTTTACTAAACAATACAAGGTATCGCTATGCGCTCCGCTAAACACCAAACGCTGCTCTTCGATTTGTAAAAAAGTATGGCTCTTTTCCGCATCGACAAAGTGAATGACATTGTCCTTCAACTCGGAGTCGTGAGCGGTAAAAAAAGCCTTCCTTAGCACAAGATCAAAATAGCTCAGATCATGCAATTTATCTTTCTTTTGCTGTGTCCAATACCCTTGTGCAGAGAAGATTCGGACAGCATAAAAGCCCGATGCAAAAACCAAAGAGGACAGCACAATTACGAAGAGCAATTCTAAATATGTAAATGCCCTAATTCTCATTGTTCTCTCGATATACTTTTAGTGAATAAATGAGTTTGTCTTTTCTTTTCACCTGCACCTGAACTTCATCAAAAGCACCCTTATCCTTTCTTTCTTTTTCAATCCGATAGTGATCATGTTCGACTTCACCACTGTATAAAAAGTCATCATCCAAATATTTTTCCGCCAAAAATTGCCCTTTTAAATAATGTGTTCCGTGCTCTGCCTTGGCCAATCTTAAATGCAGATTAAAAGCCATACCCGTGATCATAGCAATGAGCGCCAAAGCCATTAAAGATTCTATGAGCGTTGCTGCCTTTAGTTTAGCCATCTCTCTATTGCTTGTGATTTATTCTCATCTAAAAGGGATGGAAAAACCCTTGATTGAATTTCTTCCGATTGCCCAATCTTCGCATGCAGCAAATGGTTCTTGTATACCGAAGAGGCCGTTTTCAAAATAAGCTCTGAGCTGTATACGGCTCCATCAATTTCTCCTACAATCTGGCTTAGACCATCATTGTATAAAATACCTTCTAAACGCGCTTCCTCTAAAAGTATTTGCGCAGGAAAGCGCTGATCACTTTGTGCAATCAAAAGCCCATTGACCTGACTTTCCTCCTTTATTTCTATTTGTGGACTTTCATCACCAGATGCAACGGCAACAACAGAAGGCTCCTTGAGATAAACCTCCTCTAGTATTTGAACGCTTTTGGAGAAGATTTGAATCCTTCCTTCAAAACCGCTTTCAACAATAACCTCGGGCGCCATGAGAATGACGTCTTCTAGCTCAGCATAGGCCGCTACTTCAATTTTACTTTTGGAATCAATGAGAATCTTCCCCCTCAATTTCTGATTTTGAATACGAATTGTTCCATCGGAAAAAAAGTAAAGCGGCAGCTTATCGAAAGGGCGATAGAGTGAATCAATCTCATCCCCCGTCCAAAACACCTCTTCTCTTTCTTGGCTTTGATCTAAAGGAAACAGCATACGCTCTTTCACATTTTTATTCAATGGAGGAATGAAGCGTTCGCTTCTTTTTTCAGCCCCATAAATCAAACGATCTCCATTGTAATTCTGACCTTCAATATAGGCGCGCTTGACCCCACTCTTTGGAATATACACTTCACCTTCAATACGCGTTTCACCGCAAATCGAAAGTGGCGCATTCTTGTCTGCGAGATACAGGCAGGCCCTATTCTTTTTAAAAATTTTCTCTCCCGTAAAAGCTGCCTTATACACCGTATCTCTTCGGGTAAAAGCTTTGGAATGAACAAGCGTAAACAGTCCCCAGGCCTCCTGCTCGATAAATACAGAATCGCGCTCATCACCAAACAGATCAACAGCCACTCCTTCCTCCTTTTCTTCGAGCATCAATGCTTGATAAACGCCTGACTCTGCATTTCGCATCAATTTTCTCTGCTGCTGATGCAACACTTGGATTTTGTCCGAACTGGAATAAAGTAAGATGAGACTGGACATCAGGATGCTAATGAAAAAGACAATAAAAAGCGCAAATGAAAGGGAAGTAGCTTTTAACTTCATTCTTCCTTGTCTTTAGCTTTTTTCTCTTTCTTGACTTTTTCTTTTTTAATCTTGGGCACTTTGATTGGCTTTTTTTCTTTAGGTAATTTTTCTACCCCTTGCCTATAAGTCGTAAGCCGCTCTTCTCCGTTCATGAGAAACTCTTTGTTAAGTCCATGTCTTTGCCCGAGACGATGTCGCTCTATGCGCTGAATCTTTCCTGAATCGCTTCTGAAGAAAGTACTTTTTCCGTGCAATAATCCCAGTTTGTATTCTTTAATGGAAATTAATCTACCTTGTTCATCCCAATGCCTCCATGTGCCATGTTTTAGGCCTTTTTTGAATTCACCTTCATGTATGAGGTGGTTATCTCGGTCCACAGCTTTATATTCTCCATGAAGAAGTTTGCCCTGAAAGCCGCCTTGATTAGACCCTATATCCTTATTGTCGTACCAATGATAAAAAGTCAAGTCATTGCAGTTCACATCTTCGCTGTCTTCATACAATGAGAAGTAATAGGAAAACTTCTGATCGGCATGCGTGCGTTCATTATTCAATTGGGCTTTCAAAGCCATTGCACCCATCAAGGTCAAAAAAAGAAATAATGCTTTCATGTCAATTGGATTTAAACGTTCTGCTTTCATCGAGATAGCCCAATTCAATAGAGTCTGGAAAAATGCGTAAGGCCTTCAGTTCATCTACCTCTTCGCCTTCCTTGAGCAATACTTGCTTCTTGCCTATCTTCACAATGCCTAAGCGGGCCTGAGAATTCAAGTTTTTCTGCATACCGAAATAAGCAACTTCAGGCCAAACAATGGGAGGCTCTTCTTCACCCTTCTTTTCTATAGATCTGGGCACATTGTGTTGAACAGTATTCACAGTCGTTTGCGAAGGCGCACGTTGAACTTTTCCCAAGAAAGGGTCGCGATAATCAGCAATGAGGACTATACTGTCTTGTACATCTTCCGTCAATTCAGGTAGAGGATCTTTTTTCGATTCAAAAAGAATAGGTTCTCCGCCCTTTTCTGCGAAGAAAAAAGTATAGATGACACGTCCCCATATCCCGATAACCACTACTAAAAGCACATATGTCAGTACTTTCTTATTCATGGGTTAACCGAAAATAAATTGAGGTTTGAATAATTCGAAAGATTCCCTGCCGCATCGTAGGTCCTTACTTGCCAGGAATATTGTCCTGTTCCCAAATTGGCACTTTCCCATGTTATTCCACTTTGCGCTTCTTCGGCAAAGAGTGTGGTGAAGGGATTCGTTCCTTCATTAAAAATAAACAAGCTGTCAGCGGTTGGGCTCGCATCACTTCCACTGGTCCAATTGAAGCTAAAGCTCGTATCTGCCGGCAGGGTGAAATTTAGTGAAGGGAAGGTCAGTAAAGGCGTACTTGGATTGCTTCTATCTATGGTCAGGCTTCTCGTGGAAAGCAAAGAAACCGAATTATCGTTTATCCCTTGGACAGCCCACTCATAAATGCCTTCACTCAAGTTCGCAGAAATGCTTGTCCCAGATAGGAATTCTTCCACAACTGTTTCACCCAGATCATTCGAAATTTGAAAAGAATAATTGTTGGCATTCGTCAAGGCGGCCCATGAAAAATTTACACTATCTGCATTGGAATAAGAATTGTCAAGAGGACTGTTCAAAATGACCGAAGTTCCTGTCAAGACCAGACTTGAATCTATGCTGATAAATCGCGAAGCATATTCACCCATCGAGAAATTATTCTCGCCTCGCACGCGCCATTCATAATCGCCTGGACTCAATTCGAAGGAATAGGAAGTGCTTACAGTTGTCGAATCAAGAATGAGCAGTGCCAAGGAATCAAAAGTTGGTTGGGCAATTTGAATGCGGTAATTCTCGGCACCTTCTAAGTCCTCCCAAATGAATTCAATGCTGCCATTGGGTGAAACGAAATTGTTCCCCGGACTGATCAAATTTGCTTTGGTTCCTTCTAAGTTTTCTTGTTCGATATCCTCACAAGAAAAAAGCAAAAAGACGCTAATTAAGCTGAGTAATATTTTGCAAATATATTTCTGCATACAGTTCATTTTTCCGTGTTCGTTTATCCTTTTCCATTTCAAAGTTGACCCCGGAGACATTCGCTTCTTTGAATTCTTGTTCCAAATGATGATTCAATAACATCAAATCGATAAATGCTCCTTTAACTTTGATGCGATTGGTCACGATCTTATGTTCTTCTTCCTGAAACACATGCGATTCAGGCACTTCAATAATCTCTATTCTCTTGCCCTCGCAATAATCCAAAACCTCATTGATCATGCTATTTTTAACATCTTCTTTCATCAGGTCCGCTGCACCTAAATAGGCCGATAAAATTTCATCTTCCTTTTTCATTTCGGCCAACTGAGAAGAACTGACATTGTCGCGTTGTATTTTCTTCTCCAGTTCCTTGCTCTTATTCATGAGCTCAAATGTGCTTTTCAAAGACCCTCTCCAAAATAGCAGCCCTAAGACAAACACTCCTACCATTAGTGCAATAAACTTATGTTGATAGGTCAATTTACGAAGCATCTACTTTAATTTTTACATGAAAGTCATTGGTCTTCTCGCGCGAACTATACGCAAATGCCTGCACATTCACACGAGCCACCCAATCCATCTTTTCGAGACTCTCGATCCATTCATCAAAGTACTGTTCATCTCTTATTTTGCCCCTAATCACTATCTCATCGCGCTGATGTTCAATCTCCTTATTGGCTTTTAATTTTTTCTGAACGGGTGACAGAAACATCTGGGTAAGAACGATCTGTTTGGGCAGGTCTGCTGCCAACTGATCGGCATAAAAAGAATAACTGTGCACCTGGTCGATGCCAGCAGATTGGATCAAGGATTTCTTCAGTTCAATGCGTTTTGATAAGGACTCAACCTCCTTCATATTATCTCGATGCACATTGTCGAACGAATAAAGTTGTTGATGTTTCTTTGCATAATGCTCTTGCACAAAATAGTTAGTGCCAACTGCAAGCAATAACGCGATCACAGCTGCCATCGCACCTTTTTGCATCCAATTTCTGAACTGCTCTTCTTTGCGAAAAGCCAAGACCTCTTCGTGTTCTTCTTGCGCCTTTTCATTGAATAAAAGATTCTTAATCCCTAAGGCCAGAGAAGAACTGCAATCACTGCTAAAGGTATCTTCACCCATGCTATACTCTCGGGTTGAAGTGCTTTTTTCTAGGCTATCGATACGCCCATTCTGAAGGTGAATTTGATGAGTCCGATTTGCCAAAACAGGTTCCTCCTTCATTAAAGAAGAGAGGCTTGTCAATTGACCCGGGTTGATGGAGAAATCAATTAGTCGAAAGGCCTCATTCTTGAAAAATGAAATAATTTGATCCAATACATCTTGACGGATTATGCTATAAATACCTTTATGCTCTTCCACATAAGACTCCAGAAAAAAGAGTTTGCGCTGAGATCCGGGAAGCAATTGCTCAAGCACTCTGTTTTCGTTTTCCTCCTTCTTCAATAATTTCGAGATGATGCCTTTGCCTGAAATGAATAAATAGATCGGATGAACAGATTTAAGTGCATTGAGGAAAGTCTCCCTGTCCTGATTCAAGGCAGTCTTCGCAAAAAGTAATTCGCTCTTGTTCTTTTTTATCTGCGTCCACGAAAATCTCCACTCACCATTTTCCTGGATGTAAAGATCCACTGCTGAATAGGTATGATCTGGAATTATATGGAGTGAAGCTTCAGCCATTAATACAATACTGTAGGGCGAATAAATACGTTCAACTTGGTTTTACTTTTTGAATGGGTTCGGTTTCCAAAAAACCATCGGATAATTGGAACGCGCGCAATACCGGGCAATCCTCTCCCCGACTTTTCTATCGATTTATCTTCAAGACCTCCTAATAAAATCATGTCACCATCCTTAACGCGCAAGGTGGATTGGAAATCTCTGGTCACGCTTCCCGGAGGAGCTAAATCACTGATTCGCTCTGTGAAATCTGACTGCTGCACCCCAATCTCCAAAGTCACTTGTCCGTTGCTCGAAACGACAGGGACAATGGTCAAAGAAAAATTCGCATTGACCGGCTTATACAATTGCTGTGTGCTCACCGTTGGACTTTGAGAAGTCACAACATCATTTCGAACTTCCAAATAGTATTCGGTTTCACCAATGGTAAAATTGGCTTCCTTACCATTCAAGGTTGACAGCTTTGGATTGGAACGAGTGCGTATGACTCCATCGGTTTCCAATGCCTGGATGCTGGCATAAAAATCATTAGAGACATTTCCCAAATTCACCAATCCGAATCCATTGAAGCTATTGATCAAATCATTGATTGTATTGCTACTGAGGTTAAAGTTATAGTCCGGCAAAATAACGCCCTCTGTCGTTTGACCGGCATTAGGGCCACCAAAACCAACTGAAATCCCTGAAGAAACTGCACGCGATTTACTGTAATCAACAATCAGTAATTCTATCATAATTACCGGAACCACCTTATCGATCATGCGAATAAAGTCTTCCAATTTTTGCACGTTGGTATAAGGACCATTGACAACAAATGCATTCAAGTCTTTGAATTCGTTTACTTGTAGCCCCTTCTTCATGTCTTCGGGAATAGATTCCAAAACGGTTTCTATGGTTCGGTTTTCGAGTGAAATTAACTTGGTCGTTTTCAGCACTTCCGTTTCGTTCTTTCCAATTAAATACACTTTTCCATCTTGCTTATAGGTGTATTCTGTCCCATTCAACAAGAAGTTCAGGAATTGCTCATAGGAGGCATCTTCGAGATAAAAGGAGGCCTTGCCCGCGAGCTCATCATAGACAAAATAATTCTTGAAAAGCTTATGCGAAATTTCATCTATGATGTCAACAATCTCCGCATTCTTTGCATCCACGGTAATCCGTCCATCATTCACTTGAATACTCAAATTATCGGATCGCTGATCAGCACTTCGATTGGAATTGTTTCGGTTATTTCGATTGTTCCGGTTATTGTTGGTGGCATTGGCATTTTGATCTTGAAGCTCTTCTTTTTCAAGCAAATAAAAATTATTGCCATCCCTTGTTAACTTCAAGCCATTGCTGTATGCCAATTTCTCAACAACCTCATCAAAAGGACGATTAACGATATAGGTGCTTACGATGGTGCCTTTCGCATTAGGTGCCAGCACAATGTTTTTAAAGGACTGTTTAGATATTTCCTTGGCGACTTGATCTAAAGTGTCCATGCGCAAATCGAGTGTTAGAAAGTCTTTGACATTGTTGTACTCCACATCGGGCAAAAGCAATACTTTCCCTTGAACGGGCGCTACATATTTCTTAAAGGAAATGATGGAGCCTATGCTCTCCATTTCCAATTCAAACTGCTTGCACAAGAAAACCAAGACATCCAGAACGCGTGCATTCGAGAAGTTATTGATAACAATCCCATTTACATCTTGTGCAACGTTCAAGTTGATTTTGTGATTGAGGCCTATGGCTCGAATGAACTCTGCTACCTCAACGCCATTGACAGACAACTCGATATTCTCTTCCAATCCCGGGTTTTCGACAAGCATGGTTTCGAGTTCCATTCTTATCTGATCGATGCGGTCTTGTCCGCAAAGCGAGAAAGCGAAAAACAGGTGTAAAATCAAAATAATTTTTCTCATGGTTCAATTTTTCAAATTGGCTAAAATGGGGTAAATCTCTTCTGCACTAGTAGTGCCGTTTTTTAATAATTCTATGGCATTGTCTGCCAATTGATCGATGCCTTTTTCATTTAAAATGGCCGTCATATCTAAGCGATTTTCCTTGATACAGTTGGACAAAGATCGATCAATTGGAATAATCTCATAGATGGCTTGTCTTCCTTTATATCCTGAGTGAAAGCAGGCATCACATCCATCTGCCTCGTAATAGTTGAAAGGCGCTAATTCTTCAGAAATTGTTCTGGGAAAATCTTTTTTATCAAAGGCAACTTCTTTCTTGCATTGCTCACAAAGCTTCCTTACCAATCGCTGCGCAACGGATAAATTGAGTGTACTGGAAAGGAGAAAGGGAGGAACACCCATATCGATTAATCTCGAAATCGTTCCCCAAGCAGAATTGGTATGAATAGTGGATAAAACCAAGTGTCCAGTCAAGGCTGCTCGAATAGCCATTTCCGCTGTGTCCTTATCGCGGATCTCTCCAAGCATAATGACATCCGGATCTTGTCTCAAGAAAGACCGCAATGCAGAACCAAATGTCAACCCAATGCTCTCTTTTAATTGAACCTGGTTCACACCTTCTAAGGTATATTCAATGGGGTCCTCAATCGTGATGATATTGCGGTTGACTTTATTTAATTCCTTGAGCGTTGCATAGAGCGTTGTCGTCTTACCCGACCCAGTTGGACCGCTAATCAGAATGATCCCACTGGGCAATTTAATCCCTTCTCGATAACTCGCGCGTTCCTTTTCGTTCATGCCCAAGCTATCTAAATGCACATGTGTAGCATCGTTATTCAAGAGACGCAAAACCAATTTTTCGCCATGCAGAGTGGGCAGCACGCTTACACGAATGTCAAAGCTTTCGCCAAAATAATTGAAGTGAATTCGGCCGTCTTGTGGCAATCTCTTTTCCGCAATATCGAGATGTGCTTTGATTTTAATTTTATTCGTGAGTGCAGGGTATTCCGATTTGTGCAGCAAATACCGTTCTGCCAATTCACCGTCAATTCGAATGCGCACACGGGCGGTATCTTCATAAACTTCGATATGAATATCTGAAGAACCCAATTTCTTTGCTTCGGCAATCAACTCGTCCAAAAAGTCATCTGAAGATTGTGCTGAATAGGTCTTGCTGATCTTTGCTGCTCGCACTCTTTTGTAATGCTCTTGCAATAAACTCTGAATCGCCTGATAATCGATCAGCTCGATTTGAACAGCCTTGTTCAATAACATCTCTAGTCCTTCCTTTACCTCTTCATTTCCCTCGTAGGTATAAAAAGAAATAGACTCTGATGCTTCTCGAAATGGAATAACCTGAAAATGCCAAGCTTGATCTGCCGTAATGAGTGACATCACATCTAGATCAATTAGAGCTGGGTTATGTGTATTCGATTCCTGCATCAGATCACCGGATTTATGAATTCATGAATGGAGGTGAATACAGCCTGTTGGCCAATTATAAAGCCAGCGACACAAAGGACCAGGTAAATTACACTCATCATTCCCGCCAAAGGAAATTGCACCTGTTCATTTGGCTTTCTCATTTTCATGATTAAAGCGATGAGCAGTGAAACGCAGCTCGAAAGGGTCAAAAAGAAAATGTAGGTCTGTGTTTCTAGAATAAAGGCAAAAGCCAACATGATCCAGACATCACCCCATCCGACAAGACGATCAAAAGGGTTGGTCCATTTTTTAAATTTCAAGAAGGCATACACTAAAATGCTGCCCAGAATAATTCCTAGATACAGTAGATTTAATGGCAGGAATTCACTGAAATGAAGCAGGCCTTGATAGTGGTATTGCATAAAGGCAAAAGACACAAGCAAGGCGGGAACGATCCAAGCCGAAATGCTTCGTTCTTTGAAGTCCTGAAAGCCAATGAGCCCGTTCAGGAGATAAATCCCTATGGAAATGAATGCCGTCATGGAATTTAGTCGGCAATGACTTCTCTTAATTTTCCATCTTGGTTGATCTCCCAGACATTCTTGATCCCGTCACCATCAAAATCAACAACCGCTTCGGCTTTGGCCAAAAAAGTATTTTCGTTGGCCTGAACGATAGAATACTCATATTTAGCCGTGCCCTGTTCTAGTATAGACTTTCCTGCTTCGAACTTGATGTCTTCAAAATTCTCGGAATACTTAAAATTCTCAAGACGAAAAGCTTTCTGTTGACCATGAAGCTGCTGCAAATGTTGTTTGGCTTCAATGGCATGGGCTTTTCCAAATATCCCATTGTAGATAGGTGCGGAAACGGAAATTAAAATTCCAATAATGGCGAGAACGACTAATATCTCTATTAGGTTAAAGGCCTTAAGTCGAGTGTTCATGAGCGAATAGGTTTTGTGTGAAGTTAAGATTTTATCGAAAATAGAACGAATTTATTGCAGAAGATAAATGTGAATTAACATTTCAGAAAAACACCTTGTATTCGTCTTCATTTCATTTTAGTTGAACATGCAAGGATGATCTAATTCTGTCATTTGAAATCAAGAACGGAAGTCTACC
>JBCCIF010000021.1:0-39473 GCA_039028335.1 Bacteroidota bacterium
CAGCACACCAATGGCAAAACTGATTTCTATGCCGTGAAGTCAATGCGTGCAACGTACATCACCACTGTATCTGCTGGAGGTATGCAGGGGCTCTACTTCACTAAGTCATTAGCACTGTCATTTTGAATGATGATGTCATTTAGATTTGTGCGTAAGGAGGTCCAAAACTATCTTTGATTCATGCCTGAACCGTCTTTAGACTCATGGACTTCACTTTTCCTTTTAGCGGCAGCAACAGGTTTGTATCTCTTTGTTCTCCTGTTGCTCAACCGAAATCAAAAAACGCTTCCAATCGCCTTTTTGATCCTTGCTTTTTCTTTAATTCTGTTTCAATACGTCTTGTACTGGACGAATTACACTAGCCATTTTCCCTATTTCAATTTAATTCCTCCCTTCTGTTATTATTTGACTGGGCCCCTGGTTTATCTCTACATTTCTCATTTGTACGGAATTAAAATCAAGACAATTTTTCACTTTCTAATTGGCGCTAGTGTTCTTCTGTCCAATTTCATTCTCTGGCTGAATTATCTGGACCTGACTAAGTGGGATGTACCCTTTAAGATTCTCTGGGGAAGTCCTTGGTTGATCTTTGCCCATATGCTCTTATATCTTTTGCTGTCTTTAAGAGAACCTAAGACCAACGATCAAAAGCAATCGGAATATCTTCATTTAAGATATAGGTGGTGTAAAATCTTACTCTCATTGTATGGACTATTCATTCTATCTTACTTAAGCTATTATGTTCTTGTCATGTTCCCTTTCTTCAATGAGCAATGGGATTATATGATTTCAATAGTTATGAGTGCGTCAATTTATACAATAGGGTATTTTGTATTTAAAGAACCTCAAATATTTAATGGTGAATTACACGCGCATTTGTTCTTTCCAAAGTCGAGATCGAAGGAGTCTCTTGAAGAGGCATTGTTGAATGATTTTTTCAATAAAGTCACAAAACATATGAAAGAAAAGAAACCATTTACCAACAATGAATTGAGATTAGTTCATCTGGCTGATCAGTTGGGTTTTTCGACCCATCTTCTCTCTAAAGTGATAAACAAGAAGTCAGGAAAAAACTTCAATAATTTTGTCAACGACTACCGGCTTATCGAAGCTGAAGACATGCTAAAAAATTCATCTGCAAACAGCATTAAGAGTATTTATTTTGATGTAGGATTTAACAGCAAAGCCACTTTTTATAAAGCATTCAAAAAAAAGCACAACTGCTCTCCTTCCGAATTTATTCAGAAAAATACATACGGAGACTGATGCTTCGGTATCAATTTATACTCAATTGAAAAAAAAGAGTGTCATTTTATAAATCCGAACACTTGTTGAAGACGTTATTCTCAATTTCATGGAAATTATAAATCCAAGAAAATGAAATTTCAACGTTGTTTTTATCTTATTTTAATCTCTCTTCTACCCCTCATTACTTCGGCTCAAGCATTTTATACCTATGTGTGTGATGCTGCTAATTTTACAAACGGTCCATGGAAAATTGTACAGTTCGACCAAAACGGTGAAAACCCAATAGATTTTATTGTTGATGAACTTAGTTGGCCGCAAGACATCCTGTTTTTAGAAGATCAAGGAGTTGTGCTAATTTCAAATTTATCTTCGGGTAGAATTACCAAATACAATTCCTCCTCGGGTATTTACATAGAAGATTTTGCCCTTGTCCAAGGAGGGCCTACCCGAATGAAAATTGGGGAGGATGGTCTCTTATATGTAATTCAATGGAGCAACTCGATTAATAAGGTTCTTCGTTTTCAACTTGATGGAACTTATGTTGATGAATTCACGAGTTCAGGTGTTGCGCAAAGCATTGGAATAGATTGGGATAGTCAAGGAAATGTTTACGTCTCATCCTTTCAAGGCGCTTCTATACGAAAATTTGATTCAGAAGGCAATGATCAGGGACTTTTCATAAGTTCCAATCTCTCTGGACCTACTAATATTGAGATCAAAGAAGACACCATGTACGTGCTAGATTGGAATGCCGGTAAGCTTGTTCGATTCAACATGACTGATGGAAGTTTTATTGATGACTTTATTAGCGTATTGACAAATCCGGAAGGTCTTGCATTTATGCCTAATGGTGATCTTCTTATTGGGGACAATGCTCTTGATGCGGCACGGAGATTTGACGAACTAGGAAATGATTTAGGTTCATATACCAGCGGTGGAGACCTTTCAACGCCTAATGCTGTTGTTCTTCGCAATGCAATTTTCGTTTCAAATGAGGAACTCAGTTTAAACGATGAGTTTGTAAGTCCTACGATTGGTGATTCTTTCACATTTAACATAGAATCAATCAGTCAAATTTCCAATCTATATGTATATTCCATTGCTGGACAAATGATAGATACTATTCGCGTAGACGACCTGCTTAATTGGACACCCGATTATCTCGCTGAAGGCAGTTATCTTATCCTAGGGACTGCAGAAAATGGTTTTAGACTCAGCCAAAAAATAGTCATCAGTAGAAGATAACGACTCATATGGCATCTTCCTTTAGTTTTGGATGAATAGATCCGTTCTACGCCTTAAAAAGTGAGAAAAATTTGCGTTACCAGAATAAAATAGAGAGATAGTCTCTTTCTTTGCTATTAGCGCAGCAATAATTTGTCATTTTTTGGCTCTATTTTTGTGCAATAATGTCTTCCAATTACTAGTTTTAAATTGACAAATTGACACTATGAAAAATTTATCGATCCTATTGACCATTTGCCTATTGGCGATTTCCTCATGTACCAAAGACAGCGGCACCCTTACACTTCAGTTTACTAAAGCTACAGCAGTTTACGGAAATATTGACGATGTCAGATCTGAAGCCTTAATTGAAGAGGCTAAAAGCATTCAAAACCCAGGAAAGATTTTTGTTGGTATTGATGTTCTGCTCATTGGAGAAGAGAATGAAGGAATTCATGTTTATGACAATAGCAATCCTTCTTTCCCTCAAAGCGTTTTATTCATCAATTTACCTTTTACAAAAGAGTTTTATGTAGAGGATGATATTATTTATGCAGAAAGTCATTACGATATGGTAAAGATCAATATTCAAGACATGAATAATCCCATTTTGGATTCGCGACTTGAATATGCCTTAAGCAGTCCTTTAGTAAATGATCAAGGACAAACCCTTCTTGGCTTTCACTACGAACAAGTAAGCGAGTCATTTGACATTGGAAGTCAAGAAAATGAAATGCTTTCTAGTTCAGATAGATTGTATTATGATTATCGGGAAAATTTGATCCCTCCTTCTGCTGTTCCTGCATCTTTTGCAGGAAATGGAGACGGTCAGGCTGGTAGTGTTAATCGCATCGTAAAGCATGGAAATTATGTTTATGCACTGAGTTTTTCTAAAATTCACACTTTCGAAGACTCTCCTAGTGGTTTGATGAGCTCTAACAACACAACTTCATCTTTTGGAACCCAAATGGAGACGATTTACCCGCTAGATGATAAACTCTTTGTTGGTACGCGAAATTCGGTTCAGATTTATGATATATCATCACCGCAGTCGCCATACTATCTCTCTGAATTTTCTCATCCTACTTCATGCGATCCAGTCCTTCCCTATGAAGATGTAGCTTATACCACTCTTCGAACCGGAGATTTTTCTAACTGTCCAGGTGATGTCAATTCTTTGTTGACACTTGATATAAGTAATCCTAGCAGTCCGATTGATCTTCATGAAATTGAGATGGAAAGTCCATATGGAATGACTATTTACAATGGGTTCCTCTATGTAGGCGAAGGAGAAAATGGAATGAAAATATTCGATATTTCAGATAGAGCAGAACCTCTTCAAGTGAGCTTCGATCAAAGTGTGGAGGCATATGATATCATTGTTCACCCTACTATCGAAGGTCTTATATTAACTGCAGGGCCTTCGGGCATTGAGCAGTATACCATGAACCCAAGCACATTTGATTTGGCACTAATCAGCGCTATCGATTACTAGTAATGCGCTCAATTCTTGTTCTTTTAATTATAATACCTCTTGGACTATTTGCTCAGGATGAGGCTAAGAAGCCTTCTATTGTCTATTACGATGATGGTTCAGTTTATGTCGGTCACATAATTGAAAACAAGGCTTCTGAAATCAAGCTGGTTAATATGTACGGAGACACCTTAGTGCTCTCTACGGCTTATATAAAAAGAATTCGCTTTGGTGGGGATATACGCTTGGCTAAGAATAGGAAATTTCATTTTACCCAAGGCGAATATGCCGATGTCTCCTATGGTTTCAGTGCTAACGAAAATTCGAATGGTCTATTTGTCACAATGGGAGTTGGACATCGAATAAAAAACAATTTAAATATTGGATTTGGCACCGGCATTGTTGGTGAAACGCGTTCATTTCGATTAACAGGTGCAGGCAGTCAATGGGTTTGGATTGACAATGCATTCATTCCCATATTTGCCACAGGACAATATTACCTTAGCGATTGGAATAATCGACCATATGTCAAGCAAGATCTGGGATATTCCATTGGTTTAAACAATCAATGGAATACGGTGGAAAGATTAAGAGGAGGCCTTTATTCAAAAACATCGATTGGATTTCATTTCGCCTCAAGAAAAAAAATGAAGTTTTTTGCCGAATTCTTCCAGTACCTTCACCAAAGCTCAGGAAGCGGCATTGCATTCAGTGATTTTGGAGATCCCGTTCAATATGAGTTCGATGTATGGTCAAGACGAATTGGTTTCGCTATTGGCATTACACTCTTCTAAATTCTCCTATTTCTTATAATGCTGAAATTCTTTTGATTTGATTATTTCCTTAATCAAAAGGCTTAAGCAAGTGTTTATATTACTTTTGACGGCTTAAGTGAAAACAATGTCTAAGAAGAAATCTTCAAAAGCAGCCTTAGAATATCATGCTAAACTTCCTAAAGGAAAGATCGAAGTCGTTCCAACTAAACCACACTCTACGCAGAGAGACTTGAGCCTGGCCTATTCTCCAGGAGTAGCCGATCCTTGCATTGAAATCGATAAAAATCCAGCAGCAGTCTATGATTACACAACTAAAGGGAATTTAGTCGCTGTAATAAGCAATGGAACTGCAGTACTTGGATTGGGTGATATTGGTCCGCACGCTTCTAAGCCAGTGATGGAAGGCAAGGGATTACTTTTTAAAATATTCGCAGATATTGATGTATTTGATATCGAAGTTGATGCTTCTGATGTTGAACGTTTTGTAAGTACAGTGAAAGCGATCTCCCCTACTTTTGGAGGAATAAATTTAGAAGACATTGGTGCTCCTGAGGCATTCGAAATTGAAAGAAGACTTAAGGAAGAGCTGGATATTCCTGTGATGCATGACGACCAACACGGTACTGCAATAATTACAGCTGCTGCGCTTAAAAATGCCTTAGAAATTAATGGAAAAAAGATAGATGAAGTTCTCGTTGTTGTAAGTGGTGCTGGAGCAGCGGCTATGTCATGTATCGATCTATATACGCGCATGGGGGTTAAAAAGGAGAATATCATCATGACCGACTCTAAAGGTGTAATACATGTTGATAGAGACAACTTAGACGAAATGAAAAGGGCTTTTGCCACAAGTCGCAATGTCAAAACACTTGAAGAGGCCATGGTAGGAGCCGATGTTTTTCTAGGATTGAGTATAGCGAACATCGTGAACGAAAAAATGATACAATCGATGTCCAAAGATCCGATTGTCTTTGCTTTGGCGAATCCAGATCCCGAAATAGCTTATGAATTGGCCGTGCAATCTCGAGATGATATCATCATGGGAACTGGAAGGTCTGACCATCCTAATCAAGTGAATAACGTCTTAGGCTTTCCATATATATTTCGTGGTGCCTTAGATGTTCGCTCTACGGCAATTAATGAGGAGATGAAAATGGCGGCAGTTAACGCTATTGCAGGGCTTGCAAAAGAGCCTGTGCCTAATACGGTTAGTGAGGCTTATGGACAAAAAAATATTTCATTTGGTAAAGAATTGATCATACCAAAACCTATGGACCCACGATTGATCACATGGGTTTCTATGGCCGTTGCAAAGGCAGCAATCGACTCCGGTGTTGCTCAAAAGGAAATCACCGATTGGGGGGCCTATGAAAAATCGCTTGAAAAGAGATTAGGAAACGATAATGCGCTTTTAAGGAATTTAACCATCAGAGCGCAACGCAACCCTAAGAGAGTAGTCTATGCCGAAGGGGATAATTTCAAAATCCTTAAAGCAGCTGAAACAGTCCTGGAAGAGGGAATTGCACAACCCATTTTACTGGGAAATGAAGAGAAGATATTGAAATTAATAGCCGAGAATAATCTTGATCTTCCCAATGTTGAAATTGTCGATTGCAAAAGCGCGAACATGCTTGAAAAACGTGTGGAATTCGGTAAACTCCTTTTCGAGAAAAGAAAAAGAAAAGGCTTAACTGAACATGAATGTATCCAGTTGATGAGAGGAAGAAATTATTTTGGTGCTATGCTGGTTGAATCTGGATTCGCTGATGCAGTGATTTCAGGAATGACAAGAAATTATCCAAAGGTGATTCGTCCTGCTCTGCAAATTTTGGGAATGGAGGAAGATGTGCCGCTAGTATCAGGGATGTACATTTTACAAACGAAAAAAGGCCCTGTGTTCTTTGCTGACACTACAGTAAATGTAAATCCAAATCCCGATGAGTTAGTAGAAATTGCCATTTCTGTAGATAAGACAGTAAGAAAAATGGGGATTCTGCCGAGAATGGCCTTTCTCTCCTATTCCAATTTTGGATCTTCTAAAGGATCAGATCCTGAGAAAATGGCCAGTGCAGTAGCCAAGTTAAAAGTAAGAAGACCCGACATTATAGTTGATGGTGAACTACAGGCCAATTTTGCTTTGAACAAGGATAGATTGAACGAGATCTTTCCGTTTTCAGAATTAAAGAATGGAAACGTAAACACACTTATTTTCCCTAATCTAAGCGCAGGAAATATTTCGTTTATGTTATTGCAAGAAATGACTGGCTTTGATTATATCGGGCCTATTTTAATAGGGCTGCGTAAGTCTTTTCAAATCTTGCAAATGAATACCAGCGTCAAAGAAATTGTCTCAGTAACTACATTAGCTGTATTAGACGCTCAATCAAAAATCTGATTTTACCATTTAGGACAGGGAGGGTAAGAATCCGTATTCTTTTTTCTCTTGCTCTTTTGGTTTTTTTGGACACATGATGGATTTCTGAGTATAGGAATATGGACTCTGAAATAGGCATTTGAAGCATAAATATTGGAATTCAATATGAAAGGAATAACATGATCAGAGCCGATAACAAATATTCCAGCTCTCAAAGCGATGCCTAATTGCGGGCGTGTATAGTTGTAAACAGTAACAGGAATGGAAACTCCCAGCCATCTTGACTCATAACGAATAGAAGTACCAAGCACATTCGCTCTTTTCACTCCATTCTTTTGAAGGAACTCTATATTTTGAACCAGTGTTGCCGCAGCATAAATTTTATCTGTTAAGGCATAATCCAACTGCAGACTCAGCGCTGCTGGTGTAGCAATGGAATAAGTTGAAGCTTGATTCAATATGATTTGATCACTAATTTCGCCATCATAAATTTCTTCGAGATCATCTGAATTAAATTCAGCCTCCAATTGCGCACTTTCTGCATTGGAATCGAATTTCAATGAACCAAAGTCTAAAAGTGAAGCACCAATTTTAAGTCTATAATCCGTGATCATGCACGCGCCCTTGGGGCTGTGAGGGATATGATTTGAAACATCCGATTTCATCTTCTTATACACAAATCCAACATTCGTGCTCCATCCTCTTCCCGAATTGAAAGCGGGTTCGTTAAAAAAATAATTCGCATCTGCATTCGCAAAGAGTCCAAAATCAAGCGTGTCTCTTATTTCTAAAGTGGCCTCATTTATTGATAAACCCGCGGACCCCACACCAAATAATCTATTGATGCTCGCTCCCCAAGAATATTGATTGTTATTCCCTTGTCGATAGACTTGCCCGTAGTTTATTCCGACTTCAACCCATCCCAATCCTTTAGCCTTTAAGTTTCGAATCTCATATATACCGGGTTCTAATTCGAATCCATCTGTATTGTTTATGTATTCTCCGATTTCACCCGGAAGATTGAATGCACTTCCATAGACTCGGGCAGCGGTATGTATTCCAAAAGCGTGTTTCTGATAGGTAAAACTCAACGAAGGACCTGCAAGTTCGGCTTGAGAATAAAGGCTATACGATCTATTGTTTGTATCGAAACCGTAAGTGCTCTCAGAAGATAAATTCTGAAGCTTGGTATTTTCGGCAAAAACTAAATTATTTCTAGCATATGCGGAAACTCCTACCAATTGAAGGCTCATCCAGGGCTTTTGATCTGCAATAGAGGCTGGATTCATTCTCATTGAAAATACAGGAGTGTAATTGTCGCTAATAATTCCAATGGATTCCTGTGCTTTAAACGTGATAAAAGGCACAAAAAAAATAAGACATAGTAAGCCCAGACGAAAAGAACGCATACACAACAGTTTGTATTTAATACTCAATTCTGAAGGCATTTATTGTGTTTTACGAAGTTTTGGAAGAAGAGATACCGATTACGAGATAAGGTGTGACTTTCAGATATTCTTCCGTCAAAAAAGAAATTTATAGAGGCAATTTTTATATTTAAGACCTTTTTACTAATTATAAACTAAATCAAATGGAGAACAATAAGAGATTCGGAGGAAAATTGATTCCTCTCTCATTAATAACGTTAATATGCCTTGCCGTCTTATGGCAATGTTCTGGAGAAACAAAAACAGCGCAAGAAAATGGAGAAGAAGCTGCAGGGGAAGCAATGGAAGTAGTAGACGAAGCTATGGAGAACGTGGAAGAAACTATGAACGAGGTTTCTACGGAGATGGAAGAAACAGCGAGTGATGGAGAATTGAGTTTTGAAGAAGGTTCATGGGCATGGACAATTCAAGATTATTTAACAACCGGAACAGGATCAAAATCATTCACTTTAGATAAGGTTCCTTACGAGGGTGATGAAATTTCAGCTGAAGGAAAAGCTCAATTGGACAATTTAGCGGCTCTTTTAAAAGCTTATCCCGACATGAATGTACTCGTAAAAGGTCATTCAAGACTAGGAGATAATGCTGTTGAGAAAACGACCAATAAGGCTACATCAAAAGCCAGAGCGCTTTGGGTTCAAGCGAAGCTTTCGAATAGAGGAGTTTCTGGCAAGCAAATGAAAGCAAAAGGAATTGGCGGAGATGAACCTCTTGCTGATGTGGATGGAAAAGATATGTCTCAAAAAAGAATTTCGATAGAATTTGAAAAATAAAATTCAAGGCTTTCGTTACAAACCCTGGTATAAAAAATTTATGCCAGGGTTTTTTATTTCTTTGAACTTCCGATAAATCCTTTTTCAGATAAAAGTATTGCGATTCCCTTTGTCGAAGGAATTTGAGCAAAAACGATAATAAGCATTACCGTTATTGGCACTGCAAGCAACATTCCTACAATTCCCCAGATCCATCCCCAAAGAGATAAAGAAAGAATTACGACCAAACTCGATATATTCAGCGAGTTTCCCATCATTTTTGGTTCTAAAAAATTACCTACCAAAACCTGTATAATACCTACGGCTCCTAATACCCAAAGACCTTCATGAAAAGATCCAAATTGAAGCATAGCAGCCAAAGTTGGAAATAAAGTCCCTATCAATGACCCTACTGTTGGTATATAGTTCATCAGAAAGATTATAAAAGCCCAAAAGAAAGCAAAATCGACACCAATAATTTTCAAGGCAATAAAGCTCAGCAGACCAGTAATTAAGCTTACGATAGATTTGAGTGTCACGTATTTACCCATGGAGTCATTTATTTTATTCAGAATATTCTTAACATTTCCGTTATCCTGGCCATTCGAGAAAAAGGCCTGAATTTTCCGTCCAAAAAAACGGTCTTCCAACATCAGAAATAAAACGTAAATTACTACAAGGAATGCATTACTGAAGACGCTTGTTAATTGATTAAGTAGATCACCCAAGACTTCTGAAAAATCGAATGAAGATGTAAACTGTCTGACCTCTTGAGAAATATTCAAGCCAAATGTTCGGTCAAGTTGATCTCGAATCTCACTGACATTTTTGTCATAAGTATTGTTTTGGATCTCAGTAGCAATGCCATTGATATTTGAAGCCAAAATACTTATCGTCACAGAAAGCACACCAAAAATCACCAGAAAAGAGATGACATTACTCAACCAATGTGGCAATTGCTTTTTCCGGATTTTTATGCGTTGAATTTGCTTTTTCACCTCCTTTATGACGAACCAAACAATAATTGCTATTACAAAGGGAATTAATATGCTTTTAGCCTCCATGAGGATAAAAACAGAAGCAATTAGAATAAGCAAGGAATTAGCTAAACGTGACATAGAACTATTTATGGCGCTTAATATAAATTATTAAAAATGAATGCTTGTTTTGATTTCATACAATTTGATCGTAACATTATTCGTTGTAAACAATATTCGTTTATAACATAGAAATGAAAGCAAGCACAAATCAGTCATTTATTGTCGGAATACTGGAAACGGGAATGCTCATTGATCAAATTGTTCAAAAGAGCCTCAAGACCCATAATATAACACATGCACAGTACAACGTGCTGCGGATCTTAAACGGTGCTTTTCCAGAAGCGCTTTGTATGAAAGACGTGAAAAGCAAAATGATTATGCCTGCATCAGATTTGACGCGTTTGGCTGATAGATTGGAAACTAAAAAATTAATTATTCGTGGCGAATGCCCGAACAATAGGAGAAAGATTAATATAATGATCACTCCGAAGGGTCAAGAGTTGCTCATTGAGTCTTGGCCAGAAATAAAACTAAGTCTGAACAACTTCTTTACAGATTCAATATCTGAGTCCCAAGCTGAGGATGGAATTCAGACTATTTCTGCGGTTAAAGATTACCTAAAAGAGAAAATTCATGAGGAGCGTTAAGCAAATAAAAAAGGCTTTCAAAGTAAATATGGGAGGTATAGTCCTCGACCAAGCCCTTCCTTTTAATGGAACAGAACAAATTGATCCATTTTTACTTATTCATCACTGGTCTGATCGTTTCAAAGGAGGGCAAAAACAGAAAAATGTAGGCGTTCCTCCTCACCCTCATCGTGGATTTGCACCCGTAACTTTAGTCTTCAAAGGTGCAGTTCATCATAGAGATTCTATAGGAAATTCAGATGTTATTGAAGAAGGAGGAACACAATGGATGAATAGCGGGAATGGAATTGTTCACAGCGAACGGCCGAAAAAAGAAATTGCAGAAGAAGGCGGTGATTTCGAGATAATTCAATTTTGGGTAAATGCCCCGGCAAGTAAAAAAACCAATCCTGCAGATTATCAACCACTAAGAGCTGAGGATATGCAAATTATCAAAAGTGAAGATGGAAAGTGTGCGATTGGATTGGTGGCTGGAGAACTGAATGATAAAAGGGCTGAAATTGACACTTATTCCCAAATGACCGTTCTTCGTTTGGACATGGAAAAGGATGGAATCCTAAATATCCCTTTAGATAGTCAATTCAATGCGCTCATTTATGTATTAGATGGAGAGGTACAATTGCAAGGCCAAATTGCAAGGGATAGAGATTTGATCTGGTTCAATAATGACGGTAAGAGCATTGAGCTATCTGCCACAGAGCAAACACGAGCTATTCTTTTAAGTGGTAAACCCATCGGTGAACCTCTTGTTACATATGGTCCGTTTGTAATGAATACGGAGCGTGAAATCGCTCAAGCTATTCATGATTATCAACAAGGAAAAATGGGAACATTAACCGAAGAATTTGAATAAGATGAAAAGACGATCTTTTATTGTAAAATCAATTCTCGGTGGAATGGTCATTGGCTTAATCCCCTCTGACCTATTGGCGTCTGATAAAGGCAAAAGAGAGATTATAGACTTTCCATATAACAATGGTCAAATACGACATGGTGATTTTTCTCTTTCAAATAATAAGACTATTCAGACAAACAATCTAGTTGA
This sequence comes from Bacteroidota bacterium, assembly GCA_039028335.1. Lineage (GTDB taxonomy): Bacteria > Bacteroidota > Bacteroidia > Flavobacteriales_D > JABDKJ01 > JABDKJ01. The sequence continues at coordinate 12,029 of JBCCIF010000021.1, forward strand.
CTATCTAGAAAAACACGTTTTTTATAAAAATGGCTTTAGCAAGGGAAATAACGATCTGCTCAACTTAAATTTTAAATTTCATGGAAAGCCTCATTCTTGCTCTTGGATTGGAAATGAATTACACTACAATTCGAAAGACAGAGTATCCGAGTTAAATCGCTTGATTCAGTTAAATGAATCCCAACCGGAGGTTTTTGCCTTGCAACTGAAGGGCGAAGTTTCATTTGATCTGAAAAGCAGATCCATGTTAGTTCCTTTAGAGGGAGAATGTATACTTAATGATACAGCTGTTAATTCCAACACCTTAATTATTGAACCTGAAGGCTCAACTACAATACGTTCTGAAAAAGAATGCAAGCTCATTCTTATAAGCGATTGGATCTAAATATCAGACTCTTATTCGATTATTATTTTCTTACTTATCAGGCTTTCTTCTGCTACAATTTTAAGCGTATATATACCTTTTTCTAGGTTACCGATATCCAATTTTAGGTCGGCTAACGCTATGACGTCTTTTTGGAGCACTAGGGAGCCGTTCTGTTGAATGATTTCAATCCTTTTGGGCATGAATGCAGTTGAGGGTAATTCGATATTTAAGAAGTCCTTTGAAGGATTGGGATAAAGGACAATATTCTCATCTGTTAATTCTAATTCAGAAGAAATAACCAGATCTAGACAACTCGACACAAGCGTGCAAGATCCCACTGTGACAGACAAGGCATAAGAACCACTTGCCTCTGGATAAAAGGTCTGCTGTGTCTCTCCTGGAATGACTATTGGCTTAATATTGATACAATCCATCCATTGATACAGCGCATTATCTTGAAGGGCCATTAATCCTCCCTCAATCACAAAAATGCTATCATCCACTTCGGCCTTTTCAACTAGAAAAGAACATTGACCAATATTTCCATTTTCGTCTGAAACGAAAAAAGAAATGTTTGTAGCATTCGAAATAAAGGCTCCTGGTTCAGGGAATTGAGAGATGTTCAAAGTGGAATTGCAGTTCTCAAAAGTAATAAGTTCATTGGCATAGTTAGGAAGTACTGCCATACAGTCTATTGTATTGTCTAAAAAATCGTTTTCAGGGCAAATGGCAATAGGTGCAATAGTATCCACCACATTAACCAGGACTTCACAAGTAGTTGAATTAAAGGAATTATCAGTGGCCTCAAAGGTGATTATGTGCTCTCCGATACTGAGCACCTCTCCTGTTTGCATCGATTGAGAAACCGAAGTAATACCACAATTGTCTGATACAGGAATTCCTGCTGCCAGATCTTCTAAAATATAGGAGCAGCTATTATTTGCATACTTAATGATAGTAGAAGGACACTCCAAGTATGGAATGGTTACGTCATAGACTTCAATATTCAAATTTCTGAGACTCTCATTTCCGTATAGATCTTCTGCAGAAAAAATGGCTTGAAAGTTATGTTCAGACACGATTTCTCCTTCTTCAATACTTTGAGAAATCTCAAACACATTACAATTGTCCTCTACAGTAAAGAACTGAGATAAATTAGGCATTCCAACAGTGCAATTGCCGTCTTTTTCTAATGCTAAATTTTCTGTACTTCCCTGAATGCTCGGAATTATGGAGTCTTGAATGATGATTTCAAAAGAGCACGTTTTTTGATTCCCTACAGAATCGATCACTGACCATGATATGGTATGTGAACCCGCAATAAAGTTTTCTCCGGAAGCGCTTCCTTCAGTTTGCTGAATGCTATATGGCCCACAAGAAGAAATGATACTTGCTGGTTCAAATTCTATACTCTTATAGCAAGAGTTGATTTCAGTATACTCAATGATGCTCTCTTGACAGCTTATGACTAGTGAGTCTGGATTCGCAAACAAACTATTTAGATTGAATCCCAATAGGAAAATGAACAAGATTCTCAAAGCTCTTAATTTAAGGTGTTGATCTTTATACGAAAACCTTGCTCCAGAGTTTAGTTTTCTATATGCTTCATTTTTCTTTAATTCGCTAGCGTTGAGAGAAAGCGTGATTCATAAGGCCATTGAGAGATGCAGGAAAAGTGCTGGAAAGTTTGAATTTGATATTCGAAAAGATCAGTGGATTTTGTTTTCCGATCACCATAGAGGAGTCAAAGATGGGGCTGATGATTTCCAAATTTGCGAACCGGCATATCGAACAGCTTTAAACTACTATGACGAAAAGAACTTCAATTTGGCTCTGTTAGGTGATGTTGAAGAATTTTGGGAAAATCCTATCTATAAAGTAGTGCTCAAGTATCGAGAAATCATGCAACTAGAAAAAAAATTCTTTGATAAAAGCAGATTATTCAGGATATGGGGGAACCACGATGATCAATGGCAATTTGGAAACTTCATTACGAAATATTTAGATTTTCTTTTCCCTCAAATCGAGGTGCATGAAGGTATAGATCTTTCTATAATAGAGAATGGTCGCTCTATAGGCAATGTTTTGCTTATTCATGGCCATCAAGGCAGCCTAGAGAGTGATCGTTTTGCACTAATAAGTAAATTTTTTGTTCGCTATGTTTGGCGTAATATTCAGAGGGTATTCAAAATTCCTTTAAGCACTCCAAGCACAGATCTAACTTTGCGATCGAAGCATGATATGAGCATGTACAACTGGACATTGAAGAGAAAAAATCAAGTATTAATTTGTGGTCATACTCACCAAGCTGTATTTGAATCTCGCACGATGATCGACCGAATGACTGAAGAACTAGAAGGATTAGAAAATGAGGTTGTACAGGCTCAACAAGAAAAAGAAATTTGGAGAATTTTGAGAAAAATCGAAGATCTCAAACAAAAATACACTGCGCTTGAAGCTGGCTCAGAAAGAGTTCCTCGCTATTTCAATACAGGAGCTTGTTCGTATGCTGATGGAGATATAACAGGAATTGAATTGGATCGGAATACAATTCGGCTGATTAAATGGACAGGCGGGGATTACTCAGAAAGGGAAATTTTGGAGGAAAGTACGTTGAATCAATTGTTTAAATGAATCGAATTGAAAACTTGACAAGATTTACTTGATTCTCTAAATTGCTCGTCTACAAAACACACAGATCTAATTTATAGGTCATACAAAAGAAGGGGCTTTAAGCCCTTTTCTTTTTATCTTGCTTTTCTTAATGAAAAAATTTACGAGCACTATAGTCCCTGTATTTCAAGCCTTATCTTATATAGGCTTAATAGTTCCAAGAGAAACAGCTCTTTCATTTATAGGTGACAATGCACGCATAAAATGTTCAATAAATGGCAATAAACCCTTTCAAGGAGCACTCATGCCTATGGGTGATGGTGATTACTTTGTTATAGTCAACAAAAAAAGGAGAAAAGAATGGTCACTTGAATTGAATCAAGACATTCATGTAGTGCTAGAGAAAGACAACAGTAAATATGGCTTGCCCTTACCGCTTGAATTTGAGGAATTATTGTATCAAGATCCCGATGGAAATGAGTTATTCCATAGTTTGACACCTGGTAAGCAAAGAAGCTTGTTGTATATGATTGGTAAACCCAAGTCTGAGCAAAAAAGACTAGAAAAAGCGGTAGTCGTCCTCAATTATCTGCGAAAATCGGGTGGAAAAGTGAATTTTGCTGATCTAAATGAGGCCTTCAAAGAAGCAAACAGGAGATAATAGAGAATTCTGAAAATAATCTATCTTTCGGCAAAATGTCATTTTTAGAAGGTTTCGGTTGGGGATTGGCCATGTTCGTTTTCATTGGCCCCGTAGTGTTTACATTGCTTAGAATAACCTTAGATAAAGGAAGTAAAGCTGGAACGGCCGTAGCTCTTGGTATTATCATAAGTGATGTTGTGGCAATTCTAATTTGCATGAGGGCAAGGCTCATTCTTGAAAAAGTAGGAATTCAATATTGGATAGCGCTTGTTGGATCATTAATTTTATTGGGACTAGGATTGAAATACATCTTCAAGCCGGGCAACCCTGAAGCAAAGAAAAAAGATTTAAAGCATACAGATCTATTGGCGGCTTTTAGCAGCGGTTTTCTCGTCAATTTTGTGAACCCTTTTGTATTCATGGTTTGGATCGGTTTCATCGTATATGGTGAAGAACGATTTCATACAGAACAAACCCTTTGGATATTTCTCATTGGCATATTGGTTGGAATTTTCACTCAAGACATCTTGAAAGTTATATTTTCCAATAAACTCAAGCAATTTCTGAAACCAGAACGACTCAAAGTAGTGTTCAAATGGATAGGAGTCCTTTTGATCGTTTTTGCTGTTCGTCTTTTTTACTTCGCTATTTCCGTTGAATAAATTTTCTAAATTTAACATCTAACCATAAACAATAAATCATGGAAGCTAACTGGTGGGTCATCTTTGTGGCCGCTCTTATCCCAATGGTATTGGGCTTTATTTGGTACAATCCCGCTGTATTCGGAAAAGCATGGATGCAAGCATCCGGAATGACAGACGAAAAAATTAAAGGTGGAAATATGCCCTTAATTTTTGGGATAAGCTTTGTTTTTTCCTGTATGCTCGCTTTAGTCTTGACAAGTTTTTCCATTCATCAATTGCACATTCAGTCTGTTTTTGCAGATCCGGAAAGCACGAAACTACTCGCTGACCCCAATTCAGAATTGAGCATATGGATGAAAGGTGTAATGGATAAAATCGGAAATCGAAGTCTCAGTTTTGGACATGGTTTTTTCCATGGAATTATTGGGGGGATCTTTTTTTCATTACCTATTTTAGGCACCAACGCATTGTTCGAAAGAAGGAGTGCAAAGTATATACTCGTAAATTGTGGGTACTGGGCCATTTGTTTGGCGCTCATGTGCGGTTTTATATGCCAGTTTTTTCTTTCTTAGATCTACCTTAAACTAAACTGACCAAGGGCCATCTCATTTGAGGTGGCTTTTTTATATCCCTTTGGCCCTTTCAAAGATTTGGCCCATTCCTTTAGATATTTCTTCCAACATGCCTTTACCATCATTCTCCCTTCTCGGCCCAGGTTCTAGTCCTGTAATTTCTATTCCCTCTTCGGTTTCTTTTATTGCATAACTAAATACAAATTCGCCATCTGATGATGGTCCTTCCATCTGTCCAAATCTCAAATCATTAAAGAGCCAACAGCTATCTGTTTTTGTAATTGCCCATTCATCTTGAGAAAGCTTGATTAGTCGATGAATATCTTTTTCATCCATTAAGTGCTCAATCCAATCATGGTTTTTCTCAATTCTAGCAAAGTGAACCGAGTCAGTTTTATCAAAAAGCGAACGAAAGCCCATATAGTACGCATCCTTCGTTTCTACATTAGCAGTCCATAAGATCGCATTGAAAGGCGTAGGGCGCGTAGACATTTTTACATAATCTATATTCTGGTTTTCCAATGCATATTCAAATTGATTGAAAGTCACCCATTTGAATATCAATGTCAAAACCATGTAAGCAGAGCTAATTCCTAATCCTATTGCATTCCATAATCTTCTTTTAGGATTATTTCTTTTGTAAAACATAAGAATAGCCACACATGCCAAAAAGGGAATGGTATAGAATAAATCGGCTACAAAAATGTTGTTCCATGAGAACTTGTAAGGCAAAGGCCAAAGAATTTGTGTCCCCCAAGAGGTATGACAATCTAAAAGAGGATGCGTCAATAAACACCAAAAGAACATCTTCGTCCAATCTCCTCTGCTGGCTTCGCTATTCTTATCTTTAAAGAACCTCCTAATTATCCAAACGACTCCAACAAAGAGCAAGATCAAAGCGAAAGAAACCTTAGCGCTGTTCTCCCAAAAGGCAAAAATAAATAGGAGAAATACCACGGCTAGAAAAAGTGACAGAAATAGCTTTTCCGATTTTTTCATTATCCATGCGAACAATGGTGAAGCGATGAGGCAGAAAAAAACGGAATGAGAAAATGCCCTGTGCCATTCATTTGCAGTAATATCATCTACCATGAAAGAGGTAATCATATCGAGGTCAGGAATGGTTCCGGCAATAGCACCCCAAAGTATGGCTCTATTGCCAATCTTTTTACCAACAGTTAATTCTGCAACCGAAGCTCCTAAGACTATTTGCGTTAATGAATCCAATTGTCGTAGACTTCAGCTTTAAAGGGTTTTCGCAATTCAAATTCACTGGGCACTATATTCTTTACAAGCGATTTCAACAACCTGTTGGACAACTTATTGGTATGCTTGATATATAGTCTTAAGTGAACAGGTTCTCCCCCTACTCCACTCTTGATCTCTTCCGCTGTTCTTCCTAAACGCAGCTCCTTCATTCCTTTGCGAATAGAAATTTCAACAAAGTCATAAAGCATTCTTGAATAAAGTGCATGCTCTAAATTAAAGTCGTAGTCGATGCCCACGTAATTGGCATCTAAATAGTGACCATCAATAAATGAAGAGCTAAATCCAATTAATTTCTCATCCAGAAAATAGCCCAAGACAATATTGTTCTCTTTCAGGCAATGCTTAAAATTGAGGAATGATGTACCATTCAAATCGCTCAATTTAAAACTGGCTCGTTTCAATACATTGAGGAAAAGTTCCTCAATTCGTTTTTGATGTTTTTCAATGTCATTAAGTCGCAGTTCCTTGATCACTAGATTTGAAGACTTCTTAAATGCCGCCTTTGCTTTGGTTCTAAATTTAGTTCGCATATCGGCCATGTAATCGTCCAAATGATGCCAATTCGGGTTCAGCTTCAATACCATATTTACATCGACATCGAAGCCTCTGAAGTCTGCTCCCTTTAATATTTTATCACTGCTTGAAAAGGACTTTTCCCAAAACTCTTTCATTAGAAATACGGAAACCCTATCTTCTTCTTTCTCATGGTTTCTGAGGCGCAAAAGCCCATCTGTTAGTAGCTTTAGTGAATCCTGAAAGCTCATGGATTCACAAAAAGCAAATCCGTTCTCACCGGTCACGAAGGTGTTTCCGCAAATCATGATTTTGATCCCCAGTTTATTCAAGAAAGCTTTAGAAAATCGGTCGCCAAATTTGGGCAGGTATTCTGCGTAGGTATCCCCAATATTTTCGAATTCTAAAATCTGGACATAGGCTATTCCCAAAGGACGCACTTGATTATCATAGAACATCAGGTACCTAAACTCTACTTGATGCGACATCGATAATTCCAATGACTTTAGATAAGGAATAGACAAGTAGAGGTTAGTATCCTTTTGTATTTCTTGCCAATCGTCTTTTTTAATCAAGTCGATTGAGTCATAGATGGAAAGCTTATATTGCTCTTGACTGCACTTTTTCAGAACCATAGATCTTCGCTCCTCTTAGGAAATCCAAATTTAATCTAATGCACAAAATTAATCCTAATTATTTGATAAACGGAAAAAGAAATTAAGTACTCAGGAATTGTATTTTTATTTAACAATTTTACATGATGACTTGGCCTTATCCCCGCTGATTATGAGGGTTGAAACTCACAAATAAAACTCTTGGACCAATTTCCATTGGCTAAGATTCCGCGAATTAATGAATAAAGTTTAGTTGCCATGTTGTGTGAAATGAATAGTGACCATCATCAGCAATGATGTTGAATAAGCTATTATAAGTTATGAATTGCATTTAATAAAGAACTCAACCATTGATTGATACTCGCTTCATCACGTAAGTATCAATCAGTTGAATGCAGACAACTACTAGTCGAAATCACAAAACTATTCGATCAATGAGACGTTTTGATCATCATGAAGTACTTCCATCTTGCTGTCTTAACTTTATTGTCTATGGGCATTCATGCCAATTGTGAGAACTCGAATTACGCGCTTGTCAAGGTAAATCATAGTGCGGAAGGCGTTGAGATTTATTCCCAACTCACTATTGGATCAGGAACGAACGGCAATATTAAAGGTGCTGCAAATGGAACGGGTTCATTCACTTTTGCAATTTATTCAGAGAACTCATCTTTACTCAAGGATTTTAGCCCAAGAAGGATTGCTGGTAAAAACACGGGCTGTGTCAATTCAGGCGTATTGCACAGTGCTGGTTTCAATGGAGCTCAGCAAATGCTCACATTTTCATCCAATGATTGTAAGTTCACATGCGTCAATTCAACTGCTAAATGCGGAGCAATGCAATTGGAGATTTACACATTTAAATTCGTTTTTGATGATGTTCCGGATTCCATTCGGGTATTCGGAATTGAAGGAAATGGTAACCCTTTTGCAGGATGTTACAACAGTTCTGAAATGCTTTTGAATTTCGCTGAACCATCACTTCAATTCAAAGGCGTAAGAAAAATTGACCGAAATAGCTCGGTGGAATTGGTCTGGCAAGTTGATAGAAATGCCATGACCAAAGAGTTTGAGATTTATCGGAAAGATGATAAAGGGTTCACAAGTCAAATAGCGAGTGTTGTGCCTCAATTTAACTCGAATAACGAACTTATCTATTCGTATTTAGACAATGATATCATTCCTGGGCATTATGAATATTTCATCAAACATTACGATTGGTTTGAGAATGTGGTTAAGAGCAGGGAGGTGCTGGTGAATGTGGAAGCAAGTTCAATGCTTATTAATACCGATCAGGCAAATGCATGGATAGAGGTTGCACTTAAAACAAAAAAACCGGATAAAGTGACGCTCTATAATTTCGAGCTTGAAGAAGTAAATCCTGAAATGAGGGTATACAAGGGAACACTCAAAATAAGAAATGAAGGATTACTTCCAGGAGTTTATCATTTAAAGACAACTTTTAAGGATGATTATACGCTTACCAAATTGGTAGTATTATAATTTTCGCAATACTTTTAGGCTGTGATATATTTTGACACAGCTTCAGCGGGTATAATATCAGAAAAAGCATTAGATGCGCTCAATGCGTTTAATAGCAGAATGTCTAAGAATCCTTCTTTAAATAGCCTCGAATTTCGAAACAATGAATTAGTTGAACTGCGAAAAGCAATAAGTCACTTCTCGGGATGCACGGAAGAAGAATTTGCTTTCATCCCTAATGTGTCCTTCGGTTTAAATGCTTTCCTTATGGCCTTAAGGGAAATTGATCGCGTTCTGTTCTACGATCAAGAGTTTAACGCATTGAAGATGCCTTTTGATTTGCGTAATTATCAGGTTCATACTTTCAAAGACATTGATGGTTTTCATTGGGATACGGAAAAAGTCAAAGAACTGTTAATTGAGAAAAAAGCTCAACTATTCATCTTTTCAGAAACACAATGGTTAACCGGCTATCGCTGCGAAGCAGAAGAACTGTGCAGATTTTGTAAAGAACAAGGGATATTGAGTATTATGGACATAACCCAGAGTCTAGGGTCCATGTCGTTTTCATTCAAAGACTCGAATGCGGATGTTGTATTGTGCAGTAATTACAAATGGATGAATGCTGGATTTGGCTCTGGAATAATGTGGATGAAAAAGCATATCCTGGAGAGATACCAGCCATTATTGGCAGGGTATAATAGCGCTGCACCAGATTTTGATTTCGAGAATTTTGAACCGTCTATCAAGTGCTATGAACCCGGGCACCTAAATTTACATGCGCTCTTAGTATTGTTTGAATCGATAAATGAAAAATTGACCCTTGGGGTAAAAAATATTGAAAATCACAATAAGAATCTGGTTGAACAGTTTATTGCAGGTGTGAAAGAAATGGGCTATTCTTTGCTAGGAGATTCTCAGAAAAGATCGTCAATTGCTGTGCTGCGCAGTAAAAGTGGTCTTAAGAAGTTTCTTGAAGAGCAAAATATTATTTGTCAAGAGAGAAATTCCTGCATTCGTTTCGGCTTTCACTATCACAATACAAGAGAAGAAGTACAAAAGTGCCTTGAAGCGCTGAATACGTTCACTTAATCCTTGACTTCAACTCCTTTCCAGAATGCGATACGCCCTTTGATTGACTTAGCCAAATCAGAAGTTTCAGGATAATACCAAGCGGCATCAGGATTTTGGTCACCATTTACTTCTAAGGTATAGTAACTTGCTTCTCCCTTCCAGGGACATACTGTATGCGTATCTGATTCCTTAAAAAACTCTTTCTGAATAGCTTCAGCAGGAAAATAATGATTGCCTTCAATAACAATTGTATCATCGCTTTCAGCCAAGACTTGTCCGTTCCAAATTGCTTTCATGTCTTCATTAATAAATAATCACTAAAATAACCTTTCTTATCGGTAAATGTTCGTTTCACTTTCAATCCAGATTCACTTACGATATCGGCAATTACAGTATCGTCATACTTTCTCGAAACTTCGGTATGAATCAATTCTCCCTTTTCAAACATAAAGGACTCATTCAGGGACTCAATTCTAACCTCCTGATCCACCAAGCTTTCTATATAACTCAATGCAATTCCGGCTTCTTGATCATATTTTGGACGATGTTCGAAATTGTGCAAATTAAAGTCTGCCAATAACTCTTTATTGATGCGCTGAAGAAGATTGAGATTAAAACTTCTCGAATGGCCATGAGGATCATTATAGGCGGGCAATATTATGGAAGGGTCCTTTTTGAGGTCTACACCTAACAAGACACAATCACCACTCTTTAAATTCATGGACAGCTGAGCTATAAAATCTTTGGACTGCTCATCTAGCAAATTTCCAATGTTTGATCCTAGGAAAAGAACAATTTTCTTTTTGTCATTTTTCAAATCCTTTAATACCTTAAAATACTCTCCTTGTTCGCCCTTTACGCTTAACCAGGGCAACTCTGTTTCTAGTCGATCTTTTAGATTAGATATGGCAAAGGGAGAAATGTCAATGGGTTTGTACACCAATGAATCCTTTTCAAAAGCTCTTAAAAGTTCAATCGTTTTGGTCCCATCTCCCGCTCCTAATTCGATCAATTCAAATTCTTCACCTTCTATAGCAAAAGCTTTTCGAATTTCTTCTCCTTGTTCGCTGAGTATTTCAAATTCACAATTCGTCAGATAATACTCAGGCATTTTCATGATCTCGACAAAAATCTGATCACCTATCTCATCGTAAAAATATTTTGATGATAGAAACTTAGGCTTGCTAGACAAACCATCATAAACGTCTTTTCCAAATTGATTCAAAACGACTTCTACTTTACTAAGCGGATTCCCGAGAATTGCCATTGATAATGTGGATGAAAAAAGTTTCTATATGTTTTGCGACTATGATTCTTGCTCGTTGCACAAGAAGCTCCTCTCAAAGTCATTTGATTGATCATAAATTTTCCATTGTACTCTCCTATAGCTCCTTCAGCGATCTTATACTTTGGATAAGGCAAATAAGCACTGTTTGTCCATTCCCATCTCTTGCCCCACGAAATGGAGTCAGCAGCTACTTCCCACTCGAATTCAGTTGGAAGTCTGTAGCCTTTCCATCTGGCAAAAGCTTCGGCTTCATAATATGAAACATGACAAAGGATTTCGTTTAAAGGCAATTGGCAAAATCCCGAAAAGGTGAAATGCCACCACGAATCTTTTTTCTTATGCCAATATAAGGGAGACTTAATGCTATTCTCTTCGCACCAGGTCCAGCCTTCATCTAACCACAGTTCTGGTCTTTCATATCCCCCGTCTTCCATAAACTCAATATACTCTGCATTGGTGACTAATTCATTTCGAATTTCGAAATCGTGAATATATACCTTATGTCTTCCTTGTTCATTGTCAAAGCAAAAGTCTGAATTCGATTCAACATTCTGCGCATAACCTATTTCATAAACTCCTTCATTTATTGATTTCCAAGAAGGAAGTTCACCATTTGATTGGACAAGGTTATCTTCTAAAATAGATGGAAATATTGGATTGTGCCCCAACAGATACTTTACATCTGTTTTAAGCAATTCTTGATGCTGCTGTTCGTGATTGAGTCCCAAAACGATGAGTTCTTCTAAGTCGGGTAGAAAGGATTCCTTCAAAAGTTCTTCAATATGCCTATCCACATAGGCTCTATATGCATAGACTTCATCAACTGAAGGACGGGTCATATTTCCGCGATCAGCACGAAAAAGCATTTTACCAGCCTGCTTGTAATAGGAATTAAAAAGGAAGGCAAAATCTTCATCAAATTCCTTATATCCTGAATAAAAGGTTTTGAGAATGAAATTCTCAAAAAACCAAGTTGTATGGGCCAAGTGCCATTTAGCAGGTGAAGCAAAAATTACAGGTTGTGGAATGTAATCTTCGATTTTTAACAATCGAGTAAAATCTTCTGTTTCTCTTCGAACCTCACAAAACAATTTCAATAAATCGGTCTTCTCTTGATTGTCAATCAGCATGGTTTAAAGATACCATTCGAAATGAGAAAATGGAATTGAGATGAAAATCATTCTGAGATTCATTTGTAAATTAGACGCAATAACGAAAGAGATGATTAGCAAAAGAAACGTAGACTTTTTAAAGAAACTAGAAAAGAACAATGATCGGGATTGGTTTCAGGCAAATAAAGAATGGTATACAGAAGCACATGAAAATTCAATTGAACTGGCGGATAAAGTCTTGCTTGAATTAAGCAAAATTGATGAGATTGATAATGAGTCGGGAAAAAAATCACTTTATCGAATTTACCGAGATGTTCGTTTTTCTAAAGACAAATCACCTTACAAAACGCATTGGGCTATGAGCTTTCGCAGAAAGGGTGCTGATCGCAGAGGAGGTTATTACATTATGATCAAACCAGGACAAATGATGGTAGGTGGCGGATTTTATTCCCCAGAGTCCAAAGACTTGAAGTTGATACGAGGACATATTGCTGAAGAACCACAGCGCTTGAGAAAAATCTTAGGCTCTAAAAAGTTCACAGATACTTTTGGAGAATTGAGAGGAGAGCAAGTAAAAACAGCCCCAAAGGGATATCCAAAGGATCATCCTGCTATCGATCTTTTGAGATATAAGTCAATGTATGTATTTAAAGAATATTCCGATAAGGAGGCAATGGACAAGGATTTTCACAAAGGTATAATCAAGACATATAAAGCCATTCGTCCTTATTTTGACTATATGAGTGATATTCTTACACATGATCTTAACGGTGAATCACTGTTGAAATAATCACTCTAAAAGTGGTCTTATTTTATTCCCACCTAATATATTTGTTGCTATAATTTTAATTTATGTCAGATCATAACGAACTCGAAACTCAGAAAGAACAAGCTAAAAAGCCTTTTGGAAACAAATTTGTTCTTCCATTAATATTACTTCTCGGACTTTTCTCAATTTTTTACTTTATCAATAAAGGCAATGGTGGACATGGCGATCACCATGCTGAGCAACATCAGAATGGCCATCATGATGATGATGGTCACCACAATGATGACGATCATCACGATCATGAACACGAGCATGATCACGATCATGGGCATCACGATGACCATGCACATGAAGATGCTGATGCCTCTTCAGAAGAGGATGAAACAGAAGGAGACTTAGCATTTGAAAGTGGATCATGGGCCTGGTCCATACAGAATTACCTTTCGAAAGGAGAAGGAAGTCCTAATTATAACTTAGATAAAATCCCCTATGATGGAGAAGAGTTGAGTGCTGAAGGTGAAGAACAGCTTGACAATCTGGCAAAGTTATTAATGGCTTATCCAGATATCAATGTTTTGGTAAAAGGACATTCTCGACTTGGAGACAACGCTGTAGAGAAAACGACAAATAAAGCGACATCTAAAGCCAGAGCACTTTGGGTTCAAGCAAAACTTTCTAATCGTGGGGTATCTGGAAAACAAATGAAGGCTAAAGGTATTGGAGGAGATGAACTGTTAGCTGACATTGACCCAAAAGACATGGCTCAACGAAGGATTAGCATTGAATTTGAAAAATAAGAATTTGAATCAATAAAAAAAGCCCAGCATAGCTGGGCTTTTTTGTTTTTAATCATTTAATATACTAAAGGAACCTGATAGCGTTCCTGGAGGAATGGTTGACTGCGGGGCACCATCATGGTTGGCTGTATATGTTCCGACCAAATACTCACCTACCCCAGATGGATAATTGGTGATATCAACTTCCAATGAAGTTAGAAGGAGAGAAACAAAAGAATTGCCACCAAAATCTGATAGAATTACATTTCCTACAGAATCTGGAGTACATTCATAAGCCAGTCCTTCACTTCCTGTATTTTCAAAACTCAAGAAAACAGAATTGTATATAAACGGAGGACTCGTATTTGTAGGATAACTCGAAGAGACATGCCAGCAATCACCGCTATCATAGATTTCACTTTCGCTGAATGCATTGTAATTCGTTCCATTAAAATCCAAAGTAAAATACTCCTCAAGAACCTGATCGCAAACGGATAATGTTCCTAGATCATTTATATCACTGTCATCATAAGTAAATTCAAAAGCTTCACTTAACATTAAATTATCAGTATCGGCTATAAGCAAGGTATACTCAAATGGATCTTCCAAGCATATAAGTGGGAAACTAAATGAACCATCTGAATTCAATAAATATACTTGGCTAAAATTAGAGCCATTCTCGCTCAATGTCACGTAGCCATTGCTAATTGCTTGACCATCGCAATCAACCGCTGTTCCGACAATTGGATATCCCACTTCCAAGGTTGGTAATATTATATCACCTAAATCAGTGTTTGCAGAAAAAGGACCTATAGTTTCACTTAGAACTACTTCTCCACAAGCATTGAGAACTTTTAACACCATTTCCATATCGATTGGAACTTGCCCTTCAAATAGACCATTTTGATTTGTTGTACCCGTGCAAGTAATTCCACTTGCGCATAATTGAAAATCAACATTCGCGCCAGGTAAATTCCCTTCATCTGTTAACAATGTAAATTCAAGATCAATAAAATTGGATGGAATGTCGCAATTCCACCAGGTAAAGTGCGAAACACTGGCCACATAGTTGTTGTTTATTAATTCCGCATTACCCTCAGCAACCCAAACGTCACTTTCTTCATTGTAAAACCAAAGATTTATCTCATTTGGAGCTGCATTAAGTAAAGCACCTTCTAATGGAAAAGTCAAAATCGCTTCGCTTCCTTCTGTCAAGTTCAAGGCTTGGCCTGAACTACTTTCTAGCTCCACTCCTAACATCCCATAACTTTCCAATACTTGCGTCTCTTGATCCAACATGCCCATTAAATCGCCAGGCACAGTAGATCCAAAATCGCTTGAACCTGGATTCAAATACGCTGAGTATACATTTACTGTACCTTCATATTCACCTCCATTTTCTTCTTGAAGAGGTCCCGATAAGAAATTTAGGCTGGCTCCGTTCGCATGCGTTAGCACTCCTCCAGAACTCGTATTGAACGTTCCGAGTAATTCTCTCGGTGACATTTTGAAGGTCACGTAATTATTACCAGCTACCGGGTTAAAATTTCGATGAGAAGTAAAATAACCTGAATAAATAGCATCGACATGTGCTCTTCTGCTATCCGCACTCACTTGAGAAAATTGCGCAATTCCAAAATCATCTGTTAAAGCCTGTTCCGGACCAAAGGTGACCAATGCACCCATTATTGCTTGATTGTTTTCATCCAAAACCCTAACCGTTAAATCAACATTTTGATTCTGTCCACTGTACAAATCTGCATTTGAACTTAAAGGATTATCAGGTGTGTTTGGCAATTCATTTTCTTCTTTTAAACACGAAGAAAAGAATACAAGTAAGACTAAGATTAAAATTGAATGATGTGTTTTCATGTTGTAATTTTTATTCCTTTAATGAATAGACGTAGGTTTTTTACTTCACGTTGGAAATTAGCTAAATTTGATCAAGTCTTTGTATTTTTTTATACCAATGCTTTAATTCCCAATGGATTAGAGTTGAATTAAAAGTTCTCCTATCGAAACCTCTTGATCAATTATGCCCGCTTCCTTTAATGCAATTTGTACATTGACTAATACATCCGTTTGAAAGTCATTGGAGCCATTCCATAAAGTTGATTCAAACCATTGTTCGGCATCTTCGTGCTGTAATTCAAAGCGATTGACAACTTCTGAGACACTTAAAGGAGAATGCTGAAAATGAACCGAATTGAAACGAATGACCTCTAACATATCTTTCAATACCTTACTATCCTTTTCTATATAGTCATTCCTGCTTGCAATGACAAAAGACGGCCAAGGTGTCATGAACTCTCCAAGCCTTTTAAGTCGGCCATCATCTACAAAGGGTTTAGTCATGAACTTTTCCCAATAGAAAACGTCTGTTTCTAGGGATGCAAGTGAATCAAGAGCACCAGAGAGGCTCTGTATTGGAATGAATTGTTCTTTATTAAGTTTTCGATCATTCGAAACGGCATCAACTATGGCCATTAAATGGCTTCCAGAGCCGAAACGACTAATGGCATAATTCTTATCATAAATATCAGCATACTTGTCCAATGCATTTGTTGCAGCTGTATGGACTCCCCAGATAAGTGGTGAATTGATATAATGACTTATAATTTTAGTCGGACTTCCCTTGACGATATCCGCTATAATTCCTTCAGTTAGAATTACACAAACATCCACTTCATCTTTGCGAAGTGCCTGTCTCATTTGACCGGTTCCACCGTGAAAAGTATTCCATTCCAAGGAACTGTCTTGTTTAGAATAATGCTCATTGAAACTCGAACTTTCGAATTCTATGCTTTAATTTGCTTCAAATTTAAACTATGATCCTTTTAGAGGCATTTTCAATTGATAATATTTTCACGCTTTTAATGCTGATATTATTACAAGCCGTTTTGGGTTTTGACAACTTGCTCTATATCTCCTTAGAATCTAAAAGAGCACCTGAAGAAAAACAGAGCTATGTAAGAAAAGTAGGAATTGCTGTGGCTATAGTCTTGAGAATTGCATTGCTCTTCATTTTAGTCAATATGCTTCAAAAGTTTCAAAAAGTTCTTTTTCACTTAGATATTGGAGATTGGGTGCATGGTGCATTTAATGGTCATTCTTTAATCGTCCTATTTGGAGGTATTTTCATCATTTATACAGCTATGAAGGAAATATGGCATATGATGAAAATTGAAGAACACGATGCAGAAGAAGCCAAAAAGGAAAAAGGAAGTGTTGGAAAAGTAATTGCGTTGATTGTGCTTATGAATCTGGTCTTTTCATTTGATTCTATTTTAAGTGCCATTGCTCTGACGGACGTCTTCTGGGTAATGGCTACAGCCATTGTTATCAGCGGGATATTGATGATTTGGCTGGCCGATAAAGTTTCCAACTTCTTAAATAAAAATAGAATGTATGAGGTACTTGGCTTATTCATTTTATTTGTTGTTGGGATAATGCTCGTCACAGAAGGTGGGCATTTGGCGCATTTAGAATTGTTTGGAAATGAAATCACTCCTATGACAAAAACGACTTTCTATTTCGTGATTTTCATACTTGTCCTCACAGATATTGTTCAGTCCAGGTACCAAAGAAATTTACTTGCAAAAAAGGCAAAAGAAAATGCAAAGGGATAAACTAAGTTCTGATGCACTTTCCAGAAAGAAGGAATTTAAAAAAAAGGCAAGTCGGCTGAGAAATTTAAACGAATCAAAGCTTGACCGATTTATTCATGCAAAACATGAAGAGGCGTTTCGAAGTATCGATTGTTTAGCATGTGCAAATTGCTGTAAAACCGCGGGACCACGATTGCGAGAAATTGATATTGAACGCATTGCGAAGCATTTAAAAATAAGCACTTCTGAAGCTCATAGTAAGTATACAAAGATTGATGAAGACGGAGATCTCGTAATGAAAACCTTGCCTTGTCCATTTTTAGGTTCTGACAATTACTGTTCGATTTATATCGTTCGTCCTAAAGCCTGCAGGGAATATCCTCATACAGATAGAAAGAATCAAAAGTCATTGCTTTCACTTCACATCAAAAACACCGAGTTCTGCCCAGCAGTTTATCATATTTTTGATGATATCAAATGATTAAGAATTTCTTATCCACTTTGAAGGTTCCGCTTTTTTCATGAATCCTTAGAATATAAGATCCCTTGGGTATATCGATGAAATTATTGAAGAGTATATTGATTCCCTTATCGAATGAAAGTTCTTCAGCGTATAATAGGTTGCCGTGAATATCAATAAGTTCCAAAAAGCCCTCAAATGCATGATCAGCCTCTAAATCGAATCGGAATACCCCTTTGCTTGGATTTGGATATAAGGAAGTGATCTCACCGGCTTTGCGAATTACTACATCAATCTCAGAATAATCCGTGGTACCATCAAAATCTACTTGCCGCACTCTATAATAACTCTCACCTGAAAAAGGATGCTCATCCTTAGCCTCGTAATATGTCAAAGAAGTGGAATATCCAGCTCCATAAACTCTTTCAATTGCTTCCCAATTCTGCCCATCTGTTGATCGTTCAACTTCAAAGTAATCGTTGTTAACTTCTGCAGCTGTCACCCATTCTAATGACACATAATCAGTTTTGTTACTCGCTTCAAATGAAACCCATTCTACGGGAAGGGTTACAGGGATATCTGGTGCAAAAGCCATATGAGTACCAATGGCTTCTTGTTTACCCATAACGTATCCAAGGCTCCATTGCACGCCAATTCCATTATCCGTATCCGTGTCGAAATCTAAAATATTCTGTAAATCATTTCCAAAAACTGGTTCGTTTAGCATCCAATACCAATTATGGCTACCAAATGCGGTAAAGTCCATATCCGGATTGCCAAATACAATATAACGGTCATTTGTTATCGTTCCGACTATATTGAAATTTGGGCTTGTGCCCTCTGTAAAAGCGGGCCCGGTATCCGTACCTCCCAAATAGGTATCTAAGATATGGTAGAGCTTGATATAAGCAGTATTGTCGTTTGGAACAATCACCTCATAATATGTAACAAAAAAGTCATCTCCATTCACGTAATAATAATGAATATCTACTCCGTAACCATTACTAGCTCTCAGCTCCTGAGTGATCAGCCAGGGATCTGAACGTGTTCCCATTCCACTAACGTCTGTTACATTTGATGCTACTTGGTCCCAATTTTCGTCTTCGATGTCAATTGCATAGGAATTACTGGCTATAAGATGATCATCAACTGCTAAGTATACACTATTGAATATCCAAGGACTATTAGGGTAAAGAAAAGGATAGTAAAGTTGTCCAGAATTTTGATCGAAAATTTGAATACCTCCAGCATCCCCAACCACAATGTCCAAGGGCCAGGGATTAACAAAGTCGCTCAATACGGTATAGGAATTTTGACTTTTAAAGCCAAATGAGCATAAAACAGAAATTCCTAAGGCTAAAAGATATTTCACTTGTGTAGATTGAATACATATTAGCGCATAGAATTAATATGACTTACGGCACTAAAGCAGTCAGGTTGGACTATTCATCGAAATTATTAATCAGCCAATAGCAGATAGCGATGCTTTATTAGAAATCATTGGCATCCAAATTTCTCTTTAAATCAAGCCAAACTTCTAGCGAATCGCATATTTGATTCCTTTCTTCTAAAGAAAGGTTGACGATACGGGTAGAGTGATTTCCATTTTTTAAAGTAAAATTCAGGGAGTTTGTTTTTTCTGTAGGAATTATTGCGGTTGATCCCCAGGGATCCAATTCACCTACTATGTAAATAAGATCATTTCCATTGTCATTCAGCCATTCTACAACCTCAGGGACAGCATCAGAATCGTAATCAGGCATTTCAATGCCTTCAAGAAAAACATCTTGATTATCCACATCTTCCTCAAATGTTCGAATTAAATGACCAAAAGGATCGATATCATATCCATACATTCCAATTTGATTATAACCTTGATAAAAGAAAGCATTAATGGGTATTATGTCCGTAGTGAAAAATCCAGGTGCATCAATTTGAAATAAAAAATTCATTCGCTTTTTTAAAGGTGCGCTCTCGTCTGGAATAGCATCGCAATCCCCACTCCATTGCCAAAAAGCAAATTCAAATTCCAAAACGGACAATTCCAAGCTTTGATTTGCACTTTTAAGATAGGTGTAATTGCGCTTAGCAG
Source organism: Bacteroidota bacterium (assembly GCA_039028335.1). GTDB lineage: Bacteria > Bacteroidota > Bacteroidia > Flavobacteriales_D > JABDKJ01 > JABDKJ01. Next base: position 31,925 of record JBCCIF010000021.1, read on the forward strand.
ATTCTTCTTCGAACAATTTGAGGACTTCAGATCTGTTTTCCAATAAGCTCTTCTGAAACCTGAATATCTTTTCACGGCAAGTAGAAGAGCCAATGCTATTCAAATGGGCTTCAATTCTCGGGTCTTCGCGCTCCAAGTTAATTGGAGCTACATATGGGATAGAAGCATCAATATCTGCAGGATAGAACCTTTTGTGAAAAATAGTCGCTTGCCCGCCTTTCGAAATGCCAGTTGATAACCACTTTTCACCATAAAATTTGTTCATTAATTGCACAATTCTGTGATGGTCTGCAGCGGCTTGTTCAATTGTTAAATATGTCCTCCACTCATTATCTTCACCGAACATGCTTTGCGGGTCCATGTCCTTCGGAATGGATTCATTGAAATAACGATGTTCGACATGCAATTGATTTGCATCCAAAAGTTTTGTTGCTTCAGTCACATAGGCATTGCCTGACGCAGAGTAGCCATTCAAATAGAGGACTGTATTTGCCGATTTGGACCGATGACTGAGATAAACTTTCTGTTTAAAGCTACCTTTTTCTGGATGCGCGTGATCAATGGGTTGCTCAATAAATAGTTTAAATGCTTTTTTGAAATGATTGGTATCGCAACGAATTACTTCAAAATCCAATTTATTCTGAAATAGAAAGGCCTCAATATGCAGTTGTTCGGAATCTCTAGCGCTTATCTTTTCAGATTGCAAGACCTGTTTGGAACAAGAAAGAATAAAAATTAAAGACAGTAAAAGAAATGAAACTGGTTTTCCCATAAAAGTGATTTCAGACAGATTTGATTAATTGAAATTTCCATTTTTAATTGGAATTGAAGACAAAATAATGAATTCTCGGTCCAAATGCGCTTTTGTTTCTTGAAGGGTGCTAATTTTTTACTATAATTAGTCCTCAATAGAACTTTTGGCATTTAAAGATAAAATTGATGAGTGGAGAGAGCGTTTTCTTGAAGTAATAGATTTTAAGAAAGACGAAAACAAAGTGGATGATCTGGTTGAAAAAACAGAGATTCCCCCATCCTATCTTGCTCGTTTTGGTTATTTCCCAATTGAGAATGTAGATCAACTATTTGGCAGAGATTACGAACTTGAACTTCTCAAAAAAGCTTACGATAATTGGAAAATTTCAAATAATCTCCTGCTTGTGATAAGCGATCAAGGGATTGGTGTATCATCTCTTATCAATTCGAGTTGCCATTTGTATCCACATGCAAAAATCATTGATGAAACAGTTGAGATTTCAAATTTAGAAGGTCTTTTGATTCAATTAAAGAAGGCCCTTTCTATAACAGCCGATTGTCAATCCTTAAATGATGTCAAACAAGCAATTGTCGAAGAGGAAGTAGTCGTTATCGAAAATGTTGAGCGCTTATTTTTAAGAAGAATTGGAGGCTTCAGTCTATTGGACGAATTTCTCTTGTTCATGCATGAAACCAAAGAAAAGATTTACTGGATTTGTACAATGAATCGCTACAGTCATTACTACCTCAATCAAGTAAAGAGTGTTAATGCCAATTTTCCTTCTCAGATCTCAGTTAGAGGTTTGGATAATGACGTGATCAAACAAATTTTAGAGAACAGAAATGACGGTTATAACTTAACTGTTTTGAAACCTTTGAGCTTGAAGCCCAGTGGTCGTAGAAAACTACGTAAAGCAAGCCCAGAGGAAAGAATAATTATGGTCCGAAATAGGTATTACAGAAAACTATTGGAATATTCGAACGGTCATATCTCACGCGCATTCATTTATTGGAAACATTCTATCGTGCGAATTAACGGGAAGAACGTGTTTTTACGTGAACCTGAAATCAGCATTAAAAGCGCCTTAGGAAAAGATGATTTATTTGTTCTTGAAGCCATTCTTCAACACACCTATATAAAGCTGAGCGAACTGAAATTGGTCTTGCGAAATTCTTATAAGGCCAGTCTATTGATTTTAGAACAGTTGAAAGAAAAAGAATTGGTCTCACAAAGAAGCATTTATGGAAACAAGAATGTTTATCAAATAAACTTAAAATTCATTGAGGAGGTCAAGGTATTGCTCAAAACACATTTGAACAGAAATATCAAATGAGAAGTTCGATTGCGATCATATTGTGTATTATTTGGACTTTCTCTTTACAAAGCCAGAGTGACACATTATCGTCTTCTCTGAACGGTCAAAATGGCGATAGCAGTTCTATAAGCGATTCCTCTTCAATTCCCGATGAACAAGACCCTTTGGATTCGAGCAAAATTGAAGAAATTTCTCAGGCACCAAGCGAGGCTGGTGAAGTGGCTAAAGAACATTTCGATAATATTTTTGAAATACTTTCTCCTTCAAGAATATTGACGATTCTCTTTGTACTCTTTATTACTTGGTTGTTCATGAAGGGCTTAATTTGGTTGATTAAAAGATCTGCAAAACGCTTTAATCGCTATCGACTTTTGATACTAAGGTTAATACCTATTTTTAATGTCCTAATTTGGTCGGTTTCAATAATCTCTTTAATCGTAACCATTTTTGATCCTAGTCCACAACAGATAAATGGAGCGCTCGCTGGTTCGGCACTTGCAGTAGGCCTAGCTTCTCAAGATTTATTGAAGAATATTTTTGGCGGCTTGATGATAATTTTTGATCGACCATTTCAAATGGGTGATCGTGTTAAAGTAAAGGACACTTATGGTGAAGTAGTGCATATAGGATTGAGAAACACTCAAATTAACACCTTGGACGACAGTATTGTAACTGTACCCAATTATGTAGTGATCAGTGAGGAGGTCTCAAATTCAAATAGCGGTGAGCTAGATTGTATGGCTGTTGTCAATTTGTGGTTGCCGATAAACATTGATACAGAGCGCGTAAGGACAATTGCTTATGAGGCAGCAATCAGTTCAAAATATTTAAACTTTGACAAAGACATTGCTATCTACTTCTATGATCATTTCGATGATGAGCCAGCAACCAATGTGAAGATAAAGGCATATGTTCTTGATACTAGGTATGAAAAGAACTTCGAAGGTGACGTTACTGAAGCGGCAAAAATAGCATTCAACGAGTCTGGTATATACTCCTTCACGTCTTCTGAGCAATAAAAAAGAACTCTTTGTCTTTTCTCGGTTTTATTGAATTGTACGCTCTATTAATTTGGAAATGGGGGTATTTCCATTGAAATATGTCAATGTATTCTTCCAAAGAACCACCAAATGGAGGTCCGGATTCAAGAGGGAAATCGAATAGCAAACCGACATATTTACCTTTGGGTCGCAACAGCTCATATGTCTTATTCATCAATTCTTTGCGCATCGCGGGATCTACTGCACAGAAAAAAGTCTGTTCGAGGATAAGATCATATGCTCCATCGTGTTCAAAGAAATCGGATTGAATAATTTGATCAATGGGAAATTCTGGCACGCGCAATTTAAATGCATTCAAGGCCTCTCTGGAAAAATCCAATACAAAAACGTACTTGAACCCTTCATTTAAAAGATATTCAGCTTCATAAGCATTCCCAGCACCGGGAATTAACACACGAGTCTCCTTGTTATCCAATTGATCAATATAGTCTTTCAAGGGAGTCGAAGGATATCCGATGTCCCAGCCTGTTTGATTTTCGAGATATTTATTATCCCAATATTTTGCATTTAATTCACTCAAAATCAAAAAATAGAGTTGTTTCTGAAGAAATGGGTTGATGATTTAAATTAAAACCCTCCATCAATTCCAAAAGAGCCCCATTTACATCAATGTGTTTATCAACTTCTACCTTAACCATCACAGCCATTAGAGCAACAGGAACAGCAATCAATGTAGATTTAAATATTAGAAAAATTTGGATTATTTCAAGTAATCTTTGATTCAATTCTTCATTATTTCACAAAGCAATAATAAGGTATAATCTCTGAACCCAAATGACAAGCTCATCTTTGTTAAGGCAATGTTAACCAAAGCTTAATTCATGGAAAGAATCGGAAAATTTAATCTTCGATTAAATAGATTGACGATATTTGTTTTCTTGAAATGAGATTATCACATTTTGTATTTCATCTCATATTTTAAACATGAAGACTTACATATTGAGTTTAGGCAATTATGATACATAGGTTAATCGGTTCACTTTTTTCAGTCCTTTTTTGTGTTGCGATTTTTCATTCACAGGTAGATGAGAATACATTCTTAAATGTTCATGCCAATCCGGGCCCAGAGAAGGTAGAGTTCTCTTGGAGCATTGATTATGAATACTATCAAGGTTTAGATAATGAACAGATATTCATCAAATACAACACCGCCATTAATGCCGATAGAGTTACGGAAGCTTTAAAGGACAATCGAGAAGTAAAAGCCGACATTGATTTCCTTTATTCTAATGCCTTAAGCATTTCTGAAACGTCTTATATTCTTGAAGGATTAAAGGGAAATGAGAAATACGTTTTTTACATCGGACATTGCCCTCCAGATTCAAATCCTAAAAATGCTTCTTACTCTTCAAAGAAAGAATTTAAGACAGATCGCGCCTGGGGATTGACCAAACTGCTCATTCTTATTGGTTCTCTGGCCTTTTTCATATATGGAATGAAGACCATGAGTGAGGGACTGCAGCAAGCAGCTGGAGATCGATTAAGAAAAATGCTGGCTTCAATAACCTCTAATCGTGTAAAAGGCGTTCTTACGGGATTTGGAATTACTTCTGTGGTTCAATCATCCTCTGTTACCACTGTTATGACCGTGAGTTTTGTTAACGCGGGATTAATGACGCTGAGACAATCGGCAGGTGTGATGATGGGTGCAAATATTGGCACCACAATTACAGCTTGGTTAGTTTTAATACTTGGTTTTAAAGTAAGTATTTCTAGTTATGCATTTATCATATTAGCTTTTGCTGGACCGCTCTTATTCGTGAAGAATGAAACCGCGAAATCTTGGGCTAATGCGCTCATTGGATTTTGTATTCTTTTTATTGGTCTAAGTTCCTTAAAGGATTCTGTACCTGAATTAGATCGAGATTCGGCAATTGTTCAATTTTTTGTCGATTATAAAGATGTCTGGTTTGGTCCTTTAATGTTTGTCTTTTTAGGTGCTCTCGTGACGATTATCATTCAATCTTCATCTGCGGCTATGGCATTGACATTGGCCATGGTTGACAAGGGGGTAATTCCTTTTGAGGTCGGTTGCGCAATGGTTCTCGGTGAGAATATCGGAACAACGGTAACTGCTGAAATTGCCTCCTTAATTGCAAACGTTCATGCAAAGCGTTCTGCACGCATTCACTCTATGTTTAACATTGTAGGTGTGACCTGGATGTTGCTGCTATTTCCAATAGCTAAAAATGCAATAGGTTGGTTTGTTGGCGCCTGGGAAGGTGAGCCCTTTGATCCAGCAAATATTGAAATGGCAAAAACGGGCATTCCGCTGTTTCACACCGGCTTTAATTTGATTAATGTATTGCTCTTGATATGGTTTGTCCCCCAATTGGTCTCCCTTGCGGAACGGACAGTTAAATCAAAAGGTGAAGCCGATGATGAATTCAGACTGGAGTATATCAATTCGGGAATGATGAGTAGCCCTGAGTTATCTATTCTCGAAGCGAAAAAGGAGGTGATGAAGTTTGGAAGCATTGTTCGAAGACAGAGTGGTTTCGTTCGAGATTTGCTTTTGGAAACGGATAAAAAGAAGTATAAAAAAACCATGAAACGCGTGCGGAAGTACGAAGAGATTACCGATAATATGGAGATTGAGATTTCTGACTACCTCTCAAAAGTTTCAGAAGGAAAGCTTACCTCTAAAAGTTCGAATCAAGTTCATAATATTTTGAGCATGATCTCTGATTTAGAAGATATTGGTGATATAGGCTACCACATGTCCGTTATTATTGGAAAGAAAAACGAAAACAAAATATATTTCAATCCAAAGCAAAGAGAGAACCTCTTGAACATGTTCGATAAAGTGGACAACTCATTCAAAGAAATGGAATCGAATCTTAAAAAAGATTTTTCTAAAGTAGACTTGGAAAAAGCTCGTCAATTAGAATCGGATTTGAATTCATTCAGAGATGAATTGCGAAAACAACATTTAAAGAGCACCGAAAAATCAGAATACCATATTCAAAGTGGATTAATCTACAATGACTTATTTTCTTCATTGGAAAAGATTGGTGATCACGTCATGAGCATTAGCGAGTCAATGGGTGGTGAAGTCAATTAAGCCTTAATCGACAATACCACTTAATTTTCAAATTAGGTGCGAGGTATTCTTTTCCCTATCGCTCGAATAATTACAAAAAAAAGCCCCGCTATTGCAGGGCCTTTTCGAAAAATAATTAATAAGTATTTAGTATAAATGGAAATGAATAAACAATTGGTTATCAAATTTATACTTTATTTCTTTAAATCAAAGATTCAGCCATTTTAAGGCTTGAAAAAGGCGCATGTTCACCTTCTCTTTTTATTCGGTCTAGAGCTTTTTCCTCGTTTTTTAACGCCTCTTTTCTTTTGTTTGCCGAATTCCTGAGCGCTGCTCTTTTCCCTAGGATCCTGATCGCGATTTACACGAAGAGCTCGCCCATCTATTTCAATTCCTCTAAAGTAATTAGGCAGCTTTTTCGCATATTTTTCCGGCACCTCGAAATAGGAAGATGTTTTGAGCAATCTAATATTTGAAATTTCTCGTTTCGAAAGATGCGCCATTTCTATGATGAAGTCGGTTAGATCCGACTTATCTAATCCATCCATTTTACCCGCATTAATGAAGAAGCGTACCGAATCATTTGATGCGAATTTATCGCTCTTGTCTTTTTTTGAGCGCTTTTTCTTTTCATTGTCAAATCGGTCATCCTTTTTCGAACGCTTGGTATTTTCCGTTCTTCCTCTTTGACCTGAAGTCAAAAGACTTTCGACTTCCTTATAGATGAGTTTCTTTAATATCTCTTCACGATCAAGGTCCTTTAATTGAAGTTCTGCCTCGTCCAACAATGCCTGACTCATCTTCTTCGGAATTCTGACCTCATTAAGTTTTTGCGCCCAACGTCCGACTTTTTTCAAAGCAAGGTCCTCCCCTTTAGGCAGTTCAGTTTCTTTGAACTTTAATCTTACTTTTTGCTGAATATATTTCAGCCTGCGCATATCTGCCCCTGTAACAAAGCTTATTGATATGCCTTTTTTCCCAGCACGAGCAGTACGACCAGCTCGGTGAGTATAGTATTCTGGGTTTTCGGGAATATTGTAGTGGATGACATGCGTTAAGTCATTCACATCAATTCCTCGCGCAGCAACGTCAGTAGCGCATAATATGGAAAGCTCATGATCCTTAAAGCGCTTCATCATCCGATCTCTTTGTCCTTGGGACATATCGCCATGCAATGCTCCCGCATCGAATTTCTCTTTAAGCAGTTTTTCTGCAAGTTTGCTTGTACCCGCTTTTGTCCGGCAAAAAACTATGGCTCTTATGCTCTCATGTGCTTCTAAATACTGGAAAAAATGATCCGTTTTATCTCTTCCTTTTATGCGCTACTGACGTTGCTGCGCGAGGAATTGATGTGAATGACTTAACGCATGTCATCC
>JBCCIF010000022.1:0-38784 GCA_039028335.1 Bacteroidota bacterium
AGGCTTGTTCCTTCATCATCCGTTTGCCAATATCCTGGATTCCTTTCTAATATTAAGATTTTTTCATCTTCATAATTAGAAATTTTAAAAGGTCCTGTTCCAACCAAATGGGTAGTTAACCTTCCGGAATACGTTTCAAAGTATTCTTTTGGATAAATGCTTAAAGCGGGATTGCTTATAACAGGTATGAATTCAGAATATGGATTTTCTAAGACGAATTTTATCTCGTGCTTGCTGATTACTTCGATCCCAATAACTTCATCTGCTCTGCCTTCGAAATAGTCGTTAGCGCCTTTTATTATTCCTCGTAAATAGTGGCTTAGCGCATTGTTTTCAAAGTCTTGGCAAGCTTTTGTAAATGAGAAAGCGACATCATAAGCGTCCAACTCTCTACCATCAGAACTTTCAAAGCAAGGATCGTCATGAAAGTAAATTCCTTCCCGAATATTGAAAAGATACTCTAGTCCATTTGGACTTACATCCCAGCTCTCTGCAATACAAGGGGAGAGACTCATGTCTTCGTTCATTTTAACCAATGGTTCAGCGATGTACGAAATCAATTGAATCTCACTTTGGTAATATGCTGATGTAGGGAATATGCTTTTTACTGTTCCACTTTCATTATAAGAGAAAATACCACCGTATCTTTCAGAATCTACCGAAAGGCTTTTGTTATCATATCCGTTTTGACAACTAAATAGAAAAAGCACTACGAATACTATGCTGTTAATTGAATATTTCATTTCTATGCTTGTGAAAGTATTTGAAATGGACCCACGACTACTGTGGACTTTAAAAAGTTTCCAACGATGATTATTTAGAAATTTCGAGAAAAATAGGGCAATGATCCGAATGGATAGCTTGGCTAAGAATACCTGATCTTTTTAGTTGGCTTTTTAAATTCTGTGTTGCCATTATGTAATCAATTCTCCATCCTAGATTTTTCTTGCGAGCACCTGCACGATAACTCCACCAGGAATAATTGTGAGGATCTTGGTTGAAGTGGCGAAAGGAATCTATAAAACCGCTTTCTGTGAATTTATCCATCCAAGCGCGCTCTTCGGGTAAAAAACCGCTCGAATTTTTATTTGATACAGGGTTGTGAATGTCTATTGCTTTATGGCAAATATTGTAGTCCCCTGAAATGATCAATTTTTTTCGCGAATCTCTCAATGAAGCAATATATTCGTAGAAATCATCGAGCCACTCCATTTTAAAGGCTTGGCGCTCATCTCCACTGCTGCCGCTTGGCATGTAAACATTCATAATAGAAAGATCTCCATAATCTGTTCGTATGACCCTCCCTTCACGATCGTATTTTTCTATATTAATTCCAATCTCAACATTATCAGGTTCTTGCTTACTTAGTATTAAAACACCTGAGTATCCCTTCTTTTCAGCAGAGAACCAATAATCTTTATAGCCTAGCGAAAGCACTTCATCAAATTCGACCTGCTCTTTCATAGCTTTTGTTTCTTGAATACAGACGATATCCGCTTTGGTGGATTTGAGCCAGTTAGCCCAGTCCTTTTTAAGTGCTGCGCGAATACCATTTACGTTGTAAGAGATTATTTTCATGAATACAGGATTTCGACAATATTGCGTTATAGATTTTGAGTCGCCTAAAATAATACTATTAATTATCCCTTATTTTCCATCTTTTAAAATCCCTAATCAAAGCAAAACAAATACATAGGTTCGTTTTTGTCTTTATTTCAGTTGTCTTTTGTTTGACTCATAGAGCTCAGGAAAGATCTAATTTGAAATCTAAGAAGCTTTATATTTCTGAAAAGATAATAAGGATTGATAGTACATCAATTGTGCCTGAATCTCTTACATGCCTTCGTCAAGGCCGCGAAATAAAACCGGATGCTTTATCTGTCAATTGGGCTGAGGCCATCGTGACATTTGACACCTTGTATAACGATACAGTAGTATTTAAATACCGAACGTTTAGTTTTGATTTGTCCAAGGAATACGCACTGAGGAGTGATTCTATTGTTCAACAAGAGGGATCGAGTTTAGATGCATATAGGTACAATCCTAGATCGGAAAAACAAGACATATTTGGAACGGGAACAGGCTTGAATAAATCAGGGTCTATTTCAAGAGGATTAAATTTTGGAAACAACCAAGATCTCGGGGTCAATTCTAATCTCAATCTTCAGTTATCGGGAAGAGTAACGGATGACATACAGATTTTGGCATCCATAACTGACGACAATATTCCGATTCAACCTGATGGAAACACTCAACAGCTGCAAGATTTTGATCGGGTATTTATTCAATTATTCAATGCAAAAACCAAACTGACAGCTGGGGATTTTCAATTGAGAAATTTTGATCCCTACTTCATGAAGTACTTTAAACGTGCTCGAGGAGGAACCATTGCAAGTGAAGTGCCTGTCGGAAACGAAAAGGTAAAGATGGAATTTTCAGCAGCGCTTTCAAAAGGACGATTTGCTAGAAATGTGTTTTTTGGAACTGAAGGAGTTCAAGGACCTTATCGCATGAGAGGAGCCGATAATGAAAGTTTCATAATCATATTAGCAGGAACTGAAAAGGTATTCATCGATGGCAAGCAGATGAAAAGAGGAGAGGAATACGATTATGTGATCAATTACAATTCAGCAGAAGTAACGTTTACACCGAATCAATTCATTACCAAGGATAAGAGGATTGTGATCGAGTTTCAATATAGCGATAGAAACTACGCGCGATCTCTATTGCAACATCGTACATTCTTTGATAAAGGAAAATGGAGTTTTGATTTTAATGTGCTCTCAGAATCGGACAGCAAAAATCAGCCGCTTCAACAAACCTTAGATCCAGATGACCGCCTTTTACTTAGTTCCGTTGGAGATAATTTATTGAATGCCGTGATTCCCAGCATAGATAGTCTTGAATTCAATGTGAATCAAGTATTTTATTCACTTCAAGACTCTTTGGGTTATGATTCAGTATTTGTCTTTTCTACTAATCCTGATTCGGCTTTTTATTCTTTGGCTTTTTCAGATTTGGGCCAAGGAAATGGGAATTATGTTTCTGCAGATTTTTCAGCAAATGGACGCACATATGAATGGGTTGCACCTGATACTGTTGATGGGCAAATTGTGCTCTCAGGACGATTTGAACCAGTCATTCTATTGATTAGTCCCAAAAAGAGACAAATGGCAAGCTTGGGGGCGAATTTTCGAGCTAGTGAGAATTCGAATCTGACAATAGAAATGGCTTTATCCAATAATGACTTAAATACGTTTAGTGACTTGGATAGACAAGATGATGTCGCAGGCGCAGTGAATGTTCTGTGGAATTCTGAAAAAAGACTATCTAGAAAAGATAGCAGTTCCCTTCGCCTATTTTACATGCTAAACAGTGAATTTGTTGGCGAACATTTTAGCGAAATCGAACGTTTTCGACCCACTGAATTCGAAAGAAATTGGAATATACTAAATGTGCCGATTTCTGAAAAACTTTTAAGGAATCGAGGTTTAATAGGCCTCCGAGGGTCTCGTTTTGGGGAGCTTTCCTACGAGGTAAATACCTTGAACTATTTGAGCACCTTTAGCGGTATCAAAAACCAATTGAATACCAATCTCAGTACTGAGACTTGGAAAGTCATTATTAATGCGAGCCTTTTAAGTACCGATGGACTTGTGAATACTACGTTCATCCGACATAAAGCGGATATCTCACGAAAATTTGGAAATGTGGTTCTGGGTTTCAGAGATGACCAAGAGGAGAATAAACAGTACCTAAGTTCTAGCAAGGATACGCTAAATTTGACCAGCTATGCATTTTTCGATTGGCAGGGATATTTGTCCAATTCAGACACTACCAACTTGAAGTATGAGGTCTTTTATCGTCAACGCACAGACGATCGGTTCAATAATTCAAATTTAGATAGAGCGGCCATTGCTGAAGAGTTTGGAGGCCAAGCCAGAGTCAAAATCAATAAAAATCAGAATGTCTCTTTTTTACTAAAAAATAGAGAGTTGAAAATTAACAATACCGAAATAATAAGCGATACACCGGAAAGCACATTGCTTGGACGAGTGAGATATAATGCCCGATTAGCCAAGGGAGGAATTGCTTTAGGGACTTTTTACGAGATTGGTTCAGGCTTAGAACCGCGAAGAGAATTTATTTACTTAGAAGTTCCAGCAGGACAAGGCACCTATATTTGGATTGATTATGATGGAGATGGAATTCGCGATTTGGATGAATTCGAAATAGCGCAGTTTGCATATGAGGCGAACTTTATTCGAGCATTCACCCCAACAGATGAATACTCTAGAACTTTTACAAATCAATTTACGCAGACTTTGACCTTAAGGCCTAAGGCCTTTTTGTCTAGAGAAAACGGAATAGGCAAGTTCCTTTCGCGTGTAAGTAATCAAAGCACTTTCAGAATTGACAGGAAAACGAATAGAGAGGATCGAAATTCAATTTATAATCCTTTTTTAACGGAAATTGAAGACACAACACTTCTTGCATTCAATGCACTTGTTCGCAATACATTTTCTTTCAACAGAGCAAGTGCTATTTGGGGGATTGATCTCATATGGAACGATAACGAAACAAAGCAATTGCTTTCAAATGGCTTTGATTCAAGGACAAACACCTTCATTCAATCGAAAATTCGTTGGAATTTTTCTAAAGGATGGGGGCTAATTATACAAAATGAAAATGGTAACCGGAAGAGCTTATCCGACTTTTTGAATAACAGGAATTATAGCATCGAATACAGTTCTTTGAATCCAGCTTTATCTTTTCAACCTAACCAATTTTGGAGAGTTAAGCTAGATATTGAATATGCTCAAAAAGAAAATGATGCCGATTTAGGAGGCGAGAAATCAAACACCGTGAATACGGGAACAGAGCTCAGATACAGTTGGCCTGGAAAAGGAAGCCTACAAGCAAATTTTAATTTGGTGGATATCGATTTTAATGGACTTGATAATTCAGCAATTGGATTTGAAATGTTAGAGGGGTTGAAATCTGGAACAAATTTGACCTGGTCATTGTTTTTACAGAGAAATCTGTCACAAAATTTACAGATGAATATCAATTACAATGCGCGAAAATCGGAGGAAAATAAAACCATACACAATGGAGGTGTTCAAGTGAGGGCATTCTTCTAGTCTTAATATAAATTCAATCTAAATTGAGCAATTTCAAAACAAAACAAGGGACTTTGGAGCTTAACACTTACATTTGGAACCCGATAATCAAATTAATCATAACGCATGGGTAAAGCTTCTTTTTTGGACAGCTCAATAGGACGGAAATTTGCCATGGCGCTTTCGGCCTTTTTTCTTTTGTTTTTCCTGCTCCAGCATTTGACAATCAATATGATGTCAGTTATACATCCGGAAACATTTAATGATGTTTCTCATTTTATGGGGAATAATTTTGTTGTACAGGCAATACTGCAGCCGATACTTTTGGCAGGGGTTTTATTCCATTTCATTCTTGGATTTATTCTTGAAATTAAAAACCGAGGTTCCAGAGATTCAAAGTATGCTGCTTACAAAGGGAGCGCGAATGCTTCTTGGATGTCTCGAAATATGATCATTTCTGGAATTGTCATCTTGCTTTTCCTTTTATTGCACCTCTATGATTTTTGGTTACATGAAATTTTGGTGAAATACTTCTCCGAAAATGGAGCAGAGAATATTCAATATGTAAATAGAGACCCAAGTTTAGGCATGCGTTATTATCCTGAACTAAGAGAAAAATTCGATGGCGACATAATTAGAATGATTCTATATGTATTATCATTTCTGTTTTTAGGATTGCATTTGAATCACGGATTCCAATCAGCTTTCCAATCAGTTGGCGCTAGGAATCCAAAATACTTAGGTCTTATCAAATCTTTAGGAAAAGTTTATTCCATTGCTGTTCCTTTATTGTTCACTTACATCGCAATTCATCATTATTTAGGATTAACATGGCATTAGAATCGAAAATACCCCAAGGGCCATTAAAGGATAAATGGACTAAACACAAGAATGACATTAATTTGGTCAATCCTGCCAACAAAAGACTTATTGATGTTATTGTGGTTGGAACAGGTCTTGCAGGTGCATCTGCTGCTGCTTCATTGGCAGAATTAGGCTATAATGTAAAATGTTTTTGTTTTCAGGACTCTCCGAGAAGGGCACATTCAATAGCTGCACAAGGTGGGATCAATGCAGCAAAAAATTATCAAGGAGATGGTGACTCAACATATCGTCTTTTTTATGATACGGTTAAAGGTGGTGATTATCGATCGCGCGAGGCAAATGTCTATCGACTTGCTGAAGTATCAGCCAATATTATTGACCAATGTGTAGCCCAAGGAGTTCCTTTCGCAAGAGATTATGGAGGACTATTGGATAACCGATCTTTTGGCGGTGTCCTTGTTTCGAGAACTTTTTATGCTAAGGGTCAAACAGGCCAGCAATTGTTGCTAGGTGCTTATTCTGCTCTTTCTCGTCAAATTGCTAAAGGGAAGATTCAAATGCACAATCGACATGAGATGTTGGATCTGGTCTTGGTAGACGGAAAAGCGAGAGGAATTATAGCGCGTAACCTAGTAACTGGAGAAATTCAAAGACATTCTGCTCATGCGGTAGTTTTAGCTTCGGGGGGATATGGAAATGTATTTTTCCTTTCGACAAATGCTATGGGCTCAAATGTCACAGCTGCATGGAAGGCACATAAGAAAGGAGCGCACTTTGCTAATCCGTGCTTTACTCAAATTCACCCTACTTGCATTCCCGTTTCTGGAGGATTTCAATCTAAATTGACCCTAATGTCCGAATCACTTCGAAATGATGGACGAATTTGGGTGCCAAAGAACAAGGAAGATGCAGAAGCCATAAGAGAAGGAAAGAAAAATGGGGTTGATATTCCCGAAGAAGACAGAGACTATTATTTAGAAAGAAGGTATCCGGCTTTTGGAAACTTGGTGCCAAGAGATGTGGCTTCCAGAGCAGCCAAGGAACGGTGCGATGCCGGTTTCGGAGTTAATTCCCTTGGTGAGGCAGTGTATCTCGATTTTGCATCAGCTATTCAGCGATATGGTAAAGAAGCGGCATATGTTGCAGGAGAGAAAAGCCCAAGTGCAGAGAGAATTTTAGAACTTGGCAAAAAGACCGTTGCTGCAAAATATGGGAACCTTTTTCAGATGTATGAAAAAATTACCGATGAAAATCCCTACGAAGTCCCTATGAAGATTTATCCCGCAGTTCATTATACAATGGGAGGAATTTGGGTCGATTATAACTTAATGACGAGCATCCCAGGATGCTATGCTGCAGGAGAAGCGAATTTTTCTGATCATGGGGCAAACCGCCTAGGAGCCTCTGCTTTAATGCAAGGACTGGCTGACGGATATTTTGTATTGCCATATACTATAGGGGATTATTTGTCTAAAGATATTCGAACAGGTCCAATAGCGAATGACAGCCAAGAGTTTATGGATGCTGAAAAAGCAGCAAAAGAAAGAATCAATCATTTTCTGAGCAACAAGGGATCTAAGGCGACAGATCATTTTCATATGCGATTAGGAAGAATCATGTGGGAGAAATGTGGTATGGCAAGAAATGAAGAAGGCTTAAAGGAGGGTATTGAACAAATCAGAGCATTAAGAGAAGAATTTTGGAATGAGGTGAATGTGCCTGGAACAGCAGATGGTATTAATCAGGAGTTGGAGAAAGCAGGTAGAGTGGCTGATTTAATTGATTTGGGAGAATTGATGTGTATGGATGCTCTGGCAAGGACAGAATCTTGCGGAGGACATTTTAGAGAAGAATCGGTTGAATTAGAAGGCGAACAAAAAGGAGAGGCCAAAAGAGATGATGAGAATTTTACATTCGTTTCTGCATGGAAATGGACTGGTGAAGCTGGAAAACAAGAGCTTGAGAAAGAAGATCTTGTTTTTGAAAACATTGAAGTAAAACAAAGGAGTTATAAATAGATCTATGAAACTACTTTTAAAAGTTTGGAGGCAAGAAGGTCCAAATGCTAGTGGAAAATTGGTGGACTATCCCATGAATGATATTTCACCAGACATGTCCTTCCTCGAAATGATGGATGTGTTAAATATGCAATTGGTAGAACAAGGTCAGGAACCTGTGGTTTTCGACCACGATTGTCGCGAAGGCATCTGCGGATCTTGCAGCATGTTCATCAATGGTGAAGCACACGGCCCAGGAAGGGGCATAACGACCTGCCAATTACATATGCGCTCATTTAACGATGGAGACACGGTTTACATAGAGCCATGGCGAGCAAAGGCCTTTCCAGTGATAAAGGATTTGATGGTCGATCGATCCTCTTTTGATCGAATCATACAAGCTGGCGGTTTTGTTTCTGTCAATACTTCAGGAAATACACAGGATGCAAATGCAATTCCCATACCCAAAGATGATGCAGATGCGGCTTTTGATGCAGCGACTTGCATAGGATGTGGAGCATGTGTAGCAACATGTAAAAACTCAAGCGCAATGCTTTTTACTTCTGCAAAGGTTTCCCAATTAGCTTTGTTGCCACAAGGGCAAGTAGAAGGTCCTGAAAGGGTTATCAGCATGGTAAATCAAATGGATGAAGAAGGCTTTGGTAATTGCACCAACACAGGTGCTTGTGAAGTTGAGTGTCCAAAAGGTATTTCACTAGACAATATTGCACGGATGAATCGCGAATACCTTAAGGCTAGTTCAAAATGAAAAGTATACTAATTGGTCTTTTTTCCTTCTTCTTGATTCTTCCTTCTCCTGAAGAAAGAAAGATTTATCCAGAAGTTGAGTTCTGTCACCCTGCCGATAGTTTTGCAAATCTGGCCAGTGATCCAGATTTTTTAGTAGCACATTTTTTACCCGAAAGTTTAGTTGGCTTTGAGCCAAATGGGAAAATGATTCAATTATCAGTAGAGGAGGGAAAAGATGCCAACGCTTATATTTTGAAGGCAGATCAAAAAAGTGAAAAATGGCTTTTTGTTATACACGAATGGTGGGGGCTGAATGACCACATAAAAAAGGAATCAGAAAAGTATTTTAATGCGCTGGGGGATTTTAATGTGTTGGCGCTTGATTTATATGACGGTAAAGTTGCTACAGATCGAAAAAAAGCAGCAGAATATATGCAATCTTGTTCTAAGGAGAGGGCTGAGGCTATTATTAAGTCGGCCTATGAATTTGCTGGTGAAAATGCAGCAATAGGCTCCATCGGTTGGTGTTTTGGAGGCGGATGGTCATTACAAACAGGTATAATTGGTAAAGAAAGAGCGCAAGCCAGTATCATTTATTACGGAATGCCCGAAAAAGATCCAGATAGACTAGCTCAATTGGAAGCGAGTGTTTTGGGAATTTTTGCGAAGCAAGAGAAATGGATCACTCCGGAAATAGTTGGAGATTTTGAAGAACAGATGAATGCTTTGAATAAATCTATTGAAGTTCATATGTATGATGCACAACATGCTTTTGCAAACCCAAGTCGTCCATCTTATGAAAAGGAATATGCAGACGAAGCCTTTGCGCTATCGCTCAATTTTTTAAAGGAAAAGGTGAATTAGGAAAGGGCTTTTCTTATCAATAGAGAAAATTATTATAAGGAAATCTTATTGCATGGATTTCTTTAACTTTTTGATACACTATTTCCTTTAATTCTGAAATGTTTTCCTTACCAGTAGCAGAAATAAAAACTACGGCATCGCCTTCAACCATTTTTGACATCCACGTTTTTTGAAGGTCTTCGAGTGAAAAAATCGGTTCGTCCATCCAGGGCAAATCTGAAGGGGCAGCGTGTTTTTTCTTTAGAGCATCAATCTTGTTAAATACCAATATTGTAGGCTTGTTCAAGGAATCAATTTCTTTCAGGGTATCATTAACAACGCCATGGTGATCTTCAAATGCCTCATGGGAGATATCGACTACATGCATTAAGATATCTGCTTCTCTCACTTCATCCAAAGTAGACTTAAATGATTCTACCAATTGATGAGGAAGTTTGCGAATGAATCCAACGGTATCTGACAATAAGCAAGGGACATTGTGCAGGGTGATTTTTCGAACAGTGGTGTCTAGCGTTGCAAAGAGTTTGTCTTCTGCAAGAACCTCAGACTTTGACATCATATTCATTATAGTCGATTTGCCAGCATTCGTATATCCAACCAAAGCAACCCGTACTAGCGCTCCTCGATTTCCTCTTTGTGCAGACTTCTGTTTGTCGATCTTTTTAAGTTTTTCCTTCAAGCCCGCAATTTTATTTTGAATGATCCGTCTATCCGTTTCTATTTGGGTTTCTCCAGGACCACGCATTCCAATACCACCTTTTTGACGCTCAAGGTGTGTCCACATTCTGGTAAGGCGAGGAAGGAGGTATTGATATTGCGCTAATTCCACCTGGGCTTTTGCATGGGCAGTCTGTGCCCTTCCAGCAAAAATATCGAGTATTAAATTATTTCTATCGAGAATTTTGATCTTAAATTCTCTCTCTATATTTCTTAATTGTGTAGCGGATAACTCGTCATCAAAAATGACCATGTCCGTTTCATGTTCAAGAATGTAATCGCGAATTTCTTCGAGTTTACCTTTTCCTACAAAGGTCGCTGGATGGGGGTGATCGCGTTTTTGTGTAAATCTCTTTTGTTCGTGTGCACCAGCAGTAAGGGCGAGAAAGGAGAGCTCGTCCAAATATTCTTTAGCCAAATCTTCATCCATTTCTGGACTAATCAAAGAAATGAGAACGGCAGTTTCCTTTGCTTTTGCTGTGCTGTGCGTTTTTGCCATGGGCCGCAAAGCTACAATATTTGAATTGTTGAGCGCTTTCATACCTTTGCCTTATGCATATAGAGATCATCAACGAATCAAATCATCCACTCCCGAAATATGAAACGGTTCTTTCTGCTGGAATGGATATTCGCGCAAATTTACATGACCCCATTGTTTTGAACCCAATGGATCGTGCGCTTATACCTACTGGTCTTTTTATCGCTTTACCCGAAGGAACTGAAGCGCAAATAAGACCTAGGAGTGGATTAGCCTATAAAAAGGGAATTACGGTACTTAATTCTCCGGGCACTATTGATGCAGATTATAGGGGTGAAATAAAAGTCTTGCTTGTAAATCTTTCCCGAGAGATATTCGAAGTAAAAGATGGAGAGCGTGTAGCTCAAATGGTAATCGCCAGGCATATATCAGCCGAACTCGTTGAAAAGCAAGAACTTAGTCTCACTACAAGAGGCATTGGAGGATTCGGAAGCACAGGGATTGAGTAGATTCTTAACGGAAACATAATATTCAAAAAACGTTTCCGTTGTGTATTTAGTTTCTATATTTGTGTCCGTAATGGAGGAAAGAGATAAGGAATTAATTGCACAGGCCAAGGATGTATTTATGCAGTACGGAATCAAATCCGTTACCATGGATGATATGTCACGCCATCTGGGGATTTCCAAAAAGACCCTGTATAAAAGTGTAAAAGATAAGAATGACCTTGTACAGAAATGTCTTCAATTTCAATGTAATGGTGAGATAGATGCTGTTGCCGCAATACAAAACAAAAGTCTCAGTGCAATCGATGAAATGTTTGAAATCGGACAATTCGTTTCAAGTCAATTAAAAGGGATCCATCCTTCAATTCACTACGATCTGGAAAAATATCATATTGAAGTATTTCTTAGTATCAAAAAGGCCCATATGAAAAACATGTATGAGTGCATGTTAAAGAACCTCAAAAAAGGGATCAAAGAAGGGGTTTACAGAAAAGATCTAAGAGCAGATGTCATAACAAAAATTTATATCAAGAAAATAGACGTCATTTTTGATGCGGAGGTATTTCCTCCGGAAGAGATTAGTTTTGAAGAGGTGTATGCAACCTTATTCAGATATCATATAAGAGGAATAGCCAATCAAAAAGGGATAGACTATCTAGAGAAAAAAGAAAAACAGAGACAAAAACGCGCATGAATAAATTACTATATATACTTAGCCTTTCGCTTTTCATTTGTTTTAAGGCTGTAGCTCAAAAGAGCCTGTCCTTAGAAGAAGCACAGGCCTTTGCAGTTGAAAATGCCTATTCGAACTTAATCGCTCAAAAGGAGATCGACAAGTCAAGGAGTCTTGTAAAAGAGACATTTGCAATTGGCCTACCCCAAATTAATGCCAGCGGCTCATTTCAACATTTTTTGGATATACCTGTAAATGTATTGCCAGATTTTATTTCACCATCTGTCTATGGAGTGTTGATTAATGAAGATTTAATTCCCGCTGGAAATGTTCCTGAGTTTGGAACTGTCCCCGCGCAGTTTGGAACGGATTATAATGTTACTGGCGGAGTAGAGTTACAACAGCTTTTGTTCAATGGATCTTATCTCATTGGATTACAAGCAACCAAAGCCTTTGTCGAAGTAACGCAGAATCAATTAGAAATGAATGAAGCTGAAATTCGTCAAGCCGTGGCCACAGCTTACTATGGGGTTTTGGTCAGTGGTGAAAATGAGCGAATACTTCAAGAGAACCTCAACAGTCTTGCTAAATTATTGGAAGATTCTCAGGCATTCTATGAAGAGGGCTTTATAGAAGAACAAGAAGTAGAGCAACTACAACTAACCGTATCCCAGATAAATGCGACTTTGTCTAATCTTAAAAGACAAAGTACAAATCTTCTAGATCTATTGAAGATGCAAATGGGCATGCCGCTTTCAGAAAATATTGTGCTTAGCGACAATTTAGATGGATTACTGAACAAATACAAATCACTCACCTTAGCTCAAAGAACATTAGAAACACAGGCTCATCCACTTTACAAGACAGCTTTAAGCAATGTCACGTTGAATGGTCTAAATGTCAAAAATCAAAAGGCACAATATTGGCCAGTGCTGTCCGCTTTTGCAAGTCATTCACAGACAGCACAAAGACTTGAATTTGACTTTTTCGATAGTGATGGTGAATGGTTCCCTTCTACACTTTGGGGTTTAAACTTGAATGTGCCAATATTTTCAAGCGGGATGAAAAAGAATGTAGTAAAGCAAGCACAATTGGATTACGATATAGCCAATGTTCAACTTTTACAGGCAGAGGAAGGGATAAAGATGGAATACAACAATGCCTATTCAAATTTTATCTTCAGTCAAGAGCAATTACAAATTGCTAAAGACAATGCTGATTTAGCCAAAAGAATTTACAATAAAACTCAAATTAAGTATCAAGAAGGAATTGCTTCTAGTTTTGAATTGAATCAATTACAGAGCCAATATTTAGAACAGGAAGCCAACTATATAGAAGCGGTCCTCAACTTTTTGAATGCAAAATCTGCCTTGGATAAGGCAACTAACAAATATGACTAAAAGACTGATTATGAAAAAGTACTTATATATCATTCCAATTGCAGTATTAATAATTGCCTGCGGAGGCAATGACGAGTCTTCATCGGAGCTTGACAAAACAAATTTGGAACAAGTCAGAGCAAAAAGAGCACTGCTTAAAGAAGACGAATCAAAAATCATTGCACAAATTGAGGAGTTGGATGAGATCATCGCAAAATTGGATACGACAAAGAAGCTGCCTTTGATTACGATAAAGAATATTGCTACTGAAGAATTTGAGCACTTTATTGAACTACAAGGGAATGTGCAGACAAAGAACAATTTGGTACTCTATTCGGAATACGCTGGACAGTTGAATGCGGTGAATGTAAAGGAAGGAGATCGCGTTTCGAAAGGGCAAGTTCTTGCAAGAATTGATGATGGTGGACTAGGTCAACAAAGGGCACAATTAGAAGTGCAAATGAATCTTGCCAAAACGACTTATGAAAAACAGGAAAGACTTTGGAAACAAAACATTGGTTCCGAACTGAGTTATCTGCAGGCAAAAGCAAACTATGAAGCGCAAGAAAAAGCTATTAGTCAGCTTGATGCTCAATTGGCTAAGACTTCCATTCGAGCTCCTTTCAGCGGAATGATAGATGAGGTAATAACAGAAAAGGGGAGCATGGTGAGTCCAGGGATGACTCCTGTTATTAGAATCGTAAACAATTCTGACATGTATGTCGAAGTTGATGTGCCTGAAGCTCATTTGAGAAATATTCAAAAAGGAAATAAAGCCATGGTTTCAATTCCTGTGCTTGGAAAAGAGCTAGAATCGAAAATAAGATCAGTGGGCTCATTTGTAAATCCAGCCAATAGAACGTTCAAGATAGAATTGGCAATTGCCAATAAAGATGGTTTGATAAAACCAAATTTGAATGCAAAGGTTAAGATCAACGATTACAACAACGAAGAAGCCGTTTTGATAGCTCAAAGCTTGATAAGTGAAGATTCACAAGGAAGGGAATATGTTTACGTTGTGAAGGATAAAGACAATAATGAAGCGATTTCAGAACGTGCATATATTTCTACCGGGTTAACCAGTGGAGATATGATAGAAGTATTGGAGGGTTTGAGCACCGACCAAGAAATTGTTGTTGAAGGTGCAAGGGCTATTCGAGAAGGTCAAAAAGTAAAAATCAAGAATTCATAAGAACGCAATATGAGTAAGACGGATAAAGAATTTTTTCTCTCTTCATGGGCGATTGACAATAGGACAGTGATCAATGTTCTGATTGCTTTGGCCTTGATTTTGGGCATCACTGCTTATACAAGCATGCCACGCGAGAACTTCCCTGAAATCAAAGAAACCAAGATCTATGTGAGTTCCCTTTTCCCAGGAAATACGGCTGAGGACATCGAAAAACTCATTACAGACCCACTTGAAGAAAGGCTGAGAAATGTGAGTAATGTAGTTGATATTGAATCAACAAGTCAAGAAGATTATTCAATGATCATTGTTGAATTCAATGAGGATATTACTGTTGAAGAAGCAAAAATCAAAGTGAAAGATGAGGTTGATCAAGAGACGTCTTCAGAGGATTGGCCTACGTTTAACAATGCCAAGGTATCTCCCAATATTTTTAATTTGAGTATGAGTGAGGAGATGCCCATATTGAATATTAATATTCAAGGTGATTATCCTGTGCAGTCTCTAAAGGCATTCGCAGAACGGCTCCAAGATGAGATTGAAAAAGTTGAAGAAATAAAGCAAGCAGATATTAGAGGTGCCCAAGACAAGGAAGTTGAAGTGGCTGTGGATGTCTACAAAATGATGGCCTCACAGGTGAGTTTCAACGACATCATCGGGGCTATAAATGGAGGCAATATGACCATGTCTGCCGGAAATATGATTGCTAGTGGACAAAGAAGAGCAGTAAGTGTTATTGGTGAAATTGACGATCCAAATGAACTTTTAGAATTCGTAGTTAAAAGTGAACGGGGCAATACGATTTATTTAAAAGATGTTGCTGAAGTATCTTTTAAGGAAAAAGATAGGACTACCTATGCGAGAGACTTCGGAGAGAATGTGGTGATGTTGGACATCAAGAAAAGAGCGGGAATGAATATGGTTGCCGCTAATGACAAAGTCCGGAAGATCACGGAAGACATGATCGAAAGTGAATTCCCCTCTGATTTGAAAGTGACCTATTCCAATGACATGTCAAAGCTGACCTTGAATCAAGTAGATGATTTAGTCAATAACATTATTTTCGGAGTAATTCTGGTAGTAGGTGTTTTAATGTTTTTCTTGGGATTTCGAAATGCACTTTTCGTTGGTTTCGCAATTCCTATGTCCATGTTCATTTCTTTTTCAATTTTGAGTGCATTGGGTTATACCTTGAATACTATGATTCTATTTGGTTTGATTATGGGATTGGGGATGTTGGTAGATAATGGAATCGTGGTTGTAGAGAACGTCTATAGATTGATGGAAAAAGAAGGGATGAGTCGAATCCAAGCAGCGAAAAAAGGAATTGGAGAAATTGCGTTTCCAATTATTATTTCGACTTTGACTACGGTAGCAGCTTTTATTCCTTTGGGAATGTGGCCTGGGGTGATGGGAGAATTCATGATTTATTTCCCAGTTACCCTTTCTGTTGTTCTTGGTTCTTCATTATTCGTTGCGGTTTTCATGAATTCCATGATGGTATCCCGCTTAATGAAAGTTAAGGAAGATCCTACTTCAAATAGAAGATTGATCATTGTAAGCGGTGCGCTTCTTTTGCTTGGAACGCTTATTTCTTTAAGTGGTTCAATGACAGCTTTGGGATCTTTAATGATTTTCGCTGCCATCATGATATGGGTATTCAAATACATTCTAAAACCTGGAATAAACGGATTTCAAAATAGGGTACTTCCGCGTTTAGAAAATTTTTATGAGGGAATATTGATAAAGGCACTGAGCAAAAAGCGACCCATTTTCCTATCGATTTTCACCTTTGTACTGTTAATTGCTGCATTCATGATGTTTGGAGGTTCAGTAGCTAGCCAGAGAACAAAGATTGAATTTTTCCCGGATAACAAGCCCAATCAAATCAATGTCTATGTAGAGTATCCTCAAGGAACGGATATTGAAAAAACCAATGCTATTACAAAGGACATTGAGCAAAGAGTTTATAAAGTTCTAAGAGAAAACACCTATCTCGAATCAGATGGCTACAATTATATGGTGGAAAGTGCTGTTTCTCAAGTGGGAGAAGGAGCAGGTAACCCGCAGACGGATGCCGGAAATGCTGCTGAAATGCCTCATAAAGGGAGGATCGCTGCGACCCTCAGAGAATTTAAATACAGAAAGGGGCAGGACAGTGAAGAATTGCGAAAAAAAGTTCAGAAAGAAGTTACAGGGGTTTATCCAGGACTGGCCATTTCTGTTGAGAAGGATGCCATTGGCCCGCCAGCTGGATATCCGATTAATATTGAAATTGAAGGTGAGAATTACGAGGAGCTGATAGCTGTTGCTGAGCAGATGAGGGACTTTATTAACGCAAAGAATGTTCCTGGAGTAGCGGAATTAAAAATTGATGTGAATAAGGGAAAGCCAGGAATGAATTTGAGTATTGACAGACAAAAAGCTGGACAGCTTGGTGTGAACACCAGTCAAATTGGGCAGCAATTGAGGAGCTCAATTTTTGGAAGTAAGGCGGGAATATACAAGGTTGGTGGAGATGATTTTGATATCAATGTCCGATTCAAGAATGATATCCGATACGATGAGAATGCCATTTTTGATCAAAAGGTTGTATTTAGAGACATGGCTGATGGCCAAATTAAAGAAGTGCCAGTTAGTGCTGTCACAACAAGAAGCAATACCTCAGGATTTTCAGCGATAAAGCACAAATCTACTCGAAGAGTAGTAACGGTTTATTCCGCACTTGAGCCAGGATTTACTGATGCGGGGGCCATTGTCAGACAGATCGAAAGTGAAATGGGCGATTTCACTATTCCAAAAGGGATTAAATTCAACTTTACTGGCCAAATTGAAGAGCAAAACAAGCAAATGGAGTTTCTGATGGGAGCCTTCTTTGCTGGTTTAGGGTTGATATTCCTTATTCTGATTTTCCAATTCAATGCGCTCTCAAAGCCAACGATAATTATGATGGCCATTTTCTTGAGTCTTATTGGTGTCTTTGGAGGCTTGGTGATTTCAGGTGCGCCTTTCGTCATCATGATGACCATGATGGGAATTATAGCCTTAGCTGGAGTAGTTGTAAATAATGGAGTGGTATTGTTGGATTATACCCAGCTCCTAATCGATCGAAAGAAAGAAAGTTTGGGAGTCAAGAACGAAGACTATCTGAGTCAAGATGATTTGCTTGAGGCTATAATAAAGGGTGGAAAAGCTAGATTGAGGCCTGTATTATTGACGGCAATTACAACGATTTTAGGTCTTATTCCATTAGCTTATGGAATTAATATTAATTTCTTTACGCTATTTGCAGAATTGGATCCTAAGATATATATAGGTGGGGATAATGTGATTTTCTGGGGGCCTTTGGCTAAGACAGTTATTTATGGATTGTTCGTAGCGACCTTTTTGACATTAATAGTTGTGCCAGTTTTCTTTTACTTGAGTATGCGATTGAAAATGTGGATCAGGAAACTTTCTAAAGGAAGTTCAAGTTCAAATGAAGTTATTCATTCAGAAAAAGAAGATGGCCTTTTGGCATGACTTTTGTCGTTTATGACATTAGAGATTGAAGGAATAGATTCTAAACGAGAATTAATGGTTAAAAACCTTCAATAAAAAGCTTAATTAGTTGTTTGGTTTTGGTTAGTAATTGCGGCCTCGCCTTTTCTGGCGGGGCTTCTTTTTATTAAGACATTTTTACAATGAAATGTTTAAAAATCTGTTTTACAACAGATTAGAACTGTCAAAAATTAGTGGATATTTGAATTGTTCCGAAAGCAGAACAGAACAATTTTGAGTTTTTGAGATTATGTCTATAGGTCGAATCCTTGAAATTGATAAGATATAGGTTATAGTTCAGTTGAGTAAAGTTGAGTTAATGGGGTGATCATTCTGGTTACCCCATTTCTTTTTATCTTTTAATCACTGATTCAGACGTCACATTTCCTTCAAGGTCACTAATTCGCAAAATAAATTGACCACGCACGTCAAGATGACTTAAGTCAAAAACGTGTAGGCTTGATTCAATATTTCCAAAGAAAATTCTTTTTCCTAACAGATCGAAGATCTCTAGGGTTCCTCTATTCAGCGATGAATGGATTCTGAGCTCATCGACAAAGGGATTGTGGTAGAGCGAAAGGTCAAAATTGATTTCATCAAGTCCTACAGGGCTCTGTCCTTCATTTAGACTATGAATTTGATTGATATCCATGCTCTCAAAGAAATCTACTGTACCGTTTGGCCAAAATATACTGATGTCCTCAGCTATCCCTTCACCCAGTCCAAAATAGATTCGATGAGAACTCTGCGAAGCATAAGAAGACCCACCTGTCTTCTCGTCAATTTTAACTCCTGTCTCTGTAGTAATTTGTATGCGGGTTCCAAAGGCATCTGAAGAGCCCATGGTTCCATTTAGGTTAAATCCAATCCAGTTGTTTTGGTTGTTTTGATTTTCAAATATTTGAAGGCCTATATCATTTTCACCATTGGCTACAATAATATCTTGAAATCCATCATTATTGATGTCGGCCCATGTTCCTCCAATGCCTCCATTAAAACTAAAAAGAGGTGAACTTTCGCTAACTAAAGTAAATGTATTATCGCCATTGTTTTTATACAACTTGTTTGAAACCGGGCTAAAATTTGAATCATTGATGACGTAAATATCTTCCCATCCGTCATTGTCATAGTCGAGAAAAAAACAACCCCATCCCATTCCAACATCTGCGACTCCAGCAGCCATGGCTATTTCAGAATATGAACCATTTCCATCATTCAATAAAAGGAAATTCGGACCGAGATTGGTCACGTAAATATCCAAGTGACCGTCATTGTTAATATCACCGTGATCAACTCCCATTCCTTGTCCAGCAACATCCAAACCTGTGACTTGCGAAACGTCTGTAAATACTCCCGTACCGTCATTTTCGTACATGATGTATGCTTGGTTTGCATCATGGGTTAGATAAATGTCTTGATCTCCATCGTTGTCATAATCAAAGAAAATAGCACCCATAGAGATTTGCGTATCGAGAAGTCCAGAACTGATAGTATGGTCGCTAAAAGTAAGATCACCATTGTTGTGCCATAATATATTTTGCTGCGCTAAGTTGCACACATAGATATCTAAATACCCATCTAAGTCAACATCCAACAAATGGACAGAGCGTGTTTGATCGTTTGTTCCTACCCCCGCGCTTAAGGAAATATCTGAAAATTGACCACTTCCATCATTCAAATAGAGATAATTCTGAAAAGGGCTCCCAGCTGTATAGTAATTGCCAACGAAAAGGTCCAAGTCGCCATCATTATCGATATCACCCCAAGCCGCAGTCATTGTTAAGCCTTCTTGCTGAATACCCGCATCGCTGGAAACATCACTAAACGTACCGTCAGAATTATTCAGAAATATGCGACTTGAATCCAGACGAGCTGGAACGAAGATATCTTCCCATCCATCCCCGTTAAAATCTCCAATGACTGCACCATTGTTACTTGATCCATTTCCCGTTCCTGCCTGATCAGATACATCAACAAATTGAGGGTCTTGTCCAACAAGAACGAAAGAAAGTAAACAAAATGCTAAACGAATACCAAAAAAGACATACCTCATGCCTTAAATGTAAAAAAAAAATGGAGAGAATGTCAGATTTTACAAGTGTTTCAGACTGGTTTCATCTCGAAGTTCTCTAAGAACTTCGTATTAAAATCACCTCGAATAAAATCTTCGTTGTCCATCAATTGTAAATGAAATGGAATAGTGGTTGCTACACCTTCAATTACATACTCACTTAAAGCACGCTTCATTTTATCGATAGCCTCTTGACGCGTTTGAGCAACTGTAATTAACTTTGAAATCATACTGTCGTAAAAAGGCGGAATGCGATATCCTGCATAACAATGAGTATCTACACGAACACCATGTCCACCAGGACAATGATAGTTTGTAATAGCACCCGGATTTGGCATAAAATCCTTGAACGGATTTTCTGCGTTAATTCTGCATTGAATAGAATGCATGATCGGTTCGTAGTTCTTCCCTGACATTTTCACACCAGCCGCAATTTTAATTTGTTCTTTGATCAAATCGAAATTGGTGACTTCCTCAGTAATGGTATGTTCAACCTGAATTCTCGTATTCATTTCCATGAAATAAAAATCTCTGTTTTTATCTACCAGGAATTCTACTGTACCAACACCTTCATACTTAACTGCCTTAGCTGCTTTGATAGCTGCAGTACCCATTTTCGAGCGAAGCCTCTTGGTCATAAATGGTGAGGGTGTTTCTTCAACCAATTTTTGATGTCTTCTTTGGATAGAACAATCACGTTCGCTCAAATGACAAAACTTTCCATGCTGATCTCCGGCAATTTGGATTTCGATATGGCGCGGTTCTTCGACAAATTTTTCCATGTACATCCCGTCATTTCCAAAAGCAGCTTTTGCTTCCCTTCGGGTTGTTTCCCAGGCTTCTTTCAAATCTTTGTCATTCTTGCAAACCTTCATCCCTTTTCCACCGCCACCCGCAGTCGCTTTCAGCATTATAGGATATTTGATTCGTTTTGCACAAGCTTTAGCATCTGCCAGACTTGCGAGAATCCCTTTCGAACCTGGTATAGTCGGAACACCGGCTTTGTCCATAGTATCAATTGCAGAAGCCTTATCTCCCATGGAGTCTATCATCTCAGGAGATGCACCGATAAATTTGATTCCATGCTCTTGACAAATTCTCGAAAACTGTGCGTTTTCTGAAAGAAATCCATATCCTGGATGAATAGCATCAGCATTGGTAATTTCCGCAGCCGAGATAATATTGGGTATGCTCAAATAGGATTCGGTGCTACTTGCCGGGCCTATGCACACGGCTTCATCGGCAAAGCGAACGTGTAAACTGTCGAGATCAGCAGTTGAATAAACAGCCACTGTTTTTATTCCCATTTCTTTACATGTCCG
Source organism: Bacteroidota bacterium (assembly GCA_039028335.1). Classification (GTDB taxonomy): domain Bacteria; phylum Bacteroidota; class Bacteroidia; order Flavobacteriales_D; family JABDKJ01; genus JABDKJ01. The sequence goes on from JBCCIF010000022.1 coordinate 21,435, forward strand.
AATTACTCTTAATGCAATTTCGCCTCGATTTGCAATAAGTATTTTCTTGAATAAACTCACGAGGAATTTTATTTAAGTGATTAGCTAGGGTCTACCAGAAAAAGAGGTTGATCGTACTCTACAGGAGAAGCGTCATCGGCTAAAACTTTAACAATTTTACCACTGATCTCTGATTCTATTTCATTGAATAGTTTCATTGCCTCAATGATGCACACTACCTTTCCAGGAGAGACGCTATCACCTACGTTTACGAAGGTATCTTTATCTGGTCCTGGCGATCGATAGAAGGTGCCAATCATAGGAGATTTAACCGTAATATATTTCGATTCATCTGCACCCTTGTCTTCCGCTGGAGGAGCTGGCGCTGCAGCGGGCGCAGGTGCTGGTGCCGCAGCAGGTTGAGGAGCTTGAATAACCTGTTGCTGAGGAACTGCAATAGGTTGAATCGGTTGTATATTCATCGGAATCTGTTGCATTTGCGTCAGTTCCTCTCCTTTTTTCTTTTTACCGTTTGCTCCTTCCGATTTAATGGTGATTTTAAAATCTTTGCGCTCTATCTCAACTTCATTGACACCACTTTTCGCAACGAACTTTATAAGGTCTTGTATTTCATTTATATCCATAGGAAACAGGTTTATGGAAATGCTAATTTATAAAAATTACTAAGTATTGTAGGCCCATTTGAGATATACCGCTCCCCAGGTAAATCCTCCACCGAAAGCGGATAAAATGATATTATCTCCTTTTTTGAGCTGGTTTTCCCACTCCCAAAGACAAAGAGGAATAGTACCTGCAGTCGTATTGCCAAATTTTTCAATATTGATCATGACCTTAGAACTATCTAAGCCCATCCGCTTTGCAGTTGCATCAATAATCCGCAAGTTCGCTTGGTGAGGAACTAGCCACGCAACATCATCTGCACTGAGCTGGTTATTTTCCATTATTTCAGCAGAAACATCTGCCATATTGGTTACCGCAAACTTGAAGACCGTTTTTCCTTCTTGATGAACAAAGTGTTCTCTTGCTTCCACAGTGCCGGCATTTGCAGGATAAGCAGATCCGCCTGCTTTTTGAAACAAATACTCTCTTCCTTTTCCATCGCTTCGGAGTATAGAGTCTTTAATTCCAGAATCTTCTTCTGTAGGCTCTAAAAGAACAGCTCCTGCGCCATCACCAAAGATTACACAGGTCGCGCGGTCTTCATAGTCTATGATAGAAGACATTTTATCGGCACCAACAACAATAACCTTTTTGTACTTCCCAGTTTCAATGAATTGAGAACCGGTAATCAGGCCATAGATAAAACCGGAACAAGCCGCACTGATGTCAAAACTCAACTTATTCTTTATTCCCACCTTGTCGCAAATAATATTTGCCGTGCTTGGAAAAGGGTGATCCGGAGTGACCGTCCCACAAATTACAAGGTCGATGTCTTCTGGACTCAAATTCTTTTTTTCAAGAATTTGCTTAACACACTCAACTCCCATATCTGAGGTGCCCATGCCTTCGCCTTTTAAAATGTGTCTTGTTTTTATTCCAGTTCGTGTGGTGATCCACTCATCGGTGGTATCTACCATTTTTTCCAAATCTTGATTGGAAAGCACATCGTCTGGAACATATCCGGCTACTGCCGTGATAGCTGCATTTAGTTTGGTCATAAATAAAGAGTGCTACGGAGGAGAATTAGATCAATTCCTCTTTTTCCATTACAACTTTACCTTTATAGTAAAGTTTTCCTTCATACCAGTAAGCACGATGTCTCAGGTGCGGTTCACCAGTAGTAGGGCAAGTAGAAATTGTAGGAACACTTGCTTTGTAATGGGTTCTCCTTTTATCTCGTCTTGTAGTTGACTGTCTTCTCTTAGGATGTGCCATAATATTGTTATTTAAAATCCTTTTTCTTTAATTTCTTTAAGGCTTCCCATCTTGGGTCAATTTCTTCTGATTCTTGAAAATTAATTTCGTCCAATAGATTGAGTACTTCTTCATCACACTCACCCTCATCATGAACTCTTTTGCTAGGTAAATTTAAGATCATAAATTCATAAAAATAAGGCGCTATTTCCAGCTCTGTCTCATCTGGTGATATGAAAACGATATCGTCAGAATCACTTTCACTTTGATGACTAAACTTAAAAATAAGCTTTTCCCTGCCTGAAAATTTCATGTCCATTTCATCACCACAGCGATCACAAATGGTATGAAATACACCTGAAAATTTGAACTCTCCTTCCATTAATGTGCTTTTTTTTGAAAGAACGAACTGTCCATCAATTGCACATTGCTCAATCAATGCATTTTCAAAAGAATCAAAGAACGACTGGTCAAAATGATAATCAAAAGCATGTATTCCATCTTTTAAACCTGCAAAAGCAACCGAATACTCACTTTTCTTTTCCAAAATGCCTTTTCTTTCCTTTTACGGCTTTTACCAAAAAAGGGCTGCAAATGTACAAATAAAATCAGCTGAAAACAGCTTTTCGTCTCTAAAATGCTTCTATTCTTGAACGGTGCTCTTCTGTTGATTGGACTTTTTCTTATAAATCGAATGCTGCATGAGCGATTTATGTTTTTGTCTATTCCTGTAAATATCAATAGCGGCAAAGCATGCAGCTCTAAACGAAGCAGCCGAAGCCTCGTTTTTACCAGCAATTTCATATGCTGTGCCATGGTCGGGGGACGTTCGCACTATCGGAAGCCCTGCTGTATAGTTAATGCCACTTTCAAAAGTCAATGCTTTAAATGGAATCAATCCTTGATCGTGATACATGGCGAGTATTCCATCAAAGTGTTTGAAACTGCTTGAACCAAAAAACCCATCAGCTGGAAATGGTCCGAAGGCCAAAAGGTTACTTTTTTTGGCAAGGTCAATTGCAGGTGTGATTATATTGATCTCTTCATCGCCCAGCAATCCGTTATCTCCAGCATGTGGATTCAGTCCTAAAACGGCAATTTTAGGTTTAACGATACCAAAATCTCGCATCAAACTTTTATTCATCAACTTCAAATGATTGACAATGCCTTCTTTCGTAATCGATTTAGCAACTTCATTCACAGGAATATGTCCAGTAGCCACACCAATACGTATACCGTTACTGATCATAAACATCAACACCTCATCTGAATTTGCCATTTGAGCTAAGTACTCAGTATGCCCAGGAAATTGAAATTGGTCCGATTGGATATTGCTTTTATTAATAGGCGCGGTTACAAGCACATCTACCTTGTTTGATGCCAAGTCTGCAACTGCAGCCTTTAAAGACTCAAGCGCACAAGCCCCAGACTCCTTGGTGGCTTGACCAAAATCTACTTTAATATCTTTTTGAATGACGTCAACAAGATTGGCTTTTTTCGGACTCGCCTTCGAAGGCTCATCGATAAAGTTGAATGAAAAATCATCAATTCCTATCTGTTTCTTGTACGATTTTGCATGATTTCTTCCTCCGTAAATGATTGGGGTCATCGAATCGTACATGCGATTGTCAGAAAAGCACTTCATAATTACTTCAAGTCCAATTCCGTTGCCATCTCCAATACTTATTGCTAATCTTATTTTCTGTTTTTTCGCCATCTAATTAGAAGGTTCCAAAAATAAAACAAACCACTCGATAATGCGTTTCTTTTTTAGCTATTCTTTCATTGAATAAAACATAGAATGTAAATGATAAGGAATAATAATTTGATATTTTGCAATCCTATTCGAGGTAAGTTTAGAAGTGTAGCCTAAATAATTATTTATGCATTTTGACTGTTATATTAAATGCCTTGGAATTAAATTTGCTGTAATTTGAATATGTCAAAACAACTCATACTGTTCGCCTTTTTATTTATTGGAACCTGTTTGCAGGCAACGCACAACAGATCAGGCGAGATTACGTACAGGCATATAGAAGGATTAAAGTATGAAATAACCATTCTAACGTGCACACGTTTCAGTGTGGAGGCAGATAGAGATACCTTAGATTTAAATTTTGGAGATAATTCACCAATAGAAAAGGTCCTTCGTGTTAATGGGGTAGATGGAGATGGAAATGGAGTCCCTGATGGGCAACTAGTTGGAAATGATATTCAACGAAATTTGTACGTTACCACCCATGTGTTTCCTGGGCCCGGATCTTACATTCTTTATTTCGAAGATCCGAATAGAAATGAAGGTGTACAGAATATACCCAACTCGGTGCAAGTCGGTTTTTCGGTAAGTTCATTATTAACAATTGATGGGATTTCACCCAATAGTTCACCAGTACTGAATAATCCTCCAAAAGGGGATGCATGTGTCAACAAGCTATATCTCTACAATTCTCTTGCTGCTGATCCTGATGGCGATTCGCTTTCATATGAATTGATACAAAGCACGACATTTAACAATCAAGTAATTCCCGGTTATCTCTTCCCGGATGAAGTTGAACCCGGAGCGGACAATGTCATGTCCATCGACCCGATTACTGGTGAACTGTCATGGGAGTCTGCGCAGCTAATTGGTGAATATAATGTGGTCATACAGATTAATGAATGGCGCAATGGAAATTTAATTGGTTTTGTTAGAAGAGATATGCAGATTAACGTTTTAGTTTGTTCGAATGATCCACCAATTATAGATGAAGAACCTGACATTTGTTTAGTAGCAGGTGAAGTATATTCAATGAGCATTTCAGCAAGTGATCCCAATAACGATGTAGTTACACTTGAAGCTTTTGGAGAGCCATTTGACCTTGCCGTAAGTCCTGCGACTTTCAATCAACCTATTCCGGGAGGAAATGGGGCTTTAAATTGGGCAACGGATTGCGAACACATAAGAGCTGAGCCCTATACTGTTTTTTTGAAGGCCACAGATGATGATCCTATAGTTCAGCTTTCTAATTTCAGCGATTTTCAAATTCAAATAATTGCTCCTCCTGTTTTGAACCCGACAGCTATATCCGTTGGAAGTAGCATAGAACTTGACTGGGATAACAATCCTTGCGAAAATGCTTTGGCGTACAAGATATATAGAAGGATTGGCAACTCTAATTTTCAGCCCGGGGATTGTGAAACTGGCCTCCCAGAATCTGCGGGATATAGTTTAATTGGAACTGTAGACGGATGGTCTAATAGTTCTTATGTCGACAATGAAGACGTTCCATTCGGTAATCCAGTATGTTATAGAGTTGTTACATGTTTTCCGGATGGAAATGAAAGTATAGTTTCAGAAGAGTTTTGTGCAATGTTGGAAATGGAACTTCCTGTCATTACAAAAGTGAGTGTTGAGGCTACAAGCCTTGTCGATGGGATAGATACTTTGCGTTGGTATCCTCCTTTGGAAATTGACTCATTGCAATTTACTGGACCATACAGTTATGAGATTTATCGTGCGGATGCCTTTGGCACACCTACTGAACTTATTGAGACGACCTCAGAAAGTTCAGTTCTTAATGTTGGAGAAATTCAACGAATCTACAGTGGCTTAAATACTGAGAGTCAGGCCAATTCATTTATGGTAGTCTTTTTAAATGATGGTTTGCCCGTATCGACATCTAATCAAGCAAGTTCGATATTTCTTGAAATTGTTCCCAGTGACAATTCATTGCAATTGAATTGGACACATGACGTTCCTTGGTTGAATAGTTACTATCAAGTCTTTAGACAAGATGACAATGGCCAATATGAATTCTTGGATAGTACTACCTTAATGACTTTTATAGATACCGGATTAGTTAATGGTCAAGAATACTGTTATTTCGTTCGATCAATCGGCTTTTACGATGAGCCCCTTATTCCAGATTCCTTATTGAACCACTCACAAGAAAATTGTTCTCGTCCTTTCGATTCAGTTCCTCCTTGTCCTCCAACCTTATCGGTTGAAGGAGAATGTGAGTTTGAAGATTTTGTGCTTTCTTGGAATAACCCCAACAATTCATGCGCTGACGATGTAGTGCAATACAATATTTACTATTCACCAACAATTGATGGTGAGTTAGAATTAATTCATACCATAGAAAATCCAGACGATACGGTGTTTTTCCCAGAAGACTTTACCAACATTGTGGGATGCTATGCAGTAACTGCTCTGGATTCACTTTTGGCTGACAGTGAAGGGATCTTGAATCAGAACGAGAGCGCATTAAGTGATACAATATGTATTAATAGCTGCCCAGAATATATGTTGCCCAATGTTATCAGCCCCAATGGAGACGGACAAAATGATTTCTTCGAGCCTTTTCCAGGGTTTAGATATATAGAAAGTATTGACCTGACAATTTTTAATCGCTGGGGTGAGCCCATATTCAAAACTACTGACCCAAATATCAGATGGGACGGAATCCATCAAGATCCATTGATGGAGTATCTTGGACCAGGAGATTATTATGTTCCTGATGGAACATACTATTACATTTGTATTGTCAATCAACTAACGTTGAATGGAATCGATCCATTTACATTGACGGGAAGTTTTACTATGTTTAGAGAAGGACAGAAAAGATTCGAATAATGTTCACTGGAATTATAGAGTGTTTGGGAGAAGTGATGGACATTCATCCCTATAAGGACAACATCAAGTTTACAATCAAAGCTCCATTTATTTCTGAGATTAAAATCGACCAGAGCATTTCACATAATGGCGTTTGCCTTACTGTTGAAGAACTTGGAGACACATATTATTCAGTATCGGCCATACCAGAAACGCTTCAGAAGAGCAATCTAGGTGACCTTAAGATTGGTCAAAAAATCAACCTAGAACGCAGCACAAGAATGGGAGGCAGATTGGACGGGCATATTGTGCAAGGTCATGTAGATCTTGTTGCTGCCTGTACCCATATAGATGAGTTAAAAGGAAGCTGGATATTTGATTTTGAATATGGCGAACAAAATGATAAAGGGCTGATTGTTGAGAAAGGATCCATTACTGTAAATGGAACTAGCCTGACAGCCATAAATACAATCCAAGGCGGATTCTCGGTCGCAATTATCCCTTATACTTTTGAGAACACAAATTTCAATGAAATACAATTTGGTTCGAAGGTGAATCTTGAGTTTGATGTTATTGGTAAATATGTAGCTAAACTCCTAGCAGTTAGGTCTCAATAAACTTCTTTTGCTATTCTCTTTACTGCAGCTGATTTGCCCATTGTGTAAAAGTGTAAACTCGGAACGCCTTTCGCAACCAATTCTTTCGCCTGTCTAATAGACCAATTGATTCCAACTTCTTTAACATCTTCCTTTGTCTTGCAAAGCATTAAAGAATCTGCAAGTTCATCCGGAAAATCAATGTGAAAAAATTTTGGGATAAATGAAATGTGACGTGGAGTCGTGATAGGCTTTAGTCCTGGAATGATTGGAATATCAATACCAATTTCTCTGCATTTCTTTACAAAAGAGAAGTATTTGTCATTGTCATAAAACATTTGAGTAACGATATACTCTGCACCTGCGTCCACTTTTTGTTTGAGATACTGCATATCGGTATTCATATTCATGGCTTCGAAATGCTTTTCGGGATAACCCGCTACACCAATGCAATAGTCTGTTGATGTTGAAGATTGATTTTCCTCATATAAATAATGGCCGCTATTCATATTGACGATTTGTTCAACCAAATCAACGGCATGCGCATGTCCTTCGCTATTAGGCGTAAAATGAGGTTCGTTCTTTACTGGATCACCACGCAAAGCCAATACATTGTCAATACCAAGAAATTGCAAATCGATAAGCGCATTTTCTGTTTCCTCTTTGTTAAATCCTCCACAAATTAAATGAGGAACCGTATCAATTTTGTATTTCCCCATGATGGCCGCACAAATTCCTACAGTTCCTGGTCTTTTGCGCACACTTACTTTTTGCAATAAGCCATTTTCACGTTTCCTATAAATATATTCTTCTCTGTGATAGGTAACATTTATATAGGCAGGCTCAAATTCCAACAAAGGATCGATACTGTCATAAATAGACGTTATACCTGCACCCTTTAAGGGTGGTAGAATTTCAAATGAAAATAAAGTTTTGGTTGAAGCATTAATATGATCAATTACTTTCAAGCGTCATCTTAATTTGGGGCGTGAAGGTATGAAAAAGGCCCTTGCAATATGTCGCAAAAAATTAATTTTTACGCAAGACGGTGAAATCTCCAGTATGTTTTTCACCATTTGGAAGCATTAAAACAAAGTAGTAAGTCCCTTCGCTTAAATCCTCCATTTCCCAATCGTTTCGGTAATCTTTTTCTTCAAAAACTACATTCCCCCACCTATTAAAAATTTCTAGGGTTGCTCCTGGGTGTTCTTCTATACCCTGAATATGAAATGCATCATTCGATCCGTCATTATTTGGAGTAAAAATATTATACGTTGTGATATCACAATTTTTAAAGAGAAAATAAGATTGGTCAAAAGCAATGTCATCTGGGCATGTTTCAGAATTCACTAAAAGAGTGTATTGCCCTATTTGATCTACAAATACACTCTGCGTGGTCACTGGGGTTCCATCAGGTAGGGTAAATACATGTGAAACGTCAACCCCTGCGGCTTGCTGATTGAGTGTATAGAAGAATTCCTCTCCTTCGCAAATTTCTACTGTGTCCGGCAATGCCGCAATAGGCGGAGGGACAAAGAATATTTCTTCAGTATATGACCTATTGCAAAATAGATCAGTATACGTAAAAGCATATGTTCCGGGAAAATTCACATTGATATCAATGTGATCCCCATTTGTGCTCGGAATAATGCCAGCCGCTGACGAATCATTTGGGGCTTCAAATTCCCAAAAACCAGCTGTATAGACATTAGTGACATCAAATTCGCTTTCTAAATAACATGCCGGTGAAGTAAAAGATAAAACCGGTTCTGGTCGAACGTGAAGCGCAACAGTCGTATCATATGTGCAACCGAAATTGTCCATTACTTGAAAAGTGTAGTTGTAATCTCCCGGGCTATCAGGTTCTACAACAATAATGGTGTCATTGTTAGATATGATGGTTGGTTCAGCAAGCCAAATACCATCTATTATTTGAGGAGTATACGTTTCTACGGTCGGATCGATATCCGGATTGAATTGAATGCCCCAAGAAAAGATATATCCATTATCCGCTCCAATATTGTCTGTTACGGTAATTGTCCAGTCGCCATTTATCGGACAACCGATGAAGTCAGCAAAAGATCCTTGAGCAGAGTAGTTGCCGGCTGGCACTTGAGAATCCGTGTATGTTCCCGGGCCATCTCCATTCGTAAATTCAATCCCACCTACACAATTCTGATCCAATGTCCCATTCATGGCATCAGGGGTCCAACAATACTGATAGCCAACACCAGGAGTAATATTCGCACTTTGGCCATCTACAGGCCCTGTTGCCCAGGGTTCACCTAGATTACATGAACCGCCACCTTGAGCTTGTAAAATTACTGTTGTTCCATCCGGACAAGCTAAAGAAATATCTAAATCACCTAAATAGGAATGCTCCATTGTAGCACAAATGGCCACAAAGTCACTTTCATTTTGAATTACCTGGCCATCTTCGAATTGATCGAGTGTAATCGTAGTTGAATAAGAAACACCAGAACCATCCGGCAAAAATGTTTGGCCAGCTAAAAACCCGCCACCTATAAATGAACCTTCGACAGGTAAAACACCAAAAGCTTGAGACGTATCTTGTGTAATTCCTCCTACTAAAGTTGCGGAATTACCAACACAAATAGTGTCCATGTATTGACTTATTAATGGAGCAAAGTTAGGAGTAGTGGACACCCGCACGGCACCTTGAAAAATTTGTTGCAGTCCAAGGGTGTCCGTCACTGTCAGTGTAAATGGATATCCGAAGGCGTCCGGATAGGTATTTTGAACCATGGTTAGACCAAAGCCCTCGAATGTTTGTCCAGGGCCAAGATCCCACTCAAAATAAGAGTTTTCATTGGTTTGGTTATATCCCATTCCAGTTGAAAAAGGAAAGTCCCCGTTAGCCGTAAATGTGACCATTTCACCTTGACAAATATCGACATAATTGAATTCGTCAATTTCACTTGTACTGGTCGTCATTTCAATATTGAAGGGTTGCCAAAAGTTTCCACAGTTAACTTGCCCTGTAAATCCCGCACCTGTGACTGAATTTGTCGAGGATTCAAACAGGAAGGTAAGACAGCCACTGGGGTTATCCAATGTGGCATTAATGGTGATAACAGGATCTGTAGTATTCTGTGAATTAAATGATCCAAGAATTGGAGAAGAGGTGTCAGGACCATCAAATACGGTTAATTGATCTGTGCTTGCTATATCAAATACATCACCTACTGTTTCGGTATCAATTAAAAATACAATTGCGTTACCTCCATCTGGGCAAAAAGTCATCTCAAAACTTTCGCCTGCAGAATAATTCATATCCCCGCCAGCATCCGTTAAAATTATTGGGGGATCTCCACAAACAATATCGACCGTTCCTCCATCACTAATTGGAGTAGTTTGAGCAATAAGCGACACGGAAAAAAGAAGAGCAATTAACGTAGTAAAATTCTTCATAATATCAATTGGGCGTCTAAATTAGTATTTTATCAATAATGATCTTTGCTGAAGGCGAATGAGAAAACGCCAAATCATTGAATTTTAAAGTTCACTTTTAAAAATCCTAAACACTTCTAATTATTACATTTGCAGGCCAATGAAGGAGATTCGAAATTTTTGCATAATTGCACATATTGATCATGGAAAGAGCACGCTTGCCGATCGTCTTTTGCAACATACGGGAACCATTTCCGAAAGGGACTTGCAAGAGCAAACCTTGGACGATATGGATCTAGAAAGGGAGAGAGGTATTACCATTAAGAGCCATGCCATTCAAATGAACTATCATTTTGAGAGTAAGGATTACACGCTCAATTTAATTGACACTCCAGGTCATGTAGATTTCTCCTATGAAGTTTCCCGTTCTATTGCGGCATGCGAAGGAGCCTTGCTTATAGTTGATGCTACTCAGGGTATCGAGGCGCAAACGATTTCAAACCTTTATTTGGCTTTAGAACATGACCTCGAGATCATACCTATACTTAATAAAATGGACCTCGAAAGCGCAATGCCAGACGAGGTGACCGATCAAATTGTTGACTTAATAGGTTGTCAGCCAGAAGATGTTATTCCAGCAAGCGGAAAGACTGGATTAGGAGTCGAAGATATTCTTAAAGCTATAATTGATCGGGTGCCTTCGCCAGAAGGAGATCCAAATGCACCTTTGCAGGCTTTGATCTTTGATTCTGTTTTTAATTCATTCCGAGGCATTATCGGTTATTACAGAATCTTAAATGGGAGGATTAGAAAAGGCGATAGAGTAAAATTTTTTAATACCAACCGGGAATATAATGCTGACGAGATTGGTGTTTTAAGACTTGATCTTGATCCAAAAACAGAAGTGAAAACGGGAAATGTGGGCTATATCATTTCGGGAATTAAGAATGCACGAGAAGTCAAAGTTGGAGACACGATAACCAGTGCTGATAAACCTTGTGAAGAGGCGATTCAAGGATTTGAAGATGTAAAGCCGATGGTTTTTGCCGGCATATATCCCGTGGATACTGACGATTATGAGGAGTTGAGAACATCAATAGAAAAACTTCAACTCAACGATGCTTCTTTGGTTTTTGAACCTGAGTCCTCTGCTGCTTTAGGTTTTGGATTTAGATGTGGGTTCTTAGGGATGTTGCATATGGAGATTATTCAAGAGCGTTTGGAGAGAGAATTCAATATGAATGTGATTACTACAGTACCCAACGTATCTTATCGTGCTTTTTTAAAGAAAGAGAACGAAGAAAAAACGATAAACAACCCTTCGGAAATGCCCGATCCGTCCAAGTTGGACTTTATTGAGGAACCCTTTATTAAGGCGCAAGTCATTACCAAATCTGACTATGTCGGTTCAATCATGAACTTATGTATTGAAAAAAGAGGCGAGCTCAAAAATCAGGTTTATCTTACGACAGATCGAGTAGAAATTACTTTTGAAATGCCTTTGGCAGAGATCGTTTTTGATTTTTACGACAAGTTAAAGACGGTTTCAAAGGGATATGCATCTTTCGACTATTTCCCTATTGGAATGAAACAGTCGAATTTGGTAAAATTGGACATTCTTTTGAATGGAGAACAAGTTGATGCCTTGTCTGCTTTGATTCATAGGGATAATGCATATAGTTTGGGGAAAAAGATTTGCGAAAAGTTGAGAACGCTAATCCCACGGCAGCAATTCGAAATTCCGATTCAAGCCTCTATTGGGAGCAAGATTATTGCTAGAGAAAACATTCGAGCCTTAAGAAAGGATGTTACAGCAAAGTGTTATGGCGGAGACATTACTCGAAAGCGTAAACTTTTAGAGAAGCAAAAAGCGGGAAAGAAACGCATGCGCCAAGTCGGCAGAGTTGAAGTTCCTCAAGAAGCATTTTTAGCCGTACTTAAACTTGACGATTAAAATCGTCTTTTCTTGAAGGTGAATCTTCTTCCTTTTCTCGTATGGAAGAGCCTTTTATAGTGATTGAAGGAATACCCAATACTCAATGACAAATACCGGTTAAAATTTTCCGGCATCACTTCAAGGGGTTGTAAAACGATTGGCTGGAAATCAGCATTTACAGGCGACTCATGTACGTCAAAAAATCCTTGAGAAAATCGCAGTCCAATGCTCACCCCTATATCCATTTGATATTCAAAACCTCCCATTGCGATGATATCCGTGCCGCTGTAAACGTTAAAAGTGGGCGAATTCAGTCGGTCCTCTTCTGATACCTCTGTTGGATAAGTAAATGCAATTAATTCAGAGTTTTTGAACAAAACTCCCGGACCGATGATAAACCTAAACTTGTTATTTCTACCTAGTCCTATTTTCGAGAGAAGCCCCAATTGTACGTAGTCAATTGAAGATTCTGTTTCAAAGCTTTTGAGGATGGGAGCTCCCCCCATGGGATTGACAATTCCAATGGGTGTGCTGAAGCTAGAGCCGATTCGCGTATAATTGATTTCAGGTTGTATATGCACATTTCGTTTAAACATGATGTCCATATATGCACCGGCATGAAACCCAATGGTAAAATCATAGGTCCGCTCTGGAAATGGACTTACCTGAATTCCGTTTTCTCTAACGAATGCAAATTGATCACCTGAAAAAGTGGCATAATTTGCTCCCGCTCTTAAACCTACCCGAATATCTATATTCGGCCCTCTTTTGTTGTATCGTTTTCTGTACTTCTGTGCATCAGCATCAAATGCAATCAAAATGAAGAATACAGTCAAAACAAGACAGACAACTTTCCTCAAATCACTCATTTTCACAAAAGTGTTTAATTAAAATCACTCTAAATCAACGAATAAATTACAGAAAGATTGACAATTTGTCAATTAATTTTTGGTCATTTTGGAAAGAGAATTACGCCATCTTGGGCTATTTCTTTGTGGATTTGCGGAGATATTTTGAAGTTATTGATCACGATTAATAGATAAGTTCGCAATACTTATCGTATAATATCAAGAGCTTTCCACTTCTGCTTCCGAAGTGCTTGGAAGTTTATTTCAATGTGCAAAAATTGGAATCTCGCCTTGAATTAATCGCAAAATACTGTCAGTTCATATGTTCAGATAAGAAATTTTCCATGGCTCTATAAAATTCGAATTGATTTTCTTCATTTCTGAAGCCATGGCCTTCATTGTCTTTAACCATATATTGGACATGTACCCCTCTTTCTTTCATCGCTTCTACCATTTGATCGGATTCTGACTTTACTACTCTTGGATCATTCGCGCCTTGGGCTATGAAAAGAGGTGAAACAATTTTGTCTGCATTTAATGAAGGCGACATCGCAGTCATTCTTTCCTTGTCGTTTTCTGGGTGTCCCACCATGTCATACAACATCTCTTGATACGGTTTCCAGTAAGGAGGAATTGACTCCATGAAGGTGAATAAGTTTGATACACCAACATAATCTATGCCACAGGCATATAATTTTGGTGTATACGTCAGGCCTGCAAGAGTTGCATAGCCACCATAGCTGGCTCCGTAAATAGCAATTCTAGTTGGATCTGCAATACCCTTCTTCACCAACCAATTTACTCCATCAGTAATATCGTCTTGCATTTTTAATCCCCATTGATTGAATGATGCTTTCCAAAATTCTTTGCCAAAACCAGTTGACCCTCTGAAGTTCATTTGCAGCACGGCATAACCTCTATTTGCTAAAAATTGAACTTCGGGGTTAAAGCCCCAATTGTCCCGAGCCCAAGGCCCTCCGTGTGGATTGACTACAACTGGTAGTTGAGCTGCACTTTCCATCGTTTGGCCTAAGGGCAGTGTCAGGTAACCCTCAATTTTCAAACCATCTCTTGATTGATAAGAAATGGGGACCATGTTAGCCATGTGTTCTTTTTCAATCCAAGGGGAAACTTCATGAATTTTTTCAAGCTTTTTAGCAGACCAGTCAAAGTAGTAATAGGCACCAAGAGTTCGATCACTATAAGTACGGACGATCATTTTGTCTTCGTCCTTTGTAGAGCCTGTGATTCCAAATTCAACATCTGGAAGAGAATTTTCTAGAAAATCGAATTTTTCCTTCGTGCTTTGATCGAAGAAGTATCGCTGTCTTTTCCAAGATGTATAACTTGCTGAGGTCAATTTTTTGTCTTTCTCAGAATAGAACAAGCCACCGATATCATAGTCTTCATTACTGTATATTATCTCTTCTTCTTTGATTGTCTGTGGGTTAAAAATTGAAATGGAAATTTTGTCCCGTCCAAGGTTCGACATGGTATAGAGTTTTTTATTGTCGAAGGTAAAGAAAACCGGGCTCAGGGTTTCTGTATAATTGGTCTCCAATATGGTTTTAAAGTCTTCAGATTCCTCTTCTCTGTAAAGTAAGCTTGTGTTCACTCCATCAGTGGCTGACGCAACCCTTAGTTTGCCGTCATGATCTGTCATCCATGAGCTTATATTCCCAGGGTTTTCCGCGAGCATAATAAGCTCCCCAGAATTAATGTTCAATCTATAAGGGTCAAATACTTGTGGATTGCGTTGATTCATTCCTACAATCATTTCATCTTCAATCTCATTCAATGGATCTATTATTTGAGTGCGTACTCCATCTACCGCAGTCAGTCCTTTGAGGTTTTTGCCATCAATATCGACACCGAATAATTGAAAATTCTCATCTCCGCCACTGTCTTTTAAAAACAAGATGCGTTTATCATTGGCCCAAAAATATCCTGAGACATCTCTAGCAGTTTCAAAAGTCAATTGAGTTATCGCATTTGACCCAATCTCCTGAACATAGATGTTCATCCGTTTTTCATAAGGAGCTGTAAAGGAATAATGAGTGCCATTTGGTGAAATCTGAAATCCCGTTTTTTCTGGATTTCTAAAAAAATCTTCCAGTGGAATGTGTTGAGTCATTCTATCTATTTAAAATGTTCAATTCGTAGGCAAATTGAATAAATTTTATTTAAAAAAACCCTTTTAATTTTCCTTTTATGAACGTAGAAAAGATTTCAAATCAAGCAGACCAATCTTTTCGGTTTTCAAAATGAAAAAGATAAAAAGCAAGATTACCGAACAATTTATGAGTAGATAGACAAAAGTGTTTACATATTCACCAATATTCAATTGAATGCTTCCCAGAACAAGGAGAATACACATGCCCAGATAAAGTCCGATTCTGCCAAATTCATAGGGGATATAGAACTGTCTCTGTCCAACAGCTATTGAACACACCGCCATTGAAACGTAGCAGATTAAAGTTGCCCAAGCTGAAGCCCAATATTCAATTTTGGGAATTAGCCATAAATTGAGCACAACCGTAATTCCCGCTCCTAAGAGGGTAAACAATATTCCATAATAGGTTTTCTCATTTAATTTGAACCATATGGAATTGTTTTGATAAATCCCAAATGCAACATAGGCGAACATTACAATGGGCACAATACCCAAGCCTTGCCAATAACCATCTTGTTCATTTCCGATAAAGTATCTGAATACATCGATATTCAAAACGACTGTTAGCACCATACAACATAAAATGATTACCACCCATTTCATGACTTGGGCATATACTTGTTTAGCATTCGGTTCTTTTTCATATTTGAAATAAAAAGGTTCCGCAGCATAACGCAAAGCTGCCAGAAACAAGGCTATGAGGATAGCCATTTTATAATTGGCGCCATAAATGCCTAGCTGTTCCATTGTGTAAATTTCACCCAATGGCCACATTACCCATTTTAAAAGTATTCTATCAAGTGTTTCATTAGCCATTCCTGCTAGTCCAGCTACGAGGAGGGGAAGAGAATATCTTAAAGCATTTTTCCAGAGCTGAAGATTAAAGCCATGTCGGATGAATTTTATTGCTGGTATGAGCAGACTCAATTTGAAAATACTTGCAATAAGATTGGCTATAAAAATATATCCGACCCCAGTTCCTGGTATATGGAATTTTTCTATGATCCAACTGCTATATCCGAGTTTTTCACTTTGGATGAAATAGGAAATAAAGAGAATGTTGAATCCTATGTTGACCAGAATATTTGCAAGATTGACACCCACAAATTTTTTGGCCTTATTATGAAATCTCAGTCGAGCAAGAAATAAACTTGAAATCGCATCTAAACCGACTATGATTGCAAACCAAGAAACGTATTCAGAGTGATTCGGATATTTGAGCCAAATCGAAATAGGTTCTTTAAAGAAAATGGCAAGTGATATAAAGAGAAGTGAAGTGCTGCAAATAGAAATCAATAAAGTTGAGAATGTCTTATCTGGATGAGCTCCCTTTTTAGACGCAAATCGAAAAAAGGCAGTTTCGAGGCCATAAGTAAGTAATACGACTAAAAAAGCAACATATGCATACATTTCTGTATACACACCAAATTGTTCAGGCACGAAATTCCCACGACAGTAATAAGGGATGAGCAGGTAATTGAGAAACCTGGATAAAATTCCAATGCTATAAATTCCAGTCTCTCCTGCGAGTTTTTTAAGCGGATTCAAAAGTTGGCTTTTCGTTTTTCTAGAAAGGCTGCAATTCCCTCTTGACTTTCAGGGTGCTCAAAGCATTCTGCGAACTCTTTTTTTTCCTTTTCAAAACCATTTTCCGAACTATATAAGGCATTGACGGATTTGATAGCTGAGGCAATTGCGTTACCCGAATTTTTTATGATTTTGCTTGCCATCTTTTCTGCTCTTTCAATAAGTTCTTCAGGTTCACAAACATGATTTACCAAGCCCCATGAAAAAGCATTAGAAATGATCATGACTGCTGGCATGATGGGCGCAGAAGAAGCTTTTTCATGGGGCTTGGTAAATCATGTTTGTGAACCTGAAGAACTTATTGAAAGAGCAGAAAAGATGGCAAGCAAAATCATAAAAAATTCGGGTAAC
>JBCCIF010000023.1:0-38090 GCA_039028335.1 Bacteroidota bacterium
ATAGCTTTTTCTCTACTTATTCGATATACTAAATTGATAAACTTCAACCTGGACCTTTTATTCAATTATAGTGTAAGATATATTTAAGAGCAAAACCATATTAACCCATGCTCATAGAATCCCAAAATGCAATTACATAATAAAACAGGCATCTAATTTGCGGATCCATACATTATGTTCAAAATTGCCGTGTCTTTAAATCAAATAATAAATTTTTAAGACATGAAAATACTCGCAATTTTATTCCTAGGAACTGCACTCAGTTTCTCACCCGTTTCATTAGAACATGGAGAGCCTTCTCCTGAAATTACGTTGCCGACTGCAAATGGTGAAATGCTCAGTTTATCCAGCCTACAAGGGGATGTTGTTTTAATCGACTTTTGGGCATCATGGTGTGCGCCATGCAGAAAAAAGCACCCTGAAATGGTTAATGTATATAAGGACTTCAAAGAAAGCACCTTTAAAAATGGCGAAGGCTTTCAGATTTATAGCATCTCTTTAGACAAATCCAAAGAGCGCTGGTTAAGAGCCATTCAAGAAGATCAATTGACATGGCCGCATCACGTATCGGATCTCAAAGGTTGGGACTCTGAGGCTGCCAAGACTTTCGAGATTAGAAGTATTCCTCAAAATATTCTCCTCGATAGAAATGGAACGATCATTGGTAGAAATTATAGCGCTGAAGCACTTAAAGAGGTTTTGACTTCTTTGAAATAGCCTTCAAAAGCCATTAAAACACCAATAGAAAATTTAAATGGGCAAATCATTGCTTGAAAAAGCCGGGAGAAAGGAAGTGCTTGATCCCAATAGATTGTTGGTAATACTTGCCCAAAAAGGCGATGAGCATGCAACGTATAAATTATATACGTTGTATGCAAAGGCCATGTTGAATACCGCATACAGAATCGTTAACAATAAGGAAGATGCCGAAGACATCTTACAAGAATCCTTTATAAAGGCCTTTGCTAAATTGAATAGTTTCAGCTTTGAGTCCACCTTTGGTGCCTGGCTTAAACGCATTGTTGTCAATCACAGCATCAATCATATTAATCGAAAGAAGGAATTGCACTTCTTTGATACGGCACCCGAACCCAAGGAGCATACAGTTGACATCATTCATGCCGAACAAGTGAAACAGCGGATAGAGCTCTTGTACGCATCTTTGCATCAATTGCCAGATGGATACCGAACCGTTTTTTCTCTTTTTGTATTGGAGGGTTATGATCACAAGGAAATAGCTCAAATTCTGAATATAAGTGTATCTACCTCTATATCTCAGCTAAGCCGGGCGAAACAAAAACTGCGGACATTAATAAATACATCTATTCATGAATAAACTGGAAGACATATACCAAGCGAACAGAGCCGCTTTAGACCAACTCGAACCCAAAGATGAGACCTGGCAATCCATAAAGAGCCATTTGCAGAATTCTGGACATATATTGAATGAAAAGGAAATAAAAAGGGATGGTCGATTCAAGTACGCCTTTGCTGCATCCTTCGCTTTGCTTTTTGGGCTTTCAGCTATTTTGTTTTTTTCTTCAAGCTCACAAGAATCTACCGTGTCAAAAGCCTTGAGTCAAGCTTGCGAGAACGAAACATTGATGGTTCCTACAGGAAATCCCGCCACTTTTGACCCTTCCGCAAACAGCTACACCCTTGTGCAATTCTGGTCTTCTGGCAATGCACTTTGCATCGAGGAAAACTGCTTTTACTATCTACCCGCTTATGAAAAGTTTAAGGACAAGGGCTTTGAGATCTATGCGGTTAGTCTCGATAGCGATATGGCGGAATGGCTTGCTGGCATAGAAGCAAACGAACTTCCTTGGCATCATGTCTCCGACTTAAAAGGTTGGGACTCCCCTCTTTGTGAGGATTGTAATATTTCGAAAGTTCCCATGTCTTATCTCTTGAATCAAAAAGGAGAACTGATGGCAAAAGATTTGGACGCCAGTCGATTGGAAGAGACCTTGGAGATTTTGTTTGCGGAGATATAAGTGCTCAACTTTTTTTTCCGAACACGTCTGTTCCCTGAGCCCTAATATTCACAAAATACTATACTCGCTATTCCGTGCAATCATTTGATGCCCAATATTCAGCGTTTTTCTCAGTTATTCTTAAGCATTGCCCCGGATTTTCAATCAACCAATTTTGAACGCATTGTAAAATAGTCTTTGAACTCCCAGTGCACTTAACGTTTTCAGGATTCAGAATATGCCCGTTATTTTGAAGGACAATTGTTGCAAGCGCTTCTTCTGGATGCGTAGAAATCACTACTTCATTATGATTTGCACTTTTAAATCCTCCAATTATGGTCTTTTGGTCGGGTGTGATTTGCTCGATATCAATAGAATACACTTCTACAATCGTGCTTTTATCCGCTGCGTATCCCGCCATTCCTTCTGGAGACACATCTATGTTCTTTGTACAAGAAGTGAAGGCAAAAATGGCTAATACAAATGGGATGTAAATGGAATTTGATTTTTGATTATTCATTTTATGATTTTTTTTAAATCTACTAAAAATGGCCAATCCCTTTTTTTCTCTGTGATTTTTTTCCATTGTACTTATTTAAGTGGGCTCAAAAACCGGTAAGTTGTTACATTAAAGATTAAACCTTTTCCATTTTGTTAAGTCCAAGAATCTATGCAATTAATTCATCCCAAACCTTCAATTATTTTTTTATCCATTTTGTTTTTATTGAACGCTTTTCAATCGAATGCACAAGACCTTCCAGATGATTGGACAATTTCATCAGATGGTCATCAATTGTTAGCTGGAAATGAAACAACATCTGACTTCTTTGCTGAAGACACCATTCATCAGTTTCAAATTCAATTTGACCAAGCCAATTGGTGGACGCTTCTTGAAAACAATTACGATTCCGGCACCGATCTCTTGGCCACTTGCTGGATAGATGGGGTGCAATACGACAGCGTTGGTGTCCGGTTTAAAGGTCAAACATCTTATACACAGAATAATACGGAAAAGAAATCTTTCAATATTAGTCTAGATTATATGATTGAAGACCAACATATAGAGGGTTATACCACCTTCAATTTGAATTGTGGATGGGGAGAGAACTCAGCCATGCGCGAAGTACTTTTTAATAATGTCGGTCGCAATTATTATATGGCTCTCAAATCGAATTTTTCTACACTTGAAATCAATGGAGAGAATTGGGGTCCTTATCAATGCATACAACAATTGAACTCAACCTATTTACGTGATTGGTTTTTTAGCAATGATGGAACACTATGGCGAGCACTGAGAATTGGAGGCGGAGGTGGTCCAGGGAACGGTGGACCATTCGGAACAGGTTCTTCTACATTGAATTACAATGGTTCTGACAGCACAGATTACAATACAGATTACACCTTAAAACGAACTGAGCTCATCGACCCTTGGGCCAATTTAATTGAAACCTGTGAAGTGCTCAATACGATTCCTTTAAACAACTTGGAAGATGAATTGGCGCAGGTTTTGGATATTGACAAGACCTGTTGGTTTTTAGCCCATGAACTTATATTTGCCGATGACGACAGCTATATCAATAAAGGAGGAATGGACTATTATGTTTATTTCGAAGTGGAAACAGGTCGTATGGTCCCTTTAGAATACGATGGTAACAGCGTGCTTACTGCCAATCATTTAAACTGGGATTTGTTTTATCATGAAGATGATAGTGATTTTCCACTTATGAATAGAATGCTTTCCGTTCCTGAGATTCGTCAGCGATTTTTGGCACATGTAAGAACGATCTTAGCAGAATATTTCAATAGCGATTTTACAGATCCACTATTAGACAATTATCAAGAATCGATTGATTCTTTAATCCTAAATGATCCAAAGAAATTTTATACCTACAATGACTGGTTGCTGGCTGTTGATAATTTTAGAGAGCTAATTGCTGATCGGCATAGTCTCTTAATGGACAATACTGAGGTTGCAGGTGGAAATACCTTAAGCATTAGTGAGGTCTCTTATTCAGTTAATTCCATTCAGTGGGCAGAACCCACCTCCGAAGATCAAGTAGATATAGTTTGCACCATATCTGATTGGTCCAATTTAGATAAAGCTTGGTTGTATTTTGGAGAGGGACTTACAGGTGAATTTGAGCGAATAGAAATGTTTGATAATGGCCAGAACAATGATATAGCTGCAAATGACGGTGTTTTTGGCGCTTCTATTCCCGCAGGTCTTTCTGGAAACTATATGCGTTATTATATTGCTGCAATAGCCAATGATAATGCCTCAACGGTTAGCTATGAACCTCAAGGTGCAGAGCACAATGTATTTCTTTATAAAATTGGGCTTTCTGCAGCTACCGAAATTCCAGTCGTGATAAACGAGTTAATGGCCGATAACGAGCAAGCCGTGACCGATGATCAAGGTGAATATGACGATTGGATCGAATTGTACAATATTTCAAATGAAGCGGTCAATCTTACAGACTGGAGATTAAGTGATGATATCAATGACTTTGGCAAATTCGTTTTTCCACCTTATGTTCTCGAACCCAATGAATATCTTGTAATATGGGCCGATGAAGACTTAGAGCAAGCTGGATTGCATGCCAATTTTAAACTTTCAGCGTCTGGAGAATCGCTTTATCTCTTAAATGCATCACAGGAATTAGTTGATTCTGTATTGTTTGATGATTTAGAAGAAGACTTGGGATTTGCTAGGATCCCAAATGGCACAGGGCCGTTCATTCAACAAACACATACGATTGGAGCCAATAATGAAGGAACAACAAGTATTGAAGAATTTTCGGAAGCATTTCCATTTCAATTCTATCCTAATCCAGCAAGTAATGAGATCACCATTAAGATACCTCAAAATCTGCGATTAAATGGATTAGAAATAAGGAATTCATTAGGCCAGGGAATATGGATTGGTGAAGCGCATTCAAGGATTGTTATTGATACGAGCTCTTGGGCCTCTGGTATCTATTTTATTCAATTTGGCGATGACGTTGCCAAACTGGTCATACAGAAATAATCAAATACAGTCAAGATTTACACGTAGAAAGTAAAAGCCCCTCCAAAATTGGAAGGGCTTGTAATTAAGATTCATTCAGAACTTCTTTGGTCAAATGACCTGGAACTTCTGCATAGTGTGATAAACGCATGCTCACATTCGCTCTGCCACTCGTGATGCTTCTCAAATCAGAGATATAACCAAAAGTGGAAGCCAAAGGAATTTCCGCTTTGATCATTTTCCGTTTTTCTCTTTCCTCTATGGCGATCACAATCCCTCTTCTGCGATTCAAGTCGCTGTTCACCGCACCGATGTAGTCTTCATGACTGGTTATTTCGGCCATCATAATAGGCTCCAATAAATACGGAGCTGCCTGCTCACATGCCTTACGGAAACCCATGCGCGCTGCTATTTCAAAGTCCATTGCATGAGAATCCTCTTCATGTGTTGAGCCGTCTAGCAACTTCACTTTTAAATGCTCCAAAGGATAAGTGCCTAAAATTCCCTGCTGCATTGCAGAAAGGAATCCCTTTTCAATGGAGGGCATGTATTCTTTTGGAATAACACCTCCTTTGGTTTGATCTATCAACTGCAATCCAGTCAATCCATCCGTTCTAGGCCCCAAAGTAAAGGTCATATCCGCAAATTGACCGCTTCCGCCTGTTTGCTTAACCAAACGCTCTCGGTGTTGGACTTCATTCCGGACAGCTTCCTTATAAGCCACTTTGGGTTGTCCTCTATTGACCTCTAAACCTTGATTTAGCCGCAACTTCTCCATGACCACCTCTAAATGCAATTCACCCATTCCTTTCAATAGCGTTTGTCCGCTCTGCTCCTCAATCTCTATTTTTAATGAGGGATCTTCATCGCAAATGTGGGCCAAAGCTTGACCAAAGATTTTGACATCTTTAGCTGTTTTTGGCTCAATTGAAATGCTGATAACCGGTTCTGGAATATCAATAGATTCCAAAACAGTATGCTGATCCAAGGAACATAAGGTATCCCCGGTTTGCACATCTTTCAATCCAACCAAAGCGCAAATATCTCCGGCCTCAGCTTTCTTCATTTCACTGTGTTCATCGGCTTTAATTTCTAAAATACGACTCACTCGCACCTTCTGTCCCGCTCGCGTATTCAAAATAGAATCACCCGATAACAAAGAGCCCCCATAAACACGGACCATCGTCAATTTGCCCATGTGCTTGTCTACGACAACCTTAAATACCAAAGCAGTAAAAGCTTGGTCAGACGAACGCTTTAATAGAAAAGATTCATTTGCATTAGCCCGTTGTGCTAAAATTTCTGGCATCTGATCAGGCGAAGGCAAATAGCGTATTATCGCATCCAATAGAGGTTGTACACCTTTGTTCTTGAAAGCTGTACCGCAAAGCACAGGACTTAGTCGATGACTTAATGTAGCCCTTTTCAAAGCCGATATAATTTGCTCTTCTTCAATACTTTGAGGATCATCCACATATTGATTCAAGAAGACTTCATCATTCTCAGCTATGTTTTCCAACAAAGAGGCTCTCTGTTCTTGACATTCATTCAAGAGCTCATCTGGTATGGACTTCTCTACCCAATTGCTTCCATCAGCATTCGTCCAATACAATCCTTTCATGGCAATCAAGTCAATGACTCCTTGAAAATTGTCTTCACTACCGATGGGAAATTGAATCGGAATGGGTTGTACATCTAGACGTTCCTCTATCTCGGTCACAACCTTTAAGAAATCTGCTCCCTGTCTGTCCATTTTATTGACAAAGCAGATTCTGGGCACTTTATATTTCGAGCCCAGACGCCAAACATTTTCTGTTTGTGGCTCAACACCAGAACTGGCACAAAACAAGGCCACCGCACCATCCAAAACACGCAAAGACCGTTCTACTTCAATGATGAAGTCGATATGACCAGGTGTATCAATGATGTTTATCTTGTATTCTTCGGACGCATACTTCCAAAATGTAGAAATGGCCGCGGAAGAAATGGTGATTCCTCTTTTGCTTTCCTGAGGATCAGTATCCATGACTGTATTTCCACTGTCAATATTACCCATTCGATGTATGAGACCGGTATAATACAATATGCGCTCTGTAGTCGTTGTTTTTCCTGCATATACATGCGCCATTATTCCTATGTTTCGTATTTTTTCAAACGTTTTCATTTTCAATAAAATTACACCTGCTTTTTTTATGCAGGTAAAAAAAATGGCATAAAAAAACCTCTCGAAATGGAGAGGCTCAATGCGCTAATTTAAAATTTAGACAATCAAACCCTCTCCCACTGAATGTTAGATATCAGCAGAATTATAATAGTAGTTATGATTTTAATTGTTCTCATTTGTGCTTTATTATAAAAAGTGTATTGATTGAATTTTGCAGCACAAAAAAAGGCCTCTGAAAAGAAAGGGCCTTCGCTAAAGAATTGATTTCGATTTCAGATTAGTCCATTGCACTGCCATTCCACACTGCTCTTATTGCCGCGTGAAAAGCCATTACGTTTTGTTTCTTTCTGAAGTTCATTTTTTCTAAATAACTTGGCGAAGTTAAGGAATTAAAAGAATTATGAGCAAATCGGACCATAACTATCCAAAATTTAGATTCATAACGGCAACATTGCTTTCTTTAATTTCTCGGTAACTATTGGTGCAATAAACAGCATCAATGTGCTGATTGATTTCTTTAAGGCCATAGTTGAACAAACTATGCGTTACATAGAGAAAAACTTTGCTTGCACCTTGTTGTCTCAATGCTTTGGCCAATTCAATGAAGGTTCGGCCTCCGTCTGCTATGTCGTCTACAATTAAGCATTCGAGACCTTGCACTTCTCCTTGAATGCTAATGATGGGCTTGCCTTCTACTCTTACCTTGTTGGCTGGAACCAGTTTCGCATTTAATGCTTCTGCAATACGGTGCGTGTCTTTATAGGCTCCAGCATCTGGGCTGACCAAGACGGGTTTGTTCAATTCTTCATAGGCCTTCTTTACAAAGGGCAAATGATCTTTTTGCACAGCATTATTGATCAATGCTAGAACCACGGAACTATGTGGATGTAAAATTTTTACTTGATCGTAATTCATGTTATTGATGAAATCGGCTATAACTTTCAAATCAAAGGACTCTTTCTCATTGAATCTTCTATCTGAACGTTGTCCAATTAAACAAGTAATTTCAAGAATTGCTATTCGATTCTTGTTTTCAAGGTCTGCATGATCCCAAGCTTCTTTTATAGATGCCGCTTTGAATAAATCTGCATAGGTATTTCCTCGTATTTTGACATGCAAATCTCCTGGTTCTGTAATCTTGGAGGCTACTTGCCCGTCTTTGAATGTGGTGACTTCGTACATGTTCCTTTGTTAAATTAGTTGATTTACGCATTCTCGTATTTCCTGCAAGTTAGTGTCATTGTAAAACTGCCCATTTTCATAAATCACTTGCAATTCTCCTTCTTTCTCTTCCTCCTCATTGACCTGATCTTTGAGCATATATTTATTGTTTTTCTTTAGAATTTGAATCAATCCTTTGGCAGATTTCTTTGTTCCATCATCAGTAATAGGATCTTTGAATATTTCTCTTCTCTCTCCATTGACCACAACTGATGTGGCTTTCATAGCAAAACCAAAGGTATCTCTGGTATTGAATTGATAGGTAAAAGAACCTATTCCCAAAACTACATTTGTACTCGCAAATCCTTTATCGTGCAATCGTTGGCAGATTTGTTCAGCCCTTTCAGTTGTTATACTATCACCATAAATGGCTCCAATGTGAGCATCTAAAACCTTAAAGCCTTGAGCATTTGTACTGCCTTGAAAGATATCCCATAGCAATTCGACTACTCCTTTTTCTTGGGCTGTGCCCTCTCCCATTTCTCTCATAGTCCCACAAATAATATCTACTGGATCTCCGCTATCTGGTCTAATTACTAGTTTGCCTTCTCTGGCCAGTATTTCCGTTTTCAATTGGGGAAGGTATTCTTGCAGTACTCTCCATAAATCCCAAGTATCGCTTACGACAGACAAGATTCCTTTGGGATAGGTTTTCATCAATTGTCTAAACGTTTCAATCTCATCATCCTTTGTGCCTGCGCACATTACAGAGTGTTCAGTTGCATTAACCGATCCAATGACAAAGCCATTTGCTCCGTAGTATTTTCTGAATCCGTGAATGACGGGTAAGGAATCTGAACCTGAGAATACGGATGCATGTCCCATCCCAGAAGCTAGTGCGCTTTCTGCACCTCCCATTCCTCTCATGGAGAAATCATGTCCTTGAAAATCTATAAAGGCTGTATTTTCTTGGTCTGTTTTTTCAGCCCAGTATTTGAATCTGCGTTTATAGTTCAAGGCAATTGAAGCAGAAGTCATGGGCTGCCATAAGAGTGTTGAAAATATGGTCTCCAAGAAATTGGTGATCCAGTAGAATTCCTGTTTTGTATTGACGATGGTGAGCATGGGAACACGAATTGGAACCTCCACTCCTTCGGGAAGTGATTTCACTCTAATGGGCAAATAACCTAGTTCATGCAATGCTTCGAAATGAGAGACATCGTAGTCTGTGCCTAAATAGAGCGATAATTCTTCTTTCATTTCTCCGCATACTTTCTCTTTGTCCTGCGAAAAGAAATGAAGGTCAAAGTATTCGTGTAAATACTGAAGCACATATTGCTGACCAAAAGAGAGCACCTTATCACATCCTTCTGGAGCATATTTATTACTACGAGCTGTCCAGTTTGAATAAACTTCTTCAGTCCCTTTTGGGTATTGCTGATGATGGCCAGTCTTGTATCCGTCTGTGAGAAGTAGAGCATTCATAATCTTCAAATCTTAATATGTGTAAATATAACACAAATTAATTTAGAATGTTGTTTTGCATGATAATTAGTTCGAATAAGGGATCAAAAATTTTAGTTTCTCCCTCGTTCCTTTGGATAGAGATCGATTAAGGGATCGCTTTGCCAATACTCCTTTGTATCAATATCCATAATAGAAAGCTTACCTGTGAATGCAGCACCAGTATCCAGATTCCAAACGTTTACTCTCTTCCATGGATAATCTATCCCCCACTCTATAGTTGGCGTATGTCCAATGTAAATCTCATGAAAAAGATTGAGCCGTTTGGGAAACAATTGATCGTCCTTGCCCATTTTTCCATGTACCGCTAAAGCCACCTCCCAAAGGGTTCTGTCCCATCCGTAATTGGTTTGGTAATGCTCTTTTTCAGGGCCGTGCATAGAAGAGAAGCCTGCATGTATAAATAATCGATTTTGATCATCTACTAGATAATTCTGCATGCGCTTGAAGAATTCCAATTGCTCTTCTTTTTCTAATCTTGTCAGCCTCTCATAGGAATTTACTGTTGCTTGACCTCCATGTTTCAACCAAATGGGATTCATTGCATCTTCTAAGAGCCAATCAAAACACCAAGCATCATGATTCCCATAAATGAAATCGCATTTATGGCTTTGTTCTAGTTCAATGAAATACTGAATGAGTTGAGCCGATTCGCTCCAACCGTCTACATAGTCACCTAAGAAAATAAGATGATCATCCGAGTTTACTTTTGCTCGCTCCAGAACCTGTAACAATCCTTTAAGTCCTCCGTGTATGTCTCCTATTACTAGTGTGCGCATTTCAATCCTGAATATTATTAATTTTAAAATGAATAAGCCTATTTAAAAAAGGATATGTGATAAAGCAAGATTATTAGCTCTAGGCTATGCATTTCACATTTAGATATAAAAGAGTTTTTCAAGCACCATATTTTCGGTCTAATCGGTCTCCAAGTGATCTTATATCTTCCATTCTAGCCAGATTCGCAATCCAGTAATCTGGAATGCCTTCGCAAGTATAATATAGGCCTGCTAAGCCACCAGTAATTGCTCCTGTAGTGTCGGTATCATGACCAAAATTTATAGCTGTAAGAACTGCATCTTCATAGGAATCTGTTTTCATGATGCACCAAAGACTTGCTTCCAAACTCTCGATGACATAGCCACCTGAAAGCACTTCATCTTTTGAAACATCACATATATTTTCTTGAATTACTCTTTTGAAGTGCTGACGCTCATTCATTGAGAAGTCCATTTCATTCCAAAGATCTTTAATTGATGTTCTCATCTTTTGGTATGAATTGCTGAGATCGTTTCCTTCCAAAATGAATTCGGCAAACTTTAAGTAAATCATGCAACTCATTGCTGCCCTTATGTGACGATGAGTTAATGCTGAGTGCTTCCAAGTGATTTCGAACTGCTCTTTTATCGGTCTTTTCTTTATTTCAAATAGCAAAGGCAGTATTCGCATTAAAGAACCATTGCCATTATCTGATTCTAGACCTCCATATTTCAACAATTCTAATTCATCTAATGAACCATTGCTTAAAATTTTTTCCAGTCGACTTATTGACTGTGTAGTTGTCATTCCTATGTCAAAGACGCTATGGTGTGCTGTCCAGTATGCTTCGTTTCTCCAAGAGATGAATTTTTTTGCTGCAGATTCTAGAGAAGCATCTTTTAAAAGAGCTTCAGCCAAACAAAAAGTAAGAGAACTATCATCAGACCATGTTCCGGGAGGTTGGCCATGGGTACCGTATCCTACAATATCTTTTGCAGGATCCTTAAGCATACTTTCACGCGATTTGAATTCATAAGGAACTCCCAAGGCGTCACCTACTGCAACTCCTATTAATAGGTCTGTACCTGCTTTAATCATCTTGTAAAATATAATGAGGCATTACCTTATCCGTCAACCAAACACCATTCGCAGATTGATAAAACTCAATTCCATCTCTGTTCATTTCACCAGAACGTACGGTCAGCACTATTGCCTTACCTCTTCTAGAGCCAACATTTGTAGCCGTTTCTTTTTCATGACTTAAGTGAACATGTTGTCTGCTCATTTTCTTCAGCCCTTCTCTTTGAATGGCGTCCATAAACTTCTTTATCGTTCCGTGATACAAATACTCAGGTGGTTCTGCAGGAACAAGCTCTAAATCAATATCTATTGAATGCCCTTGATTAGCGCGAATTTTGCTTCCATCCTCATTGAATATGAAACGCTGCTTATCGTTTTCATTCACTACTTCTTTGAGCAAGTCAAAGTCAACTTCTATACCTTTTCGTTTTAATCCATTAATGAGCTCATCACTGCCACACCATCCAATTGCATCTAGCTCTATTCCTAAGGCTTTTGGCTTGTGTCTCAAGGCCAAGCTCATCAATTTGCTGATTCTCTTATTAATAGCTGCATTCATGATTCAAGCATTAATTTTTGATTCAATACATCATCTGAAAAAAGCAAGGGTTTTTCAATGGGTAAAATCAATTTATCCAAGTCATGCTCTTGAACCCATTTTCTTTGGTCTTTCACAAATTCAGATACGTCTTCAATTTTGATAATGTCTTCATTGGAATAAGTCTTGATCATTTCATTTCTCAATCCAATTTGAATGGCCTTTCGATCCAATTTTTCTCCATATGGATCATGATCTGGATCCCATTGCAAACGAATAGATGAAGTCTTGACTGCCTCTTGCCATTGCTCTCTACTTGAATATCTCTCCTCATTGAAAGTCGAGTAGACTGTATTATTTACATATTTCTCAAATGCTTCAAATTTCAAATGAATGGCCAGAACCACTTCCTGACCTTCCTTGGTCCCCCATCCATTTCTATACATCATCCATAGAAAATTGGGTTTAATCCAGGTCATTCTATTGAGACTAAAAGCTCCGCCAAAATATTGATTCTCTACAGCAAAATTGCCGATCTCTGGCCGATAAGACTGATAAACGATGATTTGTTCATTGTCATATTGGGCCATAATATGATAACCGCTTTGTGGCCATTCTTCTTTTTGTTCTATATATTTTTTAGTTTTTAAATTCATTCTCTAAAGTTTTATAAATCGTATAATTCTCATCATCGAAGCAAACAAACTGAACAGAGTCAATATGATTACTCAACGAATGATTGAAGACAGTTCTCATTGCTATTTGAGCAGCCTCTTCTTTTGGAAATTTATAGATCCCGGCACTAATATTCGGAAAGGCAATTGTTTTGAGTCCCTTCTCAACCAATAGTTCAAGAGATCTATCGTAGCAGGATTTGAGAAATGCTCTTTTCTTTTTACCTCCGCTACGGTAGAATGGACCAACGGTATGGATAACAAAATTAGCCGGTAAATTTCCAGCTCTTGTTATAACAGCGTCTCCCGTTTTGCACTTTCCTTGTGCAGCTTTTATTTTCATGCAATCTTCCAAGATATCTGGACCGCCTGCTTTATGAATAGCTCCGTCTACTCCACCGCCTCCCAACAAGGAAGAGTTCGCTGCATTGACAATGGCGTCTACCTTTATTTTAGTAATATCAGCTTGTATAATTTCTACTTTCATTGGTACTTGTTATAGTAGATTTCTAATTCTGAGTTGTTAATTATGTTAAACTGATCTCCGAAAAAGGCACTGACCATCTTTATTTCTCCAATAATCATTTCATTGAATTCAGCTAATTCCTCTGCTGGAACCCATAGTTCTTCATGCATTGTTCCTCCTACCACTTTCACTTCAAATTGTTGAATATAGATTTCATTCACTTCAAAAGCTGTAACTAATCCGCAGTATCCAGAAAATTCATCTTTTGTATTCCACTCCTTTGCTATCTGTTCTGCATAAGCTTGATTCAATACAGGATAGAAAATGGGCTGCCATTCTAAACGAGGTGGGAATTTCTTGTATCCACTTTCCTTAATCAGAATGTATTCTTTTACACCTATTGGTCTATACAGTATCATAACTTATAAAATTCAATCATCACTTCCATTTTACTAATGCCTTATGAATTGACTCCTCTTCATTGACACGAACAGGTCGCTTTTATTCTTCAATTTTTCTCTTTTGATGCCTACAAAAAAAAGAACTTTAAGAGTATGAAAGTAAATGCTATTTGAACCACATCTAATTCTATATGTGTATCATGTACGCAAATATAGTGCTTAAGATATAAGAATTCCAAATTATTTGTGTAAATATTACATAAATTAATGTTCTCAGGAGTAGAACACCGTTAAAGAGAATAAATCATACCTTTATTGCGTGAAAACAACACAAAATATTAAAATTGCTGTTGACGCAATAGTATTTGGATACAATAGAGAAACGGGAATCTCAGTACTCTTAATCAAAAGAAAATACCCTCCTTTTCAGGGAATGTGGGCGATCCCTGGGGGATTTGTATTAGATGATGAAGACTTAGAGACAGCTGTAGAGAGAGAATTGAGGGAAGAAACAGGGGTTGAAATAAAATACCTCGAACAGTTGTACACCTTCGGTCAACCCGATAGAGACCCGAGAAAACGTGTGATTTCTGTTTCTTATTTCGGACTCGTAAAAGCCAAAGAATTCAGCAGGCTAAAAGCATCCACAGATGCCGAAGATGCAGCTTGGTTCAATATTAAAAGATTACCCAAATTGGCCTTTGATCATAAAGCTATTTTAAAAACAGCTGTTGACAGAATAAGAAACAAAGTCCATTATCAACCGATTGGTTTTGAACTATTAGACAGCAAATTTCCTTTCTCCGATTTGGAAAAATTGTACGCTGCCTTGCTAGATAAAGATATAGATAGAAGGAATTTCAAGAAAAAATTTATGAGCTTGGGTATTCTGGAAGAGTTGAATGAAAAGGCAAAACGAGAAGGAGCTGGACGCCCTGGAAATCTCTTTCGGTTCAATAAAAGGAAATACAAAGCATTATTGAAGAAAGGGATGCATTTTGAGGTTTAAATAATTAGTCTTTCATCTTATATCTTTGGCCAAATTGCCTTAAACTACTTCGGTCTTATTAGATCTGATTTCCTTAGAAATATCCAATAAATACTGAACCATATCAATCAAGAACGCTCCTACCAGAATTCCAATTTTTGAACATTTAAGAGAAATGAAAGTTATTCCTAAAGGATATCTTCATCACATGAAACCATCTTATCAAACTATTTTCGGAATAGCACTGGCGCTATTCTTATCATTCAGTCAAAATTCAAATGCTCAAGAATGGGAGCAGCTCTCCCCTAGCCCCTTCCCCGGAAGACATCACGGTATTGGCTTTTCTGCTGGTGGATATGGCTATGTAATTTCGGGAAGCGTCAGTAATGATGTTTGGAAGTACGACCCGGTAAATGATACCTGGCAGCAATTAGCTGATTACTCAGATCTTCAAAGAGGCTTTGGCATCGGAGACATGGATGGCGACATTGGCTATTTTGGTTTTGGACAGACTTTTGGAGGTTCATTCAACGGCAATACCAACGATTTATGGCGATTTGACGGTCCAACGGAGAGCTTTGAACAACTCTCTGATTGTCCTTGTGCGCCAAGAACGCACCCCGCTTTGGTCTATTACAATGACAAATTGTATATGGGTCTAGGAAGCAATAACGGTAATCTAGGAGACTGGTGGGAATACGATATTCCAACAGACACATGGACAGAAAAATCTACATTTATTGGACCAAACAGACATCACCCCTATCAGTTTGTAATCGATGATTATATCTATGTAGGTTCAGGTCATTTTTCGGATTGGTATCGTTACGATCCAGCCGCTGATGCTTGGTCACAGATAGCTGATCACCCCTCCTACATTCGTGTGGCGGGAGCTCAATTTGCTTACAATGGAAAAGGCTATACACTTAGCGGTGTTGCCGACTATAACAATAGCGACCACGAACCCATGCCCACGGGAGAATTTTGGGAGTATGATCCATTATTGGATCAATGGAGTGAACTCACTCCTCACCCCGGTATGTCGCGCTGGGCCCCTGCTTATTTCATTATTGATGGATGGGTGTATTTAGTCGCTGGTGAAACCTATGATGGTGAATCGGCTACCTATAGGTACCAACTCGATCCAGGTGTGACTTCAATCGAAGAAGTTCAGGAAAATAAAATTGAGCTTTATCCCATGCCTTTTGAAGATGTCTTCTTTTTACCTCAAGACATCAAATGGAAGTCAATTCGCGTATTTGATGTTTCGGGTGCTCAAATGAGTGGAATAGAAGTTAACGGCCGAACAGTAAATGCTTCCTCTCTTGCTAAAGGAGCGTATATCCTGGAAATCAATGATGGTCAACAGTTTTACAGACAATCCATCATTAAACACTAAGGTAATTCGGTTCATCCCGTAGATTGTTCATTTTCCGAAAGAGCGAATTTTATAGGCTAATCCGAAAAGGGCAAGTCTTCCTTGTCTTTGACTCAATTGTTTGAAATAGGCAATACTGTGACCTTCATGCCTAAATCGACCGCGTTCTTCATGACTACTTATCTCTCATCAATGCTTTCCAAACACGTGAATTTTGGCTTTACGCGCTTGTCTATTCTTAGAGTCATATATAAATGTGATCTTTTTAATCACACGAGAATTGCCTTTTAAATCAATGATTCTTGACGCTGTGGCAGGCTTAAAGTTGTGCTTCAAAGCGATGTTTTCCTTAGAACCATTCGCATAGTGAACGGTCATTCTATGCATATTTAAGCTTCCTCCGGACACGGCAATCTTTAATTTCTTATAACGGCCTTCATCAGCTCCAACGATAATGACATCTTTGTCAATTTTGAAGTCAACTTTCTTACTCCCTATTCTTTCCCAATCTCTATCATGTGGAACTTTATCCAGGCTTGTAAAACCAGAGCTCATTGTCACTAAACCTATTCCTAACAGTATCAATCCAATTGTTCTTAACATTATCTTTCTTTTATTGCTCCTTTGAGCGGTTCTGAAATTTAGACTGCAGGATTCCATGATGGTTTAATCGGAAAAATGATCCTTTTAATCAGGAAGGCGATCTCTGTGATTTCTATTTCTATTTAATCTATAGGTAACGTTGACTCTGAATCTTCTACCTGCCCAAACATTCTCGCTTTCTAATCGATAGTCTTCTCCAAAAATGCTTTCCAAATTATTTCGTGAATCCAAAACATTTCGGACGTTGAATGAAACACTTGCACGTTCACCCAAGAAATCATGATTGGCAGCGATATTCATCCAATATTGATCTTTTATTTCAAATTGACCATTTCTTCCACCTTGCTGAAAATTCATACTGACTTGAATGCTCGAATTTTTCGATCTAAAGTTGGCATTCAAGCGACTGAAAAGGGATTGATCTGAAATCGTGAACAAACCGCTTTGCCTATATGCATATACATTCAACTCGTGTCTCAATCGAATGCTTTTTGTCGCAGAATAAGAGGTGTTCAATTCAAATCCAATTGCTTCCTCCCTACCGGCATTCACTGATTTCGTCAATAAAAGATCTTCAACCCTGTTTACTTCATTCTGAAATATATTGTTGGATGTCATTGCGTAGACTACTGGGTTGAAGCTCAGCTTGCCTTTGCTGAAATTTGAACCGAATTCAATAATATTGGAATACATAGGATTCAAATCAGGGTTTCCAATTCTTCGATTGCGCAAATCAGCAATTCCGCCAAAAGGATTCAATTGCCAGAAACGTGGTCTTCTTATTCTTCTGCTGTAACTTAATTGCAATTGAGCAGCTTCAGAAAGTGCGTAATTTAAACTCGCGCTGGGGAAGATCTGGAAGTATTTCTTATCTGTTATGAACTCATCTTTTAAATCGCGGCTATGGGTATAGGAGTACTCTCCTCTTAATCCGAATTGATAATTCCATTTATTTACGCGATTTCCGAATTGAAGATAGGTCCCAACTATTGACTCATAGTATTGAAGGATATTGTTCAAACTGTCAACCAGTTCTTCATCTTCCCAAACCGAGTAATCGCTATCGATTCTTCTGAATTCTCCTTTTACTCCCAGTTCAATCAGTTGATTATTCAATAGCGGTAAGCTCAAGTCAGATTGAATTATAAAGTCATCACTGCTCTCAATATCTCGGCTTCTTAATTCAAAGCTTCTTCCTTCATTAAAAATATCTGAATGACTCTCTACCCGTTCATTCTCATCGTCATTCCAAAAGTCGTATTGCATATTCAGTCTGAAGTTCTTGCCTTTTTTGGCAAAATTTTTCTCATAAACCAATTCAATTTGACTTGCGATTTGAGGCTCTCGATAATTTTCCAAAGCGCTGCTGAAGACCATATTCAAAGAATCGCTTTCAGTAAAGGCATATTCTATGCTGTTTTGACTAAGGTTGTTTCGATGATAATAACTGAGGGTAAGTGTGTTCAAAGAATCAATATAATAGTCGCCACCACCGTAAATCGTTAAAACCTTTCTACTTCTTTCTCTGATAACGTTTTGATTCAATACAGATACTATTTCATTATTATTAAAGTCAATGCGCTCAGAGACCCCATAGCCTTCATATCGGTGTTTGCCATATCTGAAATTCGAAAAGAAATTGATTCGATCGCCTTTTAGATTCGCATTGTAATTGATCACATTGTCGTCAGGAATCCCTCCACTTAGTTGCAAAGAGCTGCTGTATCCCATTTTCTTGTTTTTCTTCAAAACTATATTGATAATACCGGCCGTACCTTCAGCATCGTATTTTGCTGAGGGATTAGTAATCACTTCGACACGTTCAATATTCTCTGATGGTATTGTTTCGAGCCCTCCATTTTGAGTCAAGACAGAGGCTTTGCCATTTATCAAGATCCGAACTCCACTGTTGCCCCTTAAGCTAATTTCTCCGCTTGCAGTCACATTTACGGAAGGAACATTTCCCAGAATATCTGTTGCGTTTCCTCCTTTTGACGTCAAGTCTTTGCCCACATTGAATATCCGTTTATCCATATGATATTCAACACTAGACTTTTCACCTTTAATTTCTATGGTTTCTAAAAGCTCTGAACTACTTTTTAGTCTTATTTCAGGGAGCGATATGTTTTGTGACAATGAAAACTCTTCAATTTGATAAGCGCTATATCCTAAGAACTCGACTTTGATAAAATACAGCCCTTCAATTTCATCAAATTTGAAATGCCCCATAGAATCGGATACGGTGCCCTTAATTAGAACCGAGTCGGCACTATTAAATAATCCAATTGAAGCAAAAGAAATGGCTTCGTTACTCTGCGCATCAATAATACGCCCTGAAATCTTGTAGGAGCCTTGCGCATTATACGTAGAATAAATAAAGACTAAACTGAACAGAATTAAATATTTCATGACCTTAAATTTTGATTTCTGATCAAATGAACGTTGAATATTTCTTGCAGTTTTCTAGTGTAGACAGACGCCTGACTTGCGAAGCCATAGAGTTTATTTAGAAGGAATGATCCATTCGACATCCATGAGGTATCAAACGTCTGCTGGATTTGGCCTTTTGTCATCACGAAGCACCTTTCTTTCTTCTTTGGGGTATATTGCAGTATGGAAGGAGTTTTTGGCTTGAATAGAACAATTAAAAGTCAACGCATACTGATGCATGTGCTTTTTTGGCTCTGCTATTTTTTACTGGATGTCATAAAACTGTCCTTTCACAAGGACTTGGATATTCCCAAGTCAATTGTATTTAATATCTGTGCTTTATGCATACAAATAGGCTTTACCTATTTCACAGCCTATTTGATTATACCCTTGTTTTTTGAGAAAAAGCAAAGACTATTGGGGACAACCCTTTTCATAATCGGTCTTTATTTGTTTGCAGTCGCTAATCGGATAATGATTGTGCATGTAGCTGAAGAAATAACGGCAGAAGGGCCTTTTCCACAGGAAACGATTTATGAAATCCTTACTCAAATCGATATGCTATTTATTCGCTACATCCCTTCTAACTTAGGAGTAGCAACCATCTTTATTGCTATTAAATACCTTGCTGAAAGAGAGAGAAACATAAAATATGAATTGAAATTGGCTAAGGAAAGAAGTGCAAATGATCTTAAAATGCTCAAAGCACAACTGAATCCTCATTTTCTATTCAATACGCTGAACAATATTTATTCAATGTCCATTTCCCAATCACCGCATACGAGCGAGTCTATTGCTAAATTGTCTGACATTCTGGATTACGCCCTCTATCGCACTGATGACTCAATGGTTTCAGTTAGTTCTGAATTGACATTGATACGCAAATATATTGAGCTGGAACAAATTAGATATGGAGATCGCTTAACATTGCAAATTGATGAACAGATTGAAAAGGAAAATAAAATCCCACCGCTAATAGTATTGTCTTTGGTTGAAAATGCATTTAAACATGGCGCTGGAAAAGACAGCGGATCTCCCCTGATTGAGATTGCTACTGTTTCTAAATCTGGCTATTTTCAATTCTTTATTTCCAATTCTATTACTCCTTTGCAAACCGAGGAGATCAAAGCGTCTATCGGTTTACAAAACATTAAAAAGCAATTGGAATTGATTTATCAAGATGATTATAGATTGACAATTGAAAAGAATAATGAACGATTTAATGTTAATTTAGAAATAACCAGTGATGCATTATGAAGAAAGTAAAATGCATGATCGTAGATGATGAGCCTTTGGCCATTCAATTGATTGAGAACCATATATCTAAAATTGATCAACTGGAAGTAGTTGCAACTTGCAATAACCCAATAGATGCCTTTGGTTTGCTTAAAGAACATTCGATTGAGTTGCTTTTTCTCGATATCAAGATGTCAGATATGAGTGGTTTGGATTTCTTAAAGACCTTAAAAGATCCCCCAGAGACAATTTTCACTACTGCGCACAGGGAATTCGCTCTCGAGTCTTACGATCTTCAGGCGCTGGACTATCTTCTTAAACCGATCACATTTCATCGCTTTTACAAAGCTGTGGATCGTTACCTGTCGAGCGCAAATGCTCAAGCGGAAACTAAGAGTTCAAGTAATTTGGAAGAATCCTTTATTCTAATGCGTGCAGGAAGCATACATCACAAGATCTTTGAAAGAGAGATCATGTTTATAGAGAGCAATAAAGACTACATTACTATTCACAAGAATGACGGTGAGAAGATCACTTCAAAGTACCGTATCAGCCTAATTGAGAGCGAACTCTCTTCGAATGACTTTCTCAGAGTGCATCGTTCTTTTATCATCAATACCCAATTGATTAAAGCGTTTAGCGCCCATGATATTCATGTAGGAGATCACGAAATTCCTATAGGCGCGAGCTATAAAGAAAGTACGGTAGCATTTTTAAAGTCAATGAAAAAATAGCGATTAGAAACATTCTGTTTTATAAGGAGTATTAATGCAAGAATGAAATTGTCCGCGTCAATAGAAAAGCCGGAACGAATTATCTAATGATTCATCCCGGCTGTATTTCAAGTTTTAATTGTCTTACATTCTTCTTATCTCAAAAAAAAGAAGCTCAGTTTTGAATAATGAGTTTCTCATTTACAAAGGTTTGATCTCCTGTAATTGAAATAATATAGTTGCCTTCAGAGAAGTCTGAAGTATTGATCGAATAAAATAATTCTTCGTTGACTATTGGAATATTGGGTTTTTCGAAAATCAACTGACCGTGAATATTGAAAATAGAAATGGTCAATAGCTTATCTTTCAATCCTTCAGATGAAAGTGTAATCGAAGATTTGGCCGGATTGGGGAAAATGACAAAATCCTGACCATCTTTAAGTAAACTTATCAATTCAAAAGATCTTTGCTCATTTTCTCCTTCCTTGCATATTTCAAGTAGTTCATGCTTTGACTCCCAAGGCATATAATCTAACCAATCAGAGTTCCAAGATGTCGGATCTCCATCATTTATAAAGATTGGCTTGAATTTATATCTGCCATACTCAATTCCATTTGTACAGCACGAATTCAAAAACTCTGAATTGTCAAATTTCACAATAAATATCTCCCTGTCTCCTCCTTGGCTCTTTTCAATCCATCCTGTCGCCAAGACCTTTTCGCCAAATTGATTAAAATGACTGATAGAAGTGAATATATCTAATTCGTTTCGTGTAGATTTCTGCACTTCTTGAAATTGCATATCTGGCAGAGAAACGCGCATGAGAATTCCATCTAAATCATTTGCAATGCCAAAAGGTGAAGAAAATCCGCCCAAATACAAAGAAGATTCGCCATATTCATCTGTATATCCAAACATATCTCTTGCTCTCTCATTATTGTCTTCTGTACCGTAAAAGAAACTTCTGATATGTGCCAATGTGAAATCATATTCTGAAATAAGAATATCAAAATCGGTCCCATTTCGACCATTTGATCGTCCTGCGGCATAAATCTTGTCTCCAACTATCTCAACAGACTGGTAAGAGTCATTTGAACCATAAAGCAAAATGATTTCACTGAAAAGTGTCAACTGATCTGTGAAGGTGAGAATCATCGGATGTCGGGATCCTGCATTTCCTCTTTCTCCGACCGCAACCAAATTATTTGTACCGGGTATTAATGCAATATCCCTTAAAACCTCTCTTCTACTGGGATTATAATTTCCAAAAGTCCGTGGACTTCCGATAATTGCGCCATTTGACGGGTCAATTCGAACAAACAATAAATTTTCACCTCCATTATTTCCCGTGCCAGCTAAAATTAATTCTCCATTATTTGTTTCAATTATCTTCGTAGCTTCTTCTTTATCGAAAATATCAAATTGAACGGACCAGTTTATAGAGAAATTCCCAGCATCTATTTTTGCCAATACTAGGTTGGAATTGTTTTGCATTATGGTATTGGTATTGTTTGTAGATCCTGTTACAAAATAACTGCCCGCATTCGTACCAAATGGATTGCCTTCTATAACATCAGAAAAAGTCTCATCAATATCATCAATGTTTCCAAAAATATCGCTTTCGTGGCAATCGTTATATGAAAATTTTGTCAACCAAGAATTTGCAAATCCAAAACTGTTGGACCCAAAGCCTCCAACCAAATAACCCCCATCTGTTGTTGACTTTATTGTCCTTCCATAGCCATTTCCCGCTTCTCCATCGTCCAATATTTTACAAAAGTTTTCGCTGATGCAATCAGGCGATGTGTATACGTTTCCGAATAAATATGGAGGAAAAGTCGGGAGACCAATTGCATTCATGGGTGCAAAATTTAAAGCAGGCCCATTAAAGAGGGTCATTAGACCAGGATTATTTGGAGAATCGATAATTGTTGTGCCTAAATAATCCGCGACTATAATTTGATTATTTTCAGTTAATTGAAGATCACCATACTCGTAACCATTACTTGGAAATGGATGATTAATCGATTGCACCTGGACATCATTGACTAGATCATGTTTGATTATCCTAGCGGTATTCCACCACACTTCGGTATAATAAAGAAAGTCAGAATTTGGCGAAAATTCTACTCCGTACGGATTGAAAATAATTGCCGGTCCTGGGGGTGTAAAGGGTATGACACTATTGGTTATAGTTCCCAAATTTGAATTGAAGTCATATAGACTTATAACATTATCCCATAGACTTGAATGCACTAATAGATCCCCGTCAATATTAGTCTTCAAGCATCCTGCGCCTCCGGCAGCGGACAATATTGGTC
This sequence comes from Bacteroidota bacterium, assembly GCA_039028335.1. Classification (GTDB taxonomy): domain Bacteria; phylum Bacteroidota; class Bacteroidia; order Flavobacteriales_D; family JABDKJ01; genus JABDKJ01. The sequence goes on from JBCCIF010000023.1 coordinate 23,421, forward strand.
CCGCAGTTGACATGACTGGCGTTAATTGAGGCCCTCCAGCCGTGACCAGAAAGGATAAAAAATTATTACTCTGACGTTGATGAACTATTACCCAAACGTCTTCTGAATTGGCATGCAAGGCTGCCGTAATCCCTTCAGAAATAGGCACATTTGATAATTGTCCTCCATAAGTCACTACTCCATTTGGATTTGTATTAAAGTCAATAATGAAAAATTGCAAGAACAATTGCTGTGAGTGCACTCCGGAGGTGAATAGATAAAATCGGTTGCAGTCCTTGGGATCCTGAATAGAAATTGCCCCATCTGCTGAAGTGATCGAATTATCATTTTGATCATTTATTATCAAAAGTGGATGGCTTCCACCAGTCATTACCGTATTTAGATTTGCTCCTTCATAAATCTGAATACCATCATAAAAAAAGAGTAAGTTTCCTTGGTCATCACTTTGTGAAACAGATCCTTCGTGCACCGCTGTTATTGGTGTAAAAGTGTTCAAGGAATAAGGGGTGAAATTGGTGTTTATGGATTGCATGTCACCGAAAAGCCAATTTCTCGTTTGAGCTACTTGAGCATTTAAAGTTTGAATTGAAAGGGCCAACACTAATAGCCCTAGAAAATGTGTTTTTTTCATTTTAAGGTGTTTTTTAGATTGAACTATTAAGTTATTAAAAAACTAACAAAAGAACTATTTACATTCGCTTTTAACATTCACCTCACTTTTGCCTAAAGCAAAAATCGAATGGAATATGAGAAAATGTCCAGCCACCTGGTTTTAGCTCAATCAATCTAAATCCTGCAATGGTATGAGCTTAAAAAGGGAGAATATTTGTTAAATGATCTAGAATTAAATGAGATCAATTAATTTCGTAGCAAATTGAATTGAAAATGAAAAAAATAGCGCTATCCCTAATGTTTCTGGCAATTATTGGTTTGACTTTCGCTCAAAGTGGACAAATCTTTTATTATCCTTTTAACAATGGAAATACTGACAATCAAGCCGCTACTTCATTCAGTACCTTGTTTGCTCAAAGTACAAATGCAACGACAGATGCTTTAGGAAATGACAATAGCGCTTTAAACTTCAATGGCAGTGGAGCTGAGCTCTGGGTGAACTCCAGTGGACTTATTGACTTTGGATTGACTACAAATTTCACTTTTCTGACAAACTTCAAAAGTGGTTCAGCAGCAACGCAGTACTTTTTCAGGGATTTACTTACTAATGGAAATGGCTGGCATATAGGTATACTGAATAGCACAGGTCATATTACGTTTGAAGCGGGTGATGGACCTGGAGATGATGTCAGTATTCGAACGGAAAATATTTACAATGACAATGAATGGCATCATCTGACCCTCTTGGTAGATAAAAGCAATATGACCATTCAAATGTACATTGATGGCGAACTTCAAAATTTAGTTGCTTCTATTTGCGGGAACAGCTTAACCGATACGAGTATTAACATTGACGGCTGTAATTTCAATGCCAATGAAGACAATCCCAATTTGACTGCACTTGGGGATAACCTCCTGGGAGCTTTAGATGAGATAAAACTATACAGCAGCCTGTTAACGGATGAAGAGATTCAGGAATGTTATGCAAGCAGTTTTATTGAGACGCCATTACTTTCCAGTCCTTTTGATGGATCCATCTTTATAGATCCAATGAATGCGAATTTAACCTGGCAAGGAGTGAACGGAGCGCTAACGTATCAGATTGAGATTGATGTAAATCCATCTTTCGGTTTGCCTGCAATTGAAACCAGTTCGATACCTTCCTTAAATATAGATTATTTAGATCCCATGACCACCTATTACTGGCGAGTTAGAGCTGAAACGGATAATGGACTTTCTAATTATTCTCAAACATGGTCTTTTACTACACTTAATCAGCTGAATGATGGTCCCACGCTAAGCAGTCCTTTAGACAATGCGACAGAAGTCAACCCCATAAGCGTAGATTTGGTTTGGAATGACCTTACTGGTGCAGAGAATTATGAGCTTGAGATTGACAGTGATGCAAGTTTTCCGACCCCAAGCGTTTTGCCAGCTGCTTCAAGTAGTCTGACCTTGAGTAACCTTTCAGAAAACACCTTGTATTTTTGGAGGGTAAAGGCCTTTAACAGTCTTGGCGAATCTCCTTATTCGGCAACCTGGTCATTTACAACAACTGCACCTTTGAATCAGGCCCCTAACCTCATAAGCCCTGCAAATGGTGCATCTGGATTGCCTACAGCAAGCGTGCCTTTAACATGGGAAAGTATAGCAGGTGCTGAGGACTACAGTTTGGAGTTTGACGTTTCAAATGCCTTTCTATCGCCTACAGTCCAGAATACAATTGGCACAAGTGATAATGCAGAAGGGCTTTTGCCGAGTACAACCTATTATTGGCGTGTAAGAGGTAATAATGCAGTTGGCAGCTCCCCTTATTCAGAAGTTTGGTCATTCACAACTGATGATATGACTGGAGTACAAGAATTAGGTGATGTCGGAATTTCAGCTTTTCCAAATCCGGTTCTTAACATACTTCAAATGGATCATTATTTCCTGAACACAGTATATCAGGTATATGATTCTAATGGAAAACAGATAGAAAGCAAGAACTTAAATGGAAATACAATAGACCTGAGCTCTTTAAAAAAAGGCGTTTATCACCTCATTATTTCAAGCGAGGACGAAAAACTATTAACCTATACATTTGTAAAACGATAAGACAAATCTTGTTAAAGGAGTCAAATACTTTCTGGAATCAGCCTTGAAAGCTCAGGTGCTTGTTCTTTAAGCAGGTAAACTTCTTTAAATCCAGCGTCTCGAAATAAAATAGCAGCCCTTTGACTTCGGATTCCACTTTGGCAGAAAAGAACAATTCTTTTTGAAGTATGACTGCTTTGTAGTCTCTTTTCTAAATCGCTCAAAGGAATTTGAGTAATATCTGAATGTTCAACAATTGGCAGCTCTCCTTCTTCTCTTACATCAATAATAGCTGAATTAGTTCCAATCACTGAATCGAATGTGATTGAAGAAAAGGAAGGATTGCCAAATGCGTTTAAAAAACTATTACGCGTTATTTCAGGGGATTTCGATTTATTGAAGGTCAGAATTCTTTGATTATAGTTCTTCGTGTTGAAACAGAGTAATTTTCCGCTAAGAATATCTGGCAAGTCCAGTATAATTTTAATTACTTCCTGCGCTTGAATAAGACCTATTATACCAACGTTAGTGGCCAATACTCCAGCTTCTGAACAATTCGGAGCATTTTTATCCATCTCTGGATAGATATCTCGATATGTGGGGCCTTTCTTATAATTAAATACACTTACTTGACCCTCCCATTTTTCTATTCCAGCATGGACAAAAGGCTTTTCGGCAAGCACTGCAGCGTCTGACATTAAATAGCGAAGTTTTAATCTATCGCTTGCATCGACAATGACATCGTATTTTGGGAACAGTTCAAGGGCTAAATGAGCATCAAGAAATTCGGGGTATTTAGCGATTTCAATTTCAGGGTTTTGATTTTTTAATCGCTTGGCCGCCACATCAACCTTTAAGAGACCAATATCAGCATCTGAATACAATACTTGTCTGTGCAAATTGGAAAGTTCAATTTTGTCTCCATCTACAATTCCAATATGCCCAACACCTGAACTAGCCAGAAAAGGCAATAATGCAGATCCCAATCCTCCACATCCAACGACTAAAACAGATGCTTCAGCTAATTTAACTTGCCCCTTCTCTCCTATCTCTTCAAGCGCTAATTGCCGGGAATATCTATGTATAGGCATTTTATTTTTTGACCGTCTTTTTGCCCTCTATCTCTTCAATTATCTCCTTTATTCCAACGTTCGATGGGCTTTCTGGATAAAGGATGTCAGCTCGAATAGCTTTTAGTCCTGTCACACCTTGCAGGTCCTCTAATTGAACGATCTCAAAGCTTTCTTCGACCAAATGCCCTTTTGAAGCCAAAAACTGATAATATCTTCGGTATTCTTTTTCTTCTTCAGAACCGCTATACACAACGACCATTTTCCCAGGTTCAGTTATTCGAATATCGGTGTCCTTTATATGCGCTTTATCGATTCTCTTCTTGATAATCTCGTAACGCGCATTGTATGCCCCTTCGACATCAAAACGCTTTTCATCCATTCTAAATTGAATACTCAAAGAGCTATTGAATGCCAATACAAGTGATGCAACTTGTAAAGGTTTCTCCATATTCGATCGCAGCGTATGCATCTCTTGCTCCATTTCTAGCATAACAATTAATTGCCATAGCCGCAGATTTTTTACCAGCAAAGGGTGAAAGCCAGCATCAGGCGTAATCGACTCGCCTATATACATATTGAATTCCAGGCCGTCTGTCTTATACCGTTCAAAATAGTGCGGAAACATTTCTTGAGCTTCATCTTGCTTTTCATCGATATACTGAGCCAGTTTTCTATTAATCGTATTCACGGCATCGTCAAAAGCCTTGCGCTCTTTATAGACAAATCTGAACTCTGGATGAAGTGTTCCTTCATATTTGGCATAGGCCTTTTCTAAACTTCCATCTTTCGTTGCAATCTCTTTTAATATCGGATCCAATTCTTTATTCAAAAAGCGTAAAATGCTTTGCTCACTTGATGAAACAAGACCATCTTTCAACTCTGATTTGAGGCTATCAATAACAAAAGTCAACTCACTATATATTGGAAGCTTTTTAATCTTCTTCGCCTTTTCTAAAATGTCCCTGGCCCCTAAAAGCTGTGTCAGAAGGTCATTTTTGATGCCTTCATTTCTTATCGTAGAACTTCCACGAATATCTAACTGACCAAATAGCGGATAGACATCTGGGAAAACCAAATCATCAAAGTGATGCTCTACTTCACCAGAATCTACAGCCGAGATATGTTTCATGGCTTCAATTTCGAAACGCCATTTAACCGAAGGGTGAATACTTGTGCATTCTTCTTGTATTACGGCTTCAATACGCGTATCAAATTCTTGCTTGAATCGTCTTGCAGCAACCGATATAATCGGTAATAGTTCTTGTAACTTTGCACCAATGGCTTTATTTAAAAGTCCTTTTTCTGATGCCCCCAATTCCATTATGCCTAAGATTTCATCTTCGTACATAACAGGAGCAGCATAATAGCTTAGTCTACCGGTTTTCTTTAAATTTTTTGCAATTAAACTGTCCGACTTCTTCGCGAATTTTGGAATATTCGGCACTGCAATAGGGCGCTTATTCTTCAGTAACTCTTGATAACTGTATTCACAGAGTAATTCATCACAATTGATCACTTCATTATCACCCATCATTAGGCGATTATGTTGCTCACTGATCGGTTGTAAAAATTGTGGTCCTTGCATATTGACAAATGAAATGTCTACATCAAAGCCCAAAAATTCGGAGATATAGAGTCTAAGTTGCTCAAATCCTTCTGGATCGGCATTCAAAAGATGTTCCGTAATTCTATTGACAAGTGTGTCATTCTGGACGTTCATCAAGTTCACTAGGGTGAATCCTGTAAACTTCCAAGAATTAGGAGGGAAATACTTCTTCCAAACATTTACATCATCGTAATTATCGATTAGTTCATTGAAAATCTCTTCGGTTATTTCTATTGATTTCTCAGTCGGTTCCAGGTCAAGATAATCACCATTGAGGGTCATACGATAACTGGTGATTTTTCCCGAACTTTCATCTGGAATGTCAAAAACATAGGGTCGCGAATAGGGAATAAACATCTCGTAATGCTTTGCCAAAATATAGGTGCAACCCGATATGTATAACTGATCATCTGAGAAATCTGAAAAATTGAGATCAAAGTCTTTACCAGCAGACTTTATAAGACTCTCCATACGAGTAGACTGAAAGATGGGAATAAAATCCCAAGGCATAGTGAACATTTTCAACTCATTGTCCTCTAAAACTTTAGGGAACATTAGCTCAACTATTTCTTTGATTACGTCTTTTCGTTTGGGCAATTCTTCTTTAGAGATATTTTGACTCAACCATAGATTTTCATCCATCAAAGCAATTACTTTATCGTAGTACTCTCTTTGAAGCCCTTTTATGCTTTTTGATTTTTCCTTAATGCCACTAATCAAATGCTGGAAATTCAAATAGACATCTGCAGGAAATTCTCTTTCTATATTGCTAATCTTCATAATATTATAAGGTTGCCTCTGGTGGCAAGGTCACTATACTCCAAACAAATAAAAATATGGAAATGATAAGACCCAGCACAAAAATTAAATAGGCGTATCGTAAGTAATTGTATTTTCTATTGAGCACTTTTCCTAAGAAGTAGAGATCTCTCGTCAAAGAGCCGTATAAATATTGTCCATCCTTCATTAATTCGCCAATTCCCCATTCGTATTCCTTTAGGCTCATACTGTGGAAATTACCGAAAAACAAAAGGTTACCGCGCTTGTTTTTTACGTCATCTTCAGATACCGTACCATGTGTTGTTTTAGGAATTGTTGAAAGTGTTGCAATTATTATTGTTGTAATACTCACTAAAATCAAACTAATGCCCGGATAAAGCAAGAACGGATTAGAATCAAGCTTCGGGAACAGGGCTGAAAGAACAATGGACAGTATAATAGCATTTACGCTAATGAGCGTATTTGCCTTGTCATCAGCTATACGCGACAGGTTTATATGATTTCTCAAAGCCACACGGAACATGGTTTCAATCCCCTTTTCAGGATTGAACTTAGGCTCATGTCGCTTCCTTTCTCTCTTCAGCGCTTTTTTCTGCTCTTTTGTCAGTTCTTCGTCAGGTAATTTGGCTAGATCTTCAGACATATTCTTTATAATCTTGAGGTTTTCTTCTTTTCCATTGGTAAATAGCAATTTGCCTTTTTCAGACAAGAAACTCATACTTTGCATGAACTTCACGCATTCTTGCCTCCATTCTTCGCTTGTGAAAGAATGGTTCCCCAAAGAATTGATCTCTTTCCTCAGGTTGTTGTAGAACAATAAGTATTCCTTTGACGCCAAATGTGACAAATCGGCATCCTTTATAATTTTTTCATCTTCACTCTTAGGAATGTATTCCATCCGTGTAGCTAAAATGAGACGCTTGATTCGCTCTTTTCGTTCTTCGTTCAAGTTTTCAGAACCAAGTTTTTCCATCGCTAATTGCGCAGATCGCTCTTCATGTGCTTCAGAGCCATTTGCATAATCCGCATCGTGCCATAAAGCCGCCAAAGAAAGATCAACTTGAAGCTCGTTATCAAGATCTTTGCTGAGTAATCTTACAGAATCAAGGACTTTCGAAACATGCGCCCAGTTGTGATAGGAAAGCTGATTATCGGAATCGGCATTCGACATATAGGCTTCTGCAAGCTTTGCTTGCCTTTCCAATATTGAATTGTCCATTACGGTTTAAACGTAAATAAAAATATTTGGATAAAAAATTCGCCAGAAAATGTAAATCTACTTCTCTCCTTCTGTCTTAATCTTTAACGATTTTCTTTAGGAACAGATTGCCTCGTTTATCTCTTAACTGAAGAACGTATGTGCCATTCGCCCATGAGGATGTATTCAACCTTACCTGATTGTTCACCAATAAAAAAGTCTCATTTAAAATTGATTCCCCATTGAGATTATAAATCAGAATAGCTGCTTGGGTTAATTCGGAATTCTCAACCCGTATTGTCAACTCATCTTGAACCGGATTCGGAGCTACCGTTAATGAGAGCTCTGAAAGTTCTGACAAATTTGTTGAAAACCAATTTCCTGCGGAATGATCCAAGCAGGTCCCGACCCATGTCATATTTCCATTATTAGTTACAAAGGTTCCAGCAGTCCACAATCCAGCTTGAACAGCTTCAGATTCGCGTCCTAATCCTGAGCCCCCATATTGCATAAAATCCACCATAGCCGTAGGATCAGAAAAGCTTCCAGATGGCAAATACAAAGCGAGGTCAGCAGCATTGTTGTTGATGGGCCATTGAATTTCAATAGCTGTGCCATCAGGAATGCTGGATGGGTTGCCGGAAATAATGGTCGTTCCATTTTCTATGTCATTCGTATAGGAGAAAAGTGAACAGAGCCTATAGTCAGAAAGGTCTGCCGTATTTCCAGTAGTATTCGTAATCGTAATAATATCTGTAACCGGATTTACTGAGGTAATTCTTACACATCCCTGTCCGATCAGTCCTGTGTATAGCGAGCACGCAATCAAAGCCAAGAAAAACTTATTCATTGTAATAATATTTGATTTCAAATTACTGAGTATTTCAAAGCCTTTGCTGAGGCTATTGTTGATTAATTAACTACTCAATGTTATTTATACGCTATGCTTATTGCGTCAAGCGAAGACAAAAATTGCTCGTATTGGCAAATCGCTCTAAAGAATATAATCCCGAAGCTTGAGAAAGAGTTTAATTTTCGAATCTTGTTCCAAATTCAACAAGCACACGTTAATTAGATGACTGGCTCTTTGCTAGGCCAAAAGTTTTTTAATAGCTTTATGGCTTGTGCATGCAAGGAACTAATTCGCAAAGAATTACGTAGAACGGAATGGGAAATTAATGAAATCAATGAAAAGGCAAATTTACAGCACATTTGGGTTTGTGCTCTTATTACTATTGTGGTCCTCTTTTAGAGCGCCAGATTCTTTGCCTAAACCATCTCTTGATAACACATTATCCGAAAGTATAGCATCTCGACCTTCATTCGCAGAGGCACTTGATTATCGCGTAAATGCGCGTGCCATAGAATTAGCTATTGAAGGCTATGAAAATCTGCTGCATAAAGGACAAGCATTCAAAGAAAATTTAGTGGTAATCGATTACAGCAAAAGCGCAAATGATTCTCGCTTTTATGTGATTGACATGAAGGATACAACTCTGCTTTATTCTTCTTTGGTAGCACACGGAAAGAATACGGGGCAATTGTATGCTACTGATTTTAGCAATAAAGTGGGCTCCTATAAAAGTAGCCTCGGATTTTTTAAAACTGCTGAAACTTACAGCGGAAAACATGGCCTTTCTTTGCGCCTTGATGGTCTCGAAGATGGAATTAATCATAAAGCACGCGAAAGAGCAATCGTTATTCATTCGGCTGACTATGTGAGCAAGGACTTTATTCAAGCCCATGGAAGATTGGGTAGAAGCCATGGATGTCCTGCACTCCCTTTTGAAAATTACGAAGAAGTTATACATTCGATAAAAGAAGGATGTTTACTTTTCATATATGCGAATCAAAATAACTACGCCAGTAATTCAGAACTGCTCGCAAATTACTAGTGCGGTTCGTCTTTTAGGAGCCTTTACTGTCTTTGGGCTTTTTGTATTCTCATGTTCCCCAAAAACACCCGAATCTGAGCAAGTCGAAGTCATTAAAGTTGATTCTACAGCTATAAAGGCGGCCATTCAGAGATCCGCTGACTCTAATCTCATTGCATTTTTTTTACATGAGAACATATCTTCTATATTGATTGAAGAAGAATTTACCATTTTAGAAGAGCCCATCTTTAGCAAGACCATGCTGCCTCAATTGTATGATTCAATTGCCTATCGTCTAATTTGGAACAGTGACACCCTTCGGAGAGAAATGCTCAACGTCTTATTAGACGCTAAGGAAGAAGGACTTGAACCCAGTAATTATCATGTTCAAAAATTACTGGAACTTGAAATTAACCCTTCCTATGAATTTAAGGAGCTTGTAGAGCGAGATATTTTGTTGACCGATGGATTAATCCTATACAGTTATCACCTTTTAAATGGGATGACAGATGCTAATTCATTTGAACCAACCCTGACCCGGGAAGAACGAGAGGTGTCACCTGTCTTATTTAATGAATTGACCACCTATCTTTTTCATGGTGAAATCAAAAAAATCGTAAGCGATTTAAGGCCAAGCACGGTGTACTATTCGGGTATGGTCGAGGGACTAAAGAAGTATTCAGCACTAAGGGATTCAGGAGGTTGGGCCCCTCTGCAAACTGCTATAAAAAAAATAGAACCGCATGATGAGTACCGCAAGTTCATACCAAAATTGAGAAAGCGCTTGTTGATTGAAGGAGATCTTGAACTTTTAATGGATAGTCTTCAGAAGGACAGTTTAATGAATAATCCGGTATACGATTCGCTATTGGTTGATGCTGTAAAGAAATTTCAAATAAGGCATGGACTTAATGATGACGGCATTATAGGAAAAGGAACATTAGACATGTTAAACATTAGTGCAGAAGAAAAGGTGGAGCTCCTGAAAATTAATTTGGAAAGAGCGCGCTGGGTTTATCATGACCTTCCCCCTTCTTATGTTTTCGTTAATATTCCTGGATATGAACTAAGACTTATTCGAGACTCTGCTTTGGTATGGTCAACTCGAGTTGTGGCTGGTAAGATTACTTCGGCCACTCCAATTTTCAAAGATGAAATGCAGTATGTGGTATTTAACCCCACCTGGACAGTCCCCTCTTCAATTAGCAATAATGAATTTCTTCCCAAAGCACAAAAAGATTCCACATTCTTTCAAAGGAACAATATGGAGTTGATTACGGGTTCAGGGAAAAAGGTAAATCCTGCCGATGTAGACTTCAGTCAAATTAAAGTCGGCAATTTCCCTTATGTAGTAAAACAGGGTGCTGGAGGCAGTAATTCTTTGGGACGCGTGAAATTTATTTTCCCCAATCCACACTACATCTATTTGCATGATACACCATCAAGGCGACATTTTGCTAGAGAAAGAAGAGCCTTTAGTCATGGCTGTATTAGAGTAGAGGACCCTATTCGGCTTTCTGAATTGATTTTGGAGGATCAAGAAGTCTCTCCGGATAGCATTCAATCGATTCTTGAAACACGCGAGCCTACTCGCTTAAATTTGGAAGAGATCTTGCCTGTATACTTGACGTATTCAACTGCCTTTGCAGATGAAAATAACATCTATTTTTTTGAAGATGTTTATGAAAGAGACCCTCCTCTTTTGGAAGCTTTAGGACTCGATTAACGAATAATTTGAAAAGTCCCCTTTCTTGTTTGTTCTTGAGCTTTATCCAAGCATTGCGATGTTAAATTGGCAATATAAAAGTACGTACCTGAGGAATATTCGGATGCGTCCCAACTACAAGAGCCATCGCTCAATTGAAGTCCCCATCGATCGAAAACGAAAGTCTCGGCTTTAAAAGTATTGTAGCCGCAAACATCGTCCTGAGGATCAATGAGGTCAAAGGGTCTAAATACCTCGTTCATTTGATCAAAATTTGGAGTTATGACATTGGGATATACGATAGTATTTAACTCAAAAAAGGGAATACGATTGACTTCAAAAAGATCTGATCTTTGACATCCTCGATCTTCAACGTTGACAAAAAAGCTTCCTTCGCTCAAAATCAGAGAGCTACTTTCCTCTGATCCATTGCTCCATGAATAATTGCCAGCATCATAGGAGCTTGAAATAAGTAAGCTGTCCTGTCCACAAACTTCATATAGATTATCCACTAAGTCAGGAATAAGAACGTATTCTATCTTAGCCGAATCAATTACTGTAAAACAATCATTTATAAGGGTCACAGAAAAAACTCCAGCTTCGTTTACCAAAAGTGAATCCGAACTTTCACCTGTATTCCAAATATATTGTTCCGCATGTTGATCAAAAGCATGAAGAGTTACAAAGGCTTCCTCGAAACACAATACGCTATCGATTAAGTTTACTTCCGGCTCGTAAATGTAGTCTATTTGAATTTCGTCTGAAGCTGCGCAAGGACCGTTTGCAATCATAACTGCATACAGCCCAGGAGATTCAACCAAGATTGAAGGCTCATTGCTCCCGTCAATCCAAAAATAGTTGTACTCAGGAGGTCCTGCAATCAATTCCAAACTCTCGCCTTCGCACAAGGTTTGATCTGGCCCGAAATCCAAAAGAGGTTGCGTAAATACCTCTATTGTATCATAAAGAATGAACCAGGTTGTGTCTGCCAAGTAATGAAACTCTACTGGATATGTACCGGGCACCAAGCCATCAATTTCTTCATTCAAATCGAAAAAGAGCGTGTCTTCTGAATTTGGAATTTCAAGGTCCCAAAAAAGACTGTCTGCAAAGTCAAATCCGGAAGCCAGCAAATTTGCCGTCCAATTCTCACAAATATTGTTCGCTGAAATGAATTGAGGACTTAAACAGAGAGAAAGAGAATTGGGAAAAAAATCGGCCTGCCGAGGCATTTCAATCGCGCCTTCCACGAAATCGACATTGGCTGCAGAAAGTTCATCTGTATTCGAAAGGTAGTCTATCCTTTCCGTCTCTTGATTGATTAAATAGATTCGTCCATCAGGTCCTCTTTTCAAATGCGACCAGTACATGGTGTCATTCCAAACGATCAGTTCCCCGCTGTTTTGAAAATCGATTGGATTATCGAGCACTTCAAATCGCGTTACGAAATAATGATCTTGCAGGACATAGATGTATTCTCCTGATGAGGAAAATTCTATATAATTTAACTGCGAGATCGAGAAATTATCTGGAAGAATTGCAGATTGCTCAAAGTAATCTTCAATGAAGCCTGTTTCATTGTTAAAATCAAATAAAGTGACATTGTGCCCCTTATGCGATGTGACTATTTTATCGCAATTAGGACTGATACGCGCATCATCTACAAAGGCATACCATCCAATAGAGAAAAAATTGTCAGAGAATTCAGAATTCAAAACTATGCCTGAAGAAGAAACCAAATACACATTTATTTCGAGCTCTTGAAACGTTCCTGAATGATTATGTACAACAATTAACCAGTAATCAATATTATTTGGATGTGATGCCAATAAAAGTTCAGATTCAAAATTTTGAATGGGCGTTTCTTTTTCGGTGGGTGCTATTTCTCCTTCTATGTTTGAGTTGAAATCTACTATTGAATAATCTACTCCAAATTCCGCATCACTGCGAAATATATAATATCGATTGGCTTGACCAGGCACAGGTGCTATGAGATTTTCTCTAGCTGAATTCGTAAAAACGCCATTCGCTACACTATTGCCATTAATGTTATAAATGCCATTACCGTCTGAATACAAGAGCAGATTTCCATTCTCATCGCTTAATGTTGCGCCCTCAGCATTTGAAGGACATTGAATAGAACTCGTTCCTAGGACCAAAGGATTAGATTGAAAATCTAAACTTAAACTATCTCCAAAATGCCAATGACTATCTACACCAAACTGAGCTGAAAGGCCTAAGCTTAGAAAAATTAAAATACAAACATATGTTGACCGCTTGACATTCACCGCCAATAAAATACAAAAAATCGTCAAATAGACTCAGACATTTAGGTGGTATCGTTTTTTCTAGAAATTTCTACTTTTCCTCTTCAGGCTCTCTTTCAACTAAATCCTCTGGTAATTCAAAAGACATGCCTTTTACTGATTTAATCGGAATCAAAAACAAAGCATCTTCCTGCCTCCAAATTACTCCATCTACCAATTCCCCTTTAAAGGGAAAAATGGTCGTCTCCAATTCATTACTCCTGTAAGCCTCCAAAATAGTCTCCGCTTCTCTCCTGCTGAACTTTGACATTTCTCTAATAGCTCTTTTCATAGTGAATTAGCTTAATGTGTTAATATTTCGTGTTAGCTATACCAAATTAGGAAAAAAAAGAGTCGCATTTGCACATGCTTAAAATTTAGCCTGTAGCTTTATTAACAATTATTACTGATCATTTTGTCAACTCAATTCTTTTTTCAAATTTGAAGTATGAATGTACATGGGACCCATAATGCAGAGGTAGATAGCCGGAATGATGATATCCTCATCTATGTGAACGGTGATTATTACAAAAGGAATGAAGCGAAAATATCGGTTTTTGATAGTGGTTATTTAGTTGGAGATGGGATATGGGAAGCCATACGATTACATCATGGCACTCTGGTATTTCTTGAAAAGCATATGGAGCGATTGTGGGAGGCTGCTTCTGCTGTGGGAATGGATTTGAAGATAAGTAAAACAAAATTAGAAAGGCTTATTTACACTGTTCTTGAAAAAAACAAAATGGATAATGGTGTTCATGTGCGATGTATGTTCACCAGAGGAATAAAGAAAACACCTTCACAAGATCCTCGATTAACTATAAGTGGCCCGAACATAGTCATAATTCCAGAATACAAAACAGCCTCAGAAGAAAGCCGAGAAAAAGGCATTAAACTATTTACAAGCACGGTACGAAGAGGTTCTCCAGATTATTTGGATCCACGACTCAATTGTCACAGTAAGCTTCATGAAGTACAGGCGCTCATACAGGCGATTGAAGCTGGTGCTGACGAGGCGCTCATGCTAGATATTAATGGCATGGTGGCTACTTGCAACGCTACGAATTTCTTTATGATCAAAAATGGAGAAGCATGGACTTCAACGGGAAAATATTGCATGAATGGAATTACCCGATGGGCTGCAATTCAGGTCTGTCATCAACTGGGCATACCGTGTTTAGAGAAAGACTTCAGTTTGTACGAAGTCTATGGAGCAGACGAAGCATTTGTAACCGGAACGTTCGGAGGAATAACACCTGTTAAGAACATAGATGGAAGAACAATTGGATCAGGAGAATTTGGACCTGTTTCGCGTAAAATTCACAATGGATACTTGAGCTTAGTTCAAAATCAAATAAAATAGAGAATGGTCTTTTATTTTCTAACTATTGGTTCCAAGGAAATTGATTTTCAAGTGGCTCGCTACTAAAAGCACTCCTC